>NZ_JAUSZJ010000002.1:1107500-1442500 GCF_030817475.1 Streptomyces sp. V2I9 | reverse complement strand
CGTTTCTTCCGCTGGCGCAAGGCGGCGGCCCGGCTCGCGAAGAGCAGCGGTCTGGTGGTGCTGAGCGGCGGGGCCACCGCCGCCGGTCCCCTGCTGCTGTGCTCGCTGCGGGCGACCGTCGAGCGCACCGAGGACGTTCTGCTGCCGCTCACCCCCGGCCTGCACCGCCGGGGCTTCGCCACCGCCGTGGTGCGGATCGCCGGGGCCCGGCTCGGGGTGCTGAGCTGCCACCTGAGCCTCCAGGGCGACGAACGCCTCGCCCAGGCGGACCTGCTCCTGGAGCGGCTGGCCGCGATGGGCGTGGAGCACGCCGTGGCGGGCGGCGACCTCAACGACGTACCGACCGGGAAGGCGTTCCGGCGCCTCGCCGGGCCCCTCCAGGACTGCCGGGCCGTCGCCCCGTGGGGCGGCGAGCCGACGTTCCCGGCCGACGAACCCCGTAAGCGCATCGACGCGGTCTTCGCGACACCGGGCATCGAGGTGCTCGGCTGCGGGGCGCCGTCCGGGCTGCCCGGCGTGAGCGAGGACGACCTGAGGGCGGCCACGGACCATCTGCCGGTCCTGGCCGCCCTCAGGGTCCCCGCCGCGAGGTGACTACACGACCGCGCCGCGCCCCGGATCGTCGTAGCCGTCGTCATCGTCGTCGTGCGGCATCCGGGCCACCAGGGTGGCGAAGCCGCCGAGGAAGCCGCCGATGCACAGCGTGGTGAGCCACCACGTCATCTCCCACTGGAACAGCACCGCGACCAGCATCAGCACCGGCCCGCCGATCACCGCGAGCCAGGCGAACTTCGCCGTGACGTCGGCCTCCGGCAGCGGCGGCGGTTCCGGGGGCACGAAGTGGCCCTCGTCCCCGTCGTCCGGTGCGTCGACGCCGTCGTCCTTCGACTCGGGCAGCTCGTAGTCGCGCGGGCCGGCGACTCCGGGCGCGAAGACCACCGAACTGCCCAGCGGCTTCTTCTCCGGCGGCTTCGGGGGCGTCTTGCCGGACCCCTTGTCCACCGGGCTCCCGGCCGAGCCGTCCGGCCCCACCGCGTTGCGCTGGTCGTCGTCGAGCAGGGCCAGGTCCTCGACCGACTTGAACGGCTTGGCGCCCGGCGGGTCCGGCGGCTCCTCCCCGTACCCCGCGACGATCGCGGCCCACGCCGCGTCCTCGTCGATCGCCCGTTCCTGCTCCGCTCCCTCGGCCCCGGCCGGCTTCGCCGTCCCCTCCGGGACGGCCGCCGGCTCCGTGGGGCGCGGTTCGCGCTCCTCGTCGCCGCTCGTGCGCTCCGCGTCCTGCTCAGCCACCGGACGTGCTCCCCTTCATCCCGACGCTCGGTGCGAGACGGCCGATGAACCGGTAGCTCTCATCGAAGATCCGCTCCGCGTCATGGTCCAACGTCGCGACGTGGTAGCTCTGTTCCAGCAGGATCTCCTCGACGTCCGTGGACGAGATCCGGCTCAGGATCCGCGCGCTGTCGGCGGGCGGCACGACATGGTCCTGCGGGCTGTGCAGCAGCACCAGCGGCTGGGTCACCTGGGGCAGCTCCCGGTCGACCAGCGCCAGGAACGTCCGCAGCGAGTGGGCCGCGTGCAGCGGCACCTTGGTGTACCCCACCTCGTGCGATCCGGGCAGCGCGATGTCGTCGGCCACGCCCTTCGTCGTCCGCACCAGATGGCGGGCGACCGGCAGCGCGTACGCCGAGAGGCCGTGCACCTTGTTGGCCGGGTTGACCAGCACCAGGCCGCTGATCGCGTCGCCGTGCCTGGCCGCGAGCCGCAGGGAGAGCGCCCCGCCCATGGAGAGCCCGAAGACGAAGACCTGCTCGCACTTCTCCGCGAGGACGCGCAGCTCCCGGTCCACCTCCGCGTACCAGTCCTGCCAGCCGGTGACCGCCATGCCCTCCCAGCGGGTGCCGTGGCCCGGCAGCAACGGCAGCGAGACCGTCAGCCCGCGCTCGGCGAGGTGGTCGGCCCAGGGGCGCAGCGACTGCGGGGATCCGGTGAAGCCATGACAGAGGAGGACGCCGACCTCTCCGCCCTCGTGGCGGAACGGCTCGGCTCCAGGGAGGACCGGCACCAGGGTCTCCTGTTCGTGGGACGGGGCGGGGGGAGGACGCACCTGGGGGAGTGCTTGACGGATGACTTCACCGTACGCGACCGGACCGACACCGACCAGGGCCGTCACGGCCCCGTGAAGCGCCCGGTCCGGCCCCGGCGGGGGCCGGACCGGGCAGGGGCGGGGACGGCCTCACAGGCTAAGGTCTACGGACAGCACACAGGAGGCACCAGAGTTGATCTACGGCGCAATGAAGTTCTCCATCGGCGGGTCCCTGAAGCTCGCCTTCCGGCCGTGGGTGGAGGGCCTGGAGAACATCCCCGAGCGCGGTCCGGCGATCCTCGCGAGCAACCACCTGTCGTTCTCCGACTCGTTCTTCCTCCCGGCCGTACTGGACCGCAAGGTCACGTTCATCGCCAAGGCCGAGTACTTCACCGCCCCCGGCGTCAAGGGCAAGCTCACCGCTGCCTTCTTCAAGGGCGTCGGCCAGCTCCCGGTCGACCGCTCCGGAGCGCGCGGCGCGGGCGAGGCGGCGATCAAGGCCGGTATCCAGGTCGTCGAGAGCGGCGGCCTCTTCGGCATCTACCCCGAGGGCACCCGCTCGCCCGACGGCCGCCTCTACCGGGGCAAGCCCGGCGGTCTGGCCAGGGTCGCGCTGGCCACCGGAGCGCCCGTCATCCCGGTCGCCATGATCGACACCGAGAAGATCCAGCCGCCCGGCCAGGTGGTGCCCAAGCTCATGCGCCCCGGCATCAGGATCGGCAAGCCGCTCGACTTCAGCCGCTACCAGGGCATGGACGGCGACCGCTTCATCCTGCGCTCGGTGACCGACGAGGTCATGTACGAGATCATGAAGCTCTCCGGACAGGAGTACGTCGACATCTACGCCACCGCCGCCAAGCGCCAGATCGCCGACGAGGCGAAGGCCAAGGCCGAGGAGGCCAAGCGGGAGCGGAAGCAGGCGGCCGCGAGCGACGAGAACGGAACGGAACGGTCCGGCGCGTAACCGCGTCGTCCACCGTCCGAGGGGTGTGCCATGGCCAAGCGTGAGCGAGTCGTACGGATGTCGGTCGAGCTGCCGCTGTGGCGTGCGCTGACGGGTTACCGCGTGCTGACCGTGATCTACGCGGTGCTGCTCGCCGCCTTCGGGCGGGACAAGTTCGAGCGGCCCTGGGTGGCCGCAGCGTACCTCGGCTTCCTCGTCGTCTGGACGATCGCCACCCTGCCCAAGGTCCGCTCGGCGGCCAACTGCACCAAACGCTTCCTCGGCGCCGACCTCGTCGTCGCGCTGGCCGGCATCCTGATCACCCCGCTCGCCGACCTCGACTCCCAGACGTTCGACGGACCGACGCTGCCCTCGATCTGGACGGCGGGATCGGTCCTCGCCTTCGCCATCAAGGGCGGCTGGCGGTGGGCGGCCTTCGCCTCCACCTTCGTCGCCGCCGCCAACATCATCCAGCGCGGCGACCCCAGCCGGGACACCTTCCACAACGTCCTGCTGGTCTGGGTCGCCTCCATCGCCATCGGCTACGTCGTCGAGGTCGCCCGCGCCAGTGAGCGCACCCTGGCCCGCGCACTGGAGATCGAGGCCGCCACCCGCGAACGCGAACGGCTCGCCCGCGACATCCACGACAGCGTGCTCCAGGTTCTCGCCATGGTGCAGCGCAGGGGCACCGCGATCGGCGGCGAGGCGGCCGAGCTGGGGCGGCTCGCCGGGGAGCAGGAGGTCGCCCTGCGCACCCTGGTCTCCAGCGGTCTGGTGCCCCCCACGCGGGTCTCCGAGGACGCCGCCGACGGGGCCGTGGTCCGCACGGTCGAGGACGACGAGGACGACGGCCCCGGCGACGAGGCCGCCTGTGATCTGCGCGCCCTGCTCGCCCCGCACGCCGCAGCCCGTACGAGCTTCGCCGAGCCGGGCACCCCGGTGCTGCTCCCCGCCGCCTCGGCGCGGGAGCTGGCCGCCGCCGTCAGCGCCGCCCTGGACAATGTCCGGGTGCACGCGGGGCCGGACGCCCGGGCGTGGATCCTGGTCGAGGACGAGCCGGACGAGGTGATCGTCACCGTCCGGGACGACGGTCCCGGCATCCCGGAGGGGCGGCTCGCCCAGGCCGAGGGCGAGGGACGGCTCGGGGTGGCGCTCTCCATCCGGGGCCGGCTGCGCGACCTGGGCGGCACGGCAGAGCTGATCTCGGTGCCCGGACAGGGCTGCGAGGTCGAGTTGAAGGTTCCCAGAGCACCGAAGGTTCACCGGGGGAAGGCAGGATCGGCCCGATGAGTACGCGGAACGCAGCAAACACAGCACAGGACGAGCAGGGGGCCGGCGGCCGGCCCATCAGGGTCATGGTCGTCGACGACCATCCGATGTGGCGCGACGCGGTCGCCCGCGATCTGACCGAGTCCGGCTTCGACGTGGTCGCCACCGCAGGCGACGGGCCGGGCGCCGTCCGCCGGGCGGGGGCCGTGGGCCCGGACGTCCTCGTCCTCGACCTGAACCTCCCCGGCATGCCCGGAGCCCGGGTCTGCAAGGAGCTGGTCGGCGCCCTTCCGGGCCTGCGGGTCCTGGTCCTCTCCGCCAGCGGCGAGCACGCCGACGTCCTGGAGGCCGTGAAGTCCGGGGCCACCGGCTATCTGCTGAAGTCCGCCTCCACCCGCGAGCTGGTCGAGGCCGTCCGCTCCACCGCCGCCGGGGACCCCGTCTTCACCCCGGGGCTGGCGGGCCTCGTCCTCGGCGAGTACCGCCGGCTCGCCTCCGACCCCGCCCCCGCCGCGTCGAACGAGCCCAAGGCCCCGCAGCTCACCGAGCGGGAGACCGAGGTGCTGCGGCTGGTCGCCAAGGGACTCTCGTACAAGCAGATCGCCGAGCGCCTGGTCATCTCCCACCGCACCGTCCAGAACCACGTGCAGAACACCCTCGGCAAGCTCCAGCTGCACAACCGGGTGGAGCTGGTGCGGTACGCCATCGAGCGCGGCCTCGACGACGTCTGACCAGGCGGGCTCGGGGGCGGGGCCGTATATTCGCGCGTGTACGGCCCTGCCCGCGCACAGTTCCGGATCGGGAGACCCCGTGGAAGTCCTGGCCTTCGGTGTGCAGTCCGACGAGAAGCCCCTGATCGAGAAGGCGTTCGCGGGACTCCACGAGGTCCGCTGCCTGGACGTCTTCCTCAACCGGGACACCGCCCCCATCGCGGCCGGCTACGAGGTCATCTCCACGAGCGTCAACGCCGACCTGAGCGCCCCGGTGCTGCGGACGCTCGCCGCCGGCGGCACGCGGATGATCGCCCAGCGTTCCACCGGCTTCAACAACATCGACCTGGACGTCGCCGAGCGGCTCGGCCTGCGCGTCGCGCGGGTCTCGTCCTACTCGCCGTACTCGGTCGCCGAGTTCGCCTGGACGCTCGCCCTGGCCGTCAACCGGCGCGTCATCCGCGCCGCGAGCCGCACCCGCGACTTCGACTTCCGCCTCGACGGGCTGCTCGGCCGGGACATGCGCGGCCGGACCGCCGGGGTGCTCGGCACCGGCAAGATCGGTGAGGCCTTCACCCGCATCGCCCACGGCTTCGGCATGAAGCTGCTCGGCTGGGACGTGGCGGAGAACCCGGCCTGCGCCGAGCTGGGCATGGAGTACGTGGCGAAGGAGCGGCTGCTCGCCGAGGCCGACCTGATCAGCCTGCACGTACCGCTGCTCCCCGCCACCCGGCACCTCATCGACGCGGCCGCCCTGAAGGCGATGAAGGACGACGCGATCCTCGTCAATTCCAGCCGCGGCGGTCTCATCGACACCGCAGCCCTGGTCACCGAACTGCGCGCGGGCCGCTTCCTCGGCGTCGGGCTCGACGTGTACGAGGCGGAGACGGGGCTGTTCTTCCTCGACAAGTCCCTGGAGGGCATCGACGACGACACCCTGGCGAGGCTGGTGACCTTCCCCAACGTGATCGTCACCTCCCACCAGGCGTACTACACCGAGGACGCGGTGGGCCAGATCATCGACGCGACCGTCACCAACGTCGCCGACCACCTGGCCCGCCGCTCCAGCGAGAACGTCCTCGTGCCGAGGGAGTGACGCCCCTCGTCGCACAGCTCGCCTCCGACAGCCCCGCCGTGCTCCTCAGCCCGCCACCGGCAGCCCCGCCAGCAGCTCCGTCACGATCACCGAGCCCCGTACGGTCAGCACCGACTCCGGGTGGAACTGCACCGAGGCGAAGCCCGGTGCCCGCAGCGCGTGCAGCTCGCCGCTCTCCTCGTCGCGGCTCACCTCGATCCCGTGCGCGGCCAGCTCGGCGGCGGCCGAGGCGTCGCACCGCGCGGTGAAGCTGTTGTAGAAGCCCACCGTCTCCGGCCGCCCGAACAGCTCGATCCTGGTCTGCGCCCCCTGATACGGCACCGCCTTGCGGACGATGTCCAGCCCCAGCTCCGCCGCGATCAGCTCGTGTCCCAGGCAGACCCCCAGCACTCCGTGCCGGTGGTCCCGCACCAGCTCGGCCGCGATCTCCCGCAGCAGCCGCATCTTCGGGTCGGCCGGATCGGCCGGATTCCCCGGACCGGGGCCCAGCACCACGGGCCCCGCGTGCGCCCGGACCGCCTCCCGCAGTCCCGGCTCGTCATGGCGGCGCACCGAGACGTCCAGCCCGGAGGCCCGCAGCAGATGGGCCAGCATCGCGGTGAACGTGTCCTCGCCGTCCACCACCAGCGCGTGCCCGGAGAGGTCCTGGACGCGCTCCTGCATCCGCAGCCAGAACGGGGCGAGCGAGCCGCGCCGGCCGTCCAGCGCCGCCCGTACCCGAGGATCGGCGGCCAGCCGCGGCCGGTCGGCCTCCGCCGCCGGCCGGCCCGGCCGCACCCCGAGGGCGGCGAGCACACCGGCCGCCTTGGCGTGCGTCTCGGCGACCTCGCTCTCCGGGTCCGAGTGGCGTACGAGCGTGGCCCCGACCGGCACCCGCAGCGAGCCGTCGGGCGCGATGTCGGCGGTACGGATCAGGATCGGCGAGTCCAGCGTCTGCGCCCCGCTCGCGTCCCGGCCCAGCAACGCCAGCGCCCCCGCGTAGTAGCCGCGGCCCCCGGACTCGTACCGCTCGATCACCCGGCACGCGTTCTGCACCGGGGAGCCGGTGACGGTCGCCGCGAACATCGTCTCGCGCAGCACCTCCCGCACGTCCAGCGAGGACTTCCCCCGCAGCTCGTACTCGGTGTGCGCGAGGTGCGCCATCTCCCTGAGCCGGGGACCGACCACCACCCCGCCCCTGTCGCCCACCGTGCACATCATCTTCAGCTCCTCGTCGACCACCATGGACAGCTCCTCGCTCTCCTTGCGGTCCCCGAGGAACGCCAGCAGGCTTGTCGCCGTGGGCCCCCCGTCCGGGTAGCGGTAGGTTCCGCTGATCGGGTTCATCACGACCGTCCCGCCGGACATCCGCACGTGCACCTCGGGGCTGGCCCCGACCAGCGTCCTGGCCCCGGTGTGCACCACGAACGTCCAGTACGCGCCCCGCTCGCCCGCCAGCAGCCGCCGGAACAGCGCCAGGGCGTCCGCCCGCCCGAACCCGGCGATCTCACCCCGGAACGTCCGCCGGATCACGAAGTTCGCGCCCTCGCCCTGCCCGATCTCGTCGCGGATCACCCGCCGGACGATCTCCGCGTACTCCCCGTCCGGCACGTCGAAGCCGCGGTCCTCGACCCTCACGTCGTGGGCGGGCAGCGCCGCCAGCACCTCCGCGAGCCCCAGCTCGTGACTCTCCTCGGCGACCAGCACGCTCAGCGGGGTGCCGTCGTCGCGCACGTCGAAGCCGCGCTCGGCGATCTGCCGGAACGGCACCAGGGCCAGTGCCGGGGACGTGCCCACCGGCAGGTCGGCCAGCCGGTCCACCTCCCGCACCCCGCCGACGAGCAGTTCGACGTGATCGTGGTCACGCCCGGGGGTCCGGCGTCGCAGCAGGGCGAACGGCGGGGCGTCCTCGGCCAGCAGCCGCCGGACGAGGGCGGAGGCGGAGGGTGACGCTGTCTGGGACATGGGAGCGGGTTCCTTCCGGACGGCCCGTGCGGGGATCCGCGGGGGATCGGCACGGGTTCACTGGGAGAGGAACGGCCTGACGAACGCAGAGAAGGCCGCCCCTCGGGCGGCCTTCGCGAAGTGTCAGCGCGATGATTCAGCGGGCCGCCGGATGAGCGGTCCACCACCAGTTCTGGATCGAGAGCTGGATCTGTTGCGTCGACATGCCCCGACCCTAGCGGACGATCCCGGCGCCGGAGCGGGTGTCTCATCTGTTGAGCGATCGGATGGACGCCCTCCGCGACCCCGTAATGTTGGGCACGTGACCGTGAACGCCAATACCTCCGTCGCCGGTGGCAACACCTGGCGAGACCTTCCCGCGGCGCAGCAGCCCGAGTACCCCGACTCCGAGGCGCTGCGCGATGTACTCGCGGACCTCGCGTCGTATCCGCCGCTCGTCTTCGCGGGCGAGTGCGACCAGCTGCGCGCCCGTCTGGGAGCCGTCGCCCAGGGCGAGGCGTTCCTGCTGCAGGGCGGCGACTGCGCCGAGGCCTTCGACGCCGTGTCCGCCGAGCACATCCGGGCCAAGCTGAAGACGCTCCTCCAGATGAGCGCCGTGCTGACCTACGCCGCCTCCGTGCCGGTCGTCAAGGTCGGCCGGATCGCGGGCCAGTACTCCAAGCCGCGCTCCAAGCCGACCGAGACCCGCGACGGCGTGACCCTGCCGACCTACCGCGGCGACTCGGTGAACGGCTTCGCCTTCACCGAGGAGGCACGGATCCCGGACCCGGCGCGGCTGAAGCAGATGTACCACGCGTCCTCCTCCACGCTGAACCTGGTGCGCGCCTTCACCACCGGCGGTTACGCCGACCTGCGCCAGGTCCACGCCTGGAACCAGGACTTCGTGAAGTCGTCCCCGGCCGGCCAGCGCTACGAGGCCCTGGCCCGCGAGATCGACAACGCGCTCAACTTCATGAAGGCGTGCGGCACCGACCCGGCCGAGTTCAAGGCGGTCGAGTTCTACGCCTCGCACGAGGCCCTGCTGCTGGACTACGAGACGGCGCTCACCCGCACGGACTCGCGCACCGGCGAGCTGTACGACACCTCCGGCCACATGGTCTGGATCGGTGAGCGCACCCGCCAGATGGACGGCGCGCACATCGAGTTCGCCTCCAGGGTCCGCAACCCGATCGGCATCAAGCTCGGCCCGACGACCACCGTCGAGGAGGCGCTCGGCTACGTCGAGCGCCTGGACCCCGAGCGCGAGCCCGGCCGGCTGACCTTCATCGTCCGCATGGGCGCCGACAAGGTGCGCGACAAGCTCCCCGAGCTGGTCGAGAAGGTCACCGCTTCCGGCGCGACGGTCGTCTGGGTCACCGACCCGATGCACGGCAACACCTTCGAGGCCGCCTCCGGCCACAAGACGCGCCGCTTCGACGACGTCCTGGACGAGGTCAAGGGCTTCTTCGAGGTCCACAAGGCCCTCGGTACCCATCCGGGCGGCATCCACGTGGAGCTGACCGGCGACGACGTCACCGAGTGCGTGGGCGGCGGTGACGAGATCTTCGTGGACGACCTGCACCAGCGCTACGAGACGGCCTGCGACCCGCGTCTCAACCGCAGCCAGTCCCTCGACCTGGCCTTCCTCGTCGCCGAGATGTACCGCGACCAGTAAGGAATTCCCGGCATACGCACCTGTGGGGCACGGATCCATGTGATCCGTGCCCCACAGTCGTCTCCGGGCCTTTTACGCCGGTTGAGCGACGGGTAAGGTTAGGTTAGCCTCACCGTGGAAGCGGGACGGCACCCGTGACCGATCCGCAGGGAGGTGAACCGCATGTACGTCTGTTCCTGCTTCGGCGTCACGGAAGCCCAGGTCAAGAAGCATGCGGACGCCGGAGCCTGCACCCCCCGGCAGATCGCCTCCGCCTGCAAGGCCGGAACCGACTGCGGTGGATGCGTGCGCCGTATCCAGGCACTGCTCGGCCGGGGCGACTGCGCCCGCCGTGAGCTGCTCGACCAGCGGCAGGAGCCCGCCACCGTCGGCGCGGCCGGGGACGTACGCCTCCCGGAAGCGGCCTGATCCCTCAGCTCTCCGGCTGCTCGATCAGCTGCGCGATGTAGAGCGGCTCACCCAGCTTCTCGACCAGCTCCAGCTGTGTGTCGAGGTAGTCGATGTGGTGCTCCTCGTCCGCCAGGATCGACTCGAAGATGTTCGCCGACGTGATGTCGCCCTTGGCGCGCATCACCTCGATCCCCCGCTTGAGGCGGTCGATCGCCTCCACCTCGACCTGGCGGTCCGCCTGGAACATCTCGGTGACCGTCTGCCCCACCCGGACATGGAAGAGCCGCTGGTAGTTCGGCAGCCCCTCCAGGAACAGGATCCGGTCGGTGAGGATCTCGGCGTGCTTCATCTCGTCGAAGGACTCGGCGCGGGTGTACTTGGCGAGCTTGGTCCATCCGAAGTTGTCCTGCATCTTGGCGTGCAGGAAGTACTGGTTGATGGCGGTCAATTCGGCAGTCAGCTGCTCATTGAGAAACTCAAGGACCTCGGGGTCGCCCTGCATGGCAAAGGCTCCTTCCAACCGGTGATCGAACTGGCGAGTTGGCCAGATCCTCGCACCGCGCTCAGCGACCGTCCAGTAAGTGCACGCTTAGTACGAGTTGCCCCGATGGTGGTCCGCCCTGGTCATGACCACCCCTGCCTGTCTGTCACCATGGAGGCATGGGTCAGCCGGAAAGCCGGGAGAACCGCGCAGCAGAACAGTCGGAGCTTCCGCCGGGACAGCGACTGCAGCGCGGATGGCCGGTCACCCATTACGGGCCCGTTCCCAAGTTCAAGCCCGACCGCTGGGAGTTCCGGGTCTTCGGGGCCACCGCCGACGGCGGCAAACACTGCTGGGACCACCAGGAATTCACGGCGCTGCCGTTCTCCTCGGTCGTCGCCGACCTGCACTGCGTGACGAAGTTCAGCATGCTCGGCGCGGAATGGGGCGGCGTTCCCGCCCGCACGGTCCTGGAACTGGCGCCGCCCGCCCCCGAGGCCACCCATGTGATGGTCTGGGCCGAATACGGCTTCTCGTCGAATCTGCGCATGGCCGACTTCGCCGCCGACGGCACCCTCTTCGCCACCCACAAGGACGGCGAACTCCTCACCGCCGAACACGGCTTCCCGCTCCGCCTCGTCGTCCCGCACCTGTACGCGTGGAAGGGCCCGAAATGGGTCCGGGGCATCGAGTACATGACCACCGACCGGCGCGGCTTCTGGGAGGAACGGGGCTACCACAACATCGGTGACCCGTGGTCCGAGCAGCGCTACTCCTACCAGGAAGAACCCGGGGACGGCCCCGAGCTGTAGCCCCTACGGCCGGGGTGCGCCGCGCAGCTCCTTCAGGCGGGCCACGTCCGCCGCGTGCCCCTCCCTGCCGCCGGGCGTCTCGATGATCAGCGGTACGCCCTCGGTCGCCGGATGCGCGAACAGCTGGCCGAAGGGCTCCGCCCCGATGTGACCGGCCCCGATGTTCTCGTGGCGGTCCTTGTGGGCGCCCACGACGTCCTTGGAGTCGTTGGCGTGGATCAGCTTCAGCCGTCCCGCGCCGACCGTCTCCACCAGCAGGTCCAGCGTCTGCCGCATACCCGACGGGCCGGTCAGATCGTGGCCCGCCGCGTAGATGTGGCAGGTGTCCAGACAGATCCCCAGCTTCGGGTGGGAGTCCAGCGCCTCGAAGTACGGCCCGAAGTCCCAGGTCCGCGAGCAGAGCGAGGAGCCCTGGCCGGCCGTCGACTCCAGCAGCAGATCCGGGTCGTCGTCACGGGTCAGCTCGTCCAGCAGCGGGAGCATGTACTCCCGCACCTGGGCCAGCGCCTCCGCGCGCGGCCGCCCGCCGGTCGCGGAACCGGTGTGCACCACCACGCCCAGCGCGCCGATCTCCCGTGCCCGCCGCAGTGAGTGGCGCAGGGAGTCCACGGACTTCTCCACCGTGGCCCCGGTGTGCGAGCCGAAGTTGATCAGGTACGGGGCGTGCACGTACGCGGGGATCGAGGCGGCCGCGCACCCGGCGCGGAACAGCTCGTCCTGTACCGGGTTCCCGGCGGGCGTCGCCCAGCCGCGCGGGTTGGCCACGAAGACCTGCACGGTCTCCGCCGCCAGCTCGCGGGCGTACTCCAGGCCGACCTTGGCGAGGCCGCCGGCCACCGGGACGTGGCCGCCCACCGGGTTGCGCGGGGTGTGCATGTGGTTCTAGAGCCCCTTGGTCCTGATGGTGATCGTGGACCCCTCGGGGGCCTGCTCGCCGCCGTCCACGGACTGGTCCGCGATCGTGTCGCTGAAGGAGAGGAACGGACGGTCGACCTCCACCTCGAAGCCGGCCTCCTCCAGGGTGCTCCGCGCCTCGTCGACGTTCCGGCCGGTGACGTCCGGGACGTCCAGCATGCGGGGGCCCTTGGAGACGGTCAGCTCGATCGTGTCGCCCTCGGCGGCCTCGGTCCCCTCGCCGGGGGACTGCTCGGCGATGTCGCCCTTCGCCTCGGGGGAGTGAACCCGGCCGGGCAGCACCTCGGCCCTGAGCCCCTCGGCCTCCAGCTCGGCGGTGGCATCCTGGACGGAGAGCCCGGTGACGTCCGGGACGTCGATCGGGGCGCCCTTGCTGACGACGAGCGCCACGGCCGTGTCCGGGGTGCGGTCGGTGCCCGCGCGGGGGTCCGTGCGGACCACCTCGCCGCGCGCCACGTCCTCGCTGAACTCCCTGGTCACCATGCCGGGCGCGAGGCCCACCTTCTTCAGGGAGCGCCGGGCGTCCGCGAGGGAGCTGCCCACCACGTCGGGCACCCGCACGATCTCAGGGCCTCGGGAGATCACGAGCTTCACCGAACCGTTGCCCCGGATGCGGTCGCCCGGCGCGGGGTCGCTGCGCACGACCGCACCCCGCTCGACGCTGTCGCTGAAGACCCGGTCCACGCCCCGGAGGTCGAGCCCGGCCCCGGCGATCCGCCGCTCGGCCTCCTGCTGGGTCTGGCCGAGCAGCGAGGGCACCCGGGTGAACTGCCCGGAGTTGATGTACCAGACACCTGTGCCGATGCCCAGCGTCAGCAGGACGGCGGTGAGCACCAGGATCAGCGTGCGGTGCGCCCCGCCGAACGGGCCGCGCCGCAGGAGCGGTCGCCGGGGGGCGGGCCCCGCGGGCGGCGTCTCCAGGCGGCTGGTGCGGTGCACGGCCCCGGCGTCGTCCGCCGGGAGGGCGCGGGGGATCACGCTCGTGCGGTCGTCCGCGCCGTCATGCGTGTCCGACAGCGCCTGCGGCGGTACGGCGTCCAGCTCGGCCCCGGTCATCCCGGCGCGGGCCTCACGGGCCTCGGCCAGCAGCAGCACCGCGTCGTGCGGGCGCACCTCGGGATTGCGGGCGGTCGCGCTCGCCACCAGGCTGTCCAGCGCGACCGGGAGCCCGGGCACGACGGCGGAGGGGGGCGGGACGTCGGAGTTGAGGTGCTGGTAGATGACCTGGGCGGCGTTCTCACCGGTGTGCGGCTTGGCGCCGGTCAGCATCTCGTACAGCACGACGCCGCAGGCGTACACGTCACTGCGGGTGTCGGCCGAACCGTGCTCGATCTGCTCGGGGGCGAGGTACGACACGGTGCCCAGCAGCGAACCGGTGGTGTCCGTGGCCGTGCCCACCGCCCTGACCAGGCCGAAGTCGGCGACCTTCACCCGGCCGTCGTCCCCGATCAGGACGTTCTCCGGCTTCATGTCGCGGTGCACGAACCCCGCCCGGTGCGCCGCCCCGAGCGCGGCGAGGACCGGCTCCAGGATGTCCAGCGCGGCCCGTGGCCGCAGGGCCCCGCGCTCGCGCAGCACGTCCCGCAGGGTGCAGCCCGCCACGTATTCCATCGCCAGGTAGACGTACGCCCCCTGGGCGCCCTGGTCGAAGACCGCGACCACGTTGGGGTGCGCGAGGCGCGCCACCGACTTGGCCTCCCGGATGAAGCGCTCGACGAAGGAGACGTCGGTGGCGAGCGCCGGGTGCATCACCTTGAGGGCGAGCACCCGGTCCAGGCGGGTGTCCACGGCCCGGTAGACCGTGGCCATCCCGCCGACGGCGATGCGCGCCTCAATGCGATACCGGCCGTCGAGCAGCTGCCCGACGAGAGGGTCCTGGAGGGTCGTGTCCACCCCGAGAGTCTACGAGCCGCCTCCGACACCCAGGACGGGCCGGGGCGCTCCCGCGGCCGATCTGCAGCCGATCCGTGACAGGGACACGCCCGCGGTGGGCGGGGCCCCTGTCGGCGGGGGTGGGACCCCGGAACGTAGGGGAGACCTCAGAACGACGGGCGCTCCGGGTCGAGCACCGCCCTCCCCGCCACCGGGGACGACGCCTCGGCGAAGTGGCGGCGCGGAATCCGGCCCGCCCGGTACGCGAGCCGCCCGCCCTCCACCGCGTGACGCATCGCACCCGCCATCAGCTCGGGCTCCTGGGCGCGGGTCACCGCGGAGGCGAGCATCACCGCCGCGCACCCCAGCTCCATCGCCTGCGCCGCGTCCGAGGCGGTCCCGGCCCCCGCGTCGAGGATCACCGGCACCCCCGCCCGCTCCACGATCAGCTCGAAGTTGTGCGGGTTGCGGATGCCGAGCCCGGAGCCGATGGGGGAGCCCAGCGGCATGATCGCCGCACACCCCACGTCCTCCAGTTTCCGGGCCAGCACCGGATCGTCGTTGGTGTAGGGCAGCACCACGAACCCGTCGTCCACCAGCGTCTCCGCCGCGTCCAGCAGCTCGATCGGATCGGGCAGCAGGGTCCGCTCGTCGGCGATCACCTCCAGCTTCACCCAGTCGGTGCCGAGCGCCTCGCGGGCCAGCCGTGCGGTCAGCACCGCCTCGCCTGCCGTGAAGCAGCCCGCGGTGTTCGGCAGCACCTGGATGGAGAGCCGCTCCAGCACCGAGAGCACCGAACCCCGCACGCTCGGGTCCAGCCGGCGCATGGCGACCGTGGTCAGCTCGGTGCCGGAGGCGATCAGCGAACGCTCCAGCACCTCCAGGCTCGGCGCCCCGCCGGTGCCCATGATCAGCCGGGAGCCGAAGGAGGCGGGGCCCAGCGTGAAGACGTCGTCCGACACGGTCAGCCTCCCTGTACGGCGGTCAGGACCTCGACGCGGTCGCCCTCGCCGAGCGTGGTGGCGGCCCACCGGCCGCGCGGGACGACGCTCTCGTTGACGGCGGCGGCGACCCCGGCGCGGGCCGGGGTGAGCGTGGCGACCAGGGTGCCCAGGTCGGTCCCGGCGGGGACGGCACGGGCCGCCCCGTTCACGGAGACGGTGACGTCCCCTCCCGCGGCCTCCGGTACGGCGGCGGCTCCGGGCGCGGAGGCGGTCGCGGGAGCGGTGGCTACCGGTACGGCGGTGACTTCCGGTCCGGCGGGCTGCTGGTTCATGCGGGCTGCTCCTGGGGTACGAGGGCGGCGGCGGGCTCGAAGCGGCCGGGGGAGAAGGGGGCGGACCGCCCGGGGCAGCTCGCCGGTGGTCAGCGCGTCGGCCATCGCGTCCCCCGTGACGGGCGTCAGCAGCACCCCGTTCCGGTGGTGGCCGGTGGCGAGCAGCAGACCGGGCAGGGCGGTCGGGCCGAGGAGCGGGGCGTTGTCCGGGGAGGCGGGGCGCAGCCCGGCGCGGGTCTCGGTCAGTGGCAGTTCGGTGATGCCGGGCACCAGTTCGTGGGCGTCGCGGAGCAGCTCGTACACCCCGCCGGCGGTCACCGTCGTGTCCCAGCCCATCTCCTCGCTGGTGGCGCCGACGACCAGTTCGCCGTTCTCCCGCGGGACGAGGTAGAGGTCGCCGCCCCGGACCACGGCGCGCACGGTGCGGCTGAGGAAGGGGGCGTACGCCGGAGGCACCGTGAGCCGCAGAACCTGGCCCTTCACCGGGCGTACCGGCGGTACGAGCTCCGGCGGCAGCCCCGCGAGCCGGCCGCTGAGGCTGCCCGCCGCGAGGACGACCTGGTCGGCCGCGAACTCCGTGCCGTCGCCGAGCAGCGCCCCGGCCGCCCGGCCCCCGGCGACGGTGAGCCGCTCGGCGGTCGTCCGGCGGAAGGCGACCCCGGCCCGCTCGCACGCGGTCAGCAGCGCCGCGGCGAGGCGGCGGGGGTCCACCTGGTGGTCCCCGTCGACACGGAGGCCGCCCCGGACGCCCGGAGCGAGCATCGGCTCCAGGCGGCGGCACTCACGGCCGCTCAGCCAGACCGACTCCAGACCCGAACGCTCCTGGAGGGCGTGCAGTTCCCGCAGATGCGCCCGGTCGTCGGAGTCCAGCGCCACGGCGAGCGTGCCGCAGGTCCGGAAGCCGGTGTCCCGGCCGCTTGCCTCCTCCAACTCCTCGACGAACGCCGGATAGCGAGCGGCGGAGTCGAGGTTGAGGCCGAGCAGCAGCTGTTCGCCGTAGTGCAGTTCGGTGACGGCGGCCAGCATGCCCGCCGCGACCCGGGCGGCCCCGCCGCCCGGCTCCGGATCGGCCACGGTGACGGTCAGCCCGCGCTGGGCGGCCCGCCAGGCGGTGACCAGGCCGATGACGCCGCCCCCCACGACGAGGACGTCCGCTCCGTTCGGTCTCGGGGTTCGCGCGACCCCGGAGGTGTTTCCCGCGACGTGCATGGGTGTCCAGCCCCTCCCTTCGCCGGCATGACCCGGATCAGGTGCGTACGGTCGGAGGCCGGCCAGCCTCCCTCTCAGCCCGGTGCGTCCGGGCTCCCGCGAGTGTTCTACCGTGGCCACCCTAAACCCCGCCGCCCACCGCCCAGCAGGGAGAGCCAGCCGCCATGGCCCGTTCGCTCGACGGACTCGTCCTCGCACCCGTCGCCGACCAGGCTCCCGGCCAGGTCGGAACCCGCACCCGGTTCGCGTACCACGAGGAGGGCGGCCGGATCTGGGCCGAGTACGCGGGCGGCGACGTGATCCGCGGACACCTCGTCGGCACGCGCGACGGAGACGCGCTGGACTTCCGCTACGTCCAGCTCGAGCAGGACGGAAGCACCTCGTCCGGGCACTGCCTCTCCACCGTCGTCGACCTCCCGGACGGCCGGGTGCGGCTGGAGGAGCGGTGGGCGTGGGAGTCCCGCGAGGGCAGCGGGACCAGCGTGGTGGAGGAACTGCCGTCCTGACGCGCTGTCCTGCCCTCGCCCTGACGTCCGGGGTCCCGCCCTCCCGGGGTCCGGTGTCCCCGGAGCCGCCTGCCTGACGACTCGTCAGGTGATTAAGGTGGACAGGTGAGCGAGCAGCAGACGGAGAACAACCCCGCCCGGAACGTCGTGATCGTCGGAGCGGGGATGGCCGGTGTGCAGAGCGCCGTCGCCCTGCGCGAGGCGGGCTTCGCCGGGTCCGTGACCCTGATCGGCGCCGAACCCCACCAGCCCTACGACCGCCCGCCGTTGTCCAAGGCCGTGCTGCTGGGCAAGGCCGAGGACTCCGCCTTCGACGTCGACTTCGAGGCGCTGGACATCGCCCTGCGCCTCGGCCTGGACGTCACCGCCCTGCGCGCCGCCGACCATGTGCTGGACACCGTCGAGGGGCCCGTGCCGTACGACGCCCTGATCATCGCCACCGGCGCGGAGCCCGTCGCCCTGCCCGGCGCCGAGGGCGTGCCCGGAGTCCATCTGCTGCGCACGCTCGACGACGCCGCCCGGCTGCGGCCCGTCCTGGAGCGGCGGCACGACGTGGTCGTCGTCGGAGCGGGCTGGATCGGCGCGGAGTTCGCCACCGCGGCCCGCGCCGCGGGCTGCGCGGTCACCGTCGTCGAGGCCGCCGCCCGCCCGCTCGCCGGAACCCTGCCCGCCGAGGTGACCGCCCCGATGGCCGCCTGGTACGCGGAGAGCGGTGCCGAACTCCTCGCCGGGGTCCGCGTCGAACGCGTCGAGGAGGGGGCCGTCGTCCTCGCGGACGGCCGGACGCTGCCCGCCGGGGCCGTGGTCGTCGGCATCGGCGCGCGTCCCGCCACCGGGTGGCTGGCCGGCTCCGGGGTCGTGCTCGGCCCGGACGGCTCGGTCACCGCCGACAGCGCGCTGCGCACCTCGCTGCCCGACGTGTACGCGGTCGGGGACTGCGCCTCCTTCCCCTCCGCCCGCTACGGCACCCGGCTCCTGGTCCACCACTGGGACAACGCCCTCCAGGGCCCGCGCACCGCCGCCGCCTCGGTCATGGCTGCCGGGACCGGCGCGCCGCTGCCCGTCCACGACCCCGTCCCGTACTTCTGGTCCGAGCAGTTCGGCCGCTTCGTGCAGTACGCCGGCCACCACGCGGACGCCGACACCCTGCTGTGGCGCGGCGACGGCGCGGACGCCGCCTGGTCCGTGTGCTGGCTGCGCGAGGGCGCGCTGGTCGCGGTGCTGGCGGTGGGCCGCCCGCGCGATCTCGCCCAGGGGCGCAGGCTGATCGAGTCGGGGGCCGCCCTCGATCCGGAGAAGGCGGCCGACCCCGCCGTACCGCTGAAGTCCGCCGCTCTCTGAGAGGATCCGCCGCTCCCGGCGGCCCGTGGCCCACCGTGGTCCGCCCCCCTTACGGTCGGCCCGGCTACCGGCTGTCGGTCCTGGATGGCACGCTTGTCCTCGTGACCGAGATTGACGCAAAGACCGATGCTCTCGTCCCTGCCTGGCTCCACCTTCCCGACATCGCCGAGATGCTCGACATCGAGGTGACGCGTGTGCGCCAGCTGGTCAAGGAGGGCCAGCTCATCGCCGTACGCCGTGGGGAGAACCGGACGCTCCAGGTGCCCGCCGCCTTCATCGACGGCGACAAGGTGGTCAAGGGCCTCGCAGGCACCCTGACCCTCCTGAAGGACGACGGCTTCTCCGACGAAGAGATGCTGGAGTGGCTCTTCACTCCCGACCCGACCCTGCCCGGCACCCCCGCGCAGGCGCTGAGCGAGAATCGCGGGACGGAGGTGAAGCGCCGCGCCCAGGCGCTCGCCGTCTGACCGATACGACCGGAAGCGGAGCACGGGCCGCCCGAAGCGGCCCGTGCACCGTCACGACCACGGGGGAGCGCCACCGATGTCCACGACCCGCGAGCAGCTGTCCGACGCGCGCCTCTACCTGTGCACGGACGCCCGCAAGGACCGGGGCGACCTGCCCGCCTTCCTGGACGCCGTGCTCGCCTCCGGCGTCGACATCGTCCAGCTCCGGGACAAGGGCCTGGAGGCCGCCGAGGAGCTGGAGCACCTCGCCGTCCTCGCCGACGCCTGCCGCCGGCACGGCAAGCTCCTCGCGGTGAACGACCGCGCCGACGTCGCCCACGCCATCGGCGCCGACGTCCTCCATCTCGGCCAGGGCGACCTGCCGGTCCCCGCCGCCCGCGCGATCATCGGCGCTGGCCGGATCATCGGCCGCTCCACGCACGCCGAGGCCGAGGTCGACGTGGCCGTCGCCCAGGAGGGCGTGGACTACTTCTGCACCGGCCCCTGCTGGCCCACCCCCACCAAACCCGGCCGCCACGCCCCCGGCCTCGGCCTCGTGCGCTACGCGGCCTCGCTCGACCAGCCGCGCCCCTGGTTCGCGATCGGCGGGATCGACGCGGGCAACCTGGACCGGGTGCTGGACGCCGGGGCCCGCCGCGTCGTCGTCGTCCGGGCCGTCACCGAGGCCGCCGACCCGGCCGCCGCCGCCGCCGAACTGTCCCGCCGCATCCGGGCGCGCGCGCTCTGAGATCCGGGCGCGGGCGCCCCGAGTGCCCGGCCCGGCGACCCCCGCGCCGCGCGGGCGGCTGTCCGAGGACTGGACAACAGTCCGGCAAAACGAGACAAAGTTCCCCTCTCTGGTTGGGGGAGTGTCCACACCCTGGTTAACCTCCCCTCATGGCCCTCGGCACACCCTCCACCAGGACGGATCACGCGCGCACCGTGCGTGACCTGCTAGCGACCGGTAAGACGTCGTACTCCTTCGAGTTCTGGGCGCCCAAGACGGAGAAGGGCGAGCGGAACCTCTGGAACGCGCTGCGCCGGGTCGAGGCGGTCCGCCCGAGCTTCGTCTCCGTGACGTACGGAGCCGGAGGCTCCACCCGCGCCGGGACGGTCAAGGCCACCCAGGAGATCGCGGCGGACTCCACGCTCACCCCGGTCGCCCACCTCACCGCGGTCAACCACTCGGTCGCCGAGCTGCGCAACATGGTCGGCCAGTACGCGGACGCGGGCATCAGGAACATCCTCGCGGTGCGCGGTGACCCGCCGGGCGACCCGATGGGCGAGTGGGTCGAGCACCCGCAGGGCGTGAAGTATGCGGCCGACCTGGTACGGCTCATCAAGGAGTCGGGCGACTTCTGCGTCGGCGTCGCGGCGTTCCCGGAGATGCACCCCCGGTCCACCGACTGGGAGACGGACATCGGTCATTTCGTCGACAAGTGCCGGGCGGGCGCGGACTACGCGATCACCCAGATGTTCTTCCGCCCGCAGGACTACCTCCGGATGCGTGACCGCGTGGTCGCGGCGGGTTGCGAAACGCCGGTGATTCCCGAGGTCATGCCCCTCACGAGCGTCAAGCAGCTGGAAAAGTTCTCCCAGCTCAGCAACGCGACCGTGCCCGAGTCGCTGAAAGAGCGCATCCTCGCGGCCAAGGACGATCCGGCCGCTGTACGCTCCATTGGCATCGAGTTCGCAACGGAGTTCTGCGCGGAGCTGCTGTCCGAAGGTGTACCCGGACTGCACTTCATCACGCTCAACAACTCGACGGCTACGCTCGAAATCTACGAGAAACTCGGACTGCACAAGCAGTCGTGACCGGTCGTATCCGCCGCCGACGCGGCTACGGCCGCAGGAGGGGGCGGGCGTGGGCTGGACGGTCCTCTACATCGCATTCGGTCTGGTGGCCCTGTGGCTGCTGGGCGAGGTGCTGTTGCAGTACAAGGCGCGACTGCGGTGGCGGCTCCTCGCCTTCGCCGGGTTCCTCGGCGTGGTCGCCGGGGTGCTGCTGTCGTCGGTGCCGGTCATCGTCATCGGCACGCTCGCCTTCGCCACCGGCCAGGCTTTCGTGACGCTGTCCTTCCGGCGCGGCTTCTCCACCGGCTGGGCCATCGGCGGGAATCCGGGCGAGAGCCGCCGGCGCAGGTCCGGCGGCGAGGGCGCCGCGGTGAAGGACCCGACCCTGGAGGTCTCCGGCCTGGAGATCTCGGACGGCGAGCCCGCCGGGTACGACACGCCCCCGGCCGCGCCGCCCACGCCGTCCGTCTACGCCCCGCAGCCGATGCCCGACGACACCGGCCAGTACGGCGTCTACGGGGCCACCGGTCACGGCACGAACGCCGACGGCGGCCAGACCCCCGGCCACGACACCTCCCCTCCGGCCCAGCCGCAGTACCCCGCGTACGACCCCTACCCCGGCTACGAACCGCAGCCGGCCCAGGACCCCTACGCGGGAACGTACGACTACGGCGCCGACCCGCAGAGCTACGCCGCCTACTCCGACCCGTACATCGGCACCACCAACGGAGCCCCCTCCTACGGGGGTTACGACGGTTACGGCCACGACGGCCACAACGGCCAGGGCGGGCAGCAGAATTACGCCGACCCGTACGGCCGGAGCCACGGCTCGGAGCAGTACGCCACCGACACCCCGCCCGGCGGGGTGTGGGTCCCGCAGCAGCGTGACGCCGAGCAGTACCCCCCGATGCCGCCGGAGCAGCCCGCCGGGCCCACCCCGTACGGCAACGGCTACGACACCGGCCAGAACGAGCAGTACCGCTACTGAGACCGTTCCGCCGCCGGGGGCCGCGCCACCCGGCGGCGGAACGGTCTCAGCGGGAGCCCCGGAAGCCGTCGCCCTCCACCACGAGCCCGGCCACCAGGGCCCCCGACATCCCGGCGTGCGCGAGCCCGCCGCCGGGGTGCGCCCAGCCGCCCGCGAGGTACAGCCCCGGCAGCCGGGTCAGGTTGCCCGGATGCAGATACGCCCCCGCCGCCCCGGCCAGCGCGGGCGGCGGTACCGCACCGCCCTCGGCCCCCGTCTCCGCCTCGGTCTCCGCGGGCGTGCGGATCTCCGTGCGCAGGATCCGCTCCCGCAGCCCCGGAACGGCTGCCGCCGCCCGCTCCACCAGGACCTCAGCGAACCGCCGCCGCACCTCGGCGTCCCGCCAGTCCACCGGACCCTGCGGGGCCACTGTCGCGGTCAGCGTCACCGCCTCGTGCTCCGCGTCCGGCCGGGTCGCCGGATCGTCGGGCCGCAGCACGGTCACCGTGGGGTGCGCGGCGACCCGCCCCCCGAACACGGCCTCCTGCTCCGCCGCACCGCGGGCGCTGTGCACCACGGTCCGGTGCACCGCGTCCGCCTCCCGGCCCCCGCGCAGCGACAGCAGCACCGAGAACCGGCCCGCCGCGCCCGCGCCGGAACCCGGCCGGACCGCCACGTCGTCCGCGCCCCGCACCGGCCGGTCCGGCACCAGTCCCGCGTGCGGCCGGACCCCGAGCACCACCCGGTCGGCCTCGGCCACCGTGCCGTCCGCCAGCTCCACGCCGGCCGCCCGGCCGTCCTTCTCGACGACCCGGACCACCTCGGCCCCGAAGACGAACGCGACCCGGCGGGCCACGCACCGCTCGTACGCCGCGCGGGCCAGCTCCCGCATCCCGCCCATGACGTACCAGCTGCCGAAGGTCTGCTCCATGTACGGCAGCAGCGCGGCGCTCGCGGGTGCGGTGCGCGGGTCGAGACCGTGGGCGAGCGCGTACCCGTCCAGCAGGGCGGCCAGCCGGGCGTCCGCCAGTTCCCACGCGCCGATCTCCGCGACGGTGCCCGCCTGCCGGGCCGCGCGCAGCAGCCGCCGCTGCCGCACCGCCGGATACGGATCGCGCCCCAGTACCTGATGGTCGGAGCGCAGGGGCTCCTCCAGGAGCGGTCGCCGCGAGCGGTCCCAGGCGTCCCGCGCCCGGTCCATGAAGTCGCTCCAGCGCGCCCCGGCGCCCGCGCCCAGAGCCCCGTCCAGGGCGGCGGCCACGCCGGCCCGCGAGGCGTTGGGCAGGGACACCGCCGTGCCGTCCGCGAAGAGATGGCGGCTCGCCGGATCGACCTGGGTCAGCGTCACGCACTGCTCCAGGGACTCCTTGCCGGTCTTCACGAACAGGTCCCGCTGGACGGCGGGGAGGTGCAGCAGTCCGGGCCCGGTGTCGAAGACGAAGCCGTCGTGCTCATGGCGGCCGACCGAGCCGCCGTAGTTCGCGGACCGCTCGTAGACCGTCACCTTCTCGCCCGCGACGGCGAGCCGGGCGGCCGCCGCCATCGCGCCCGTACCGGCGCCGATCACCGCAATGCGTGCCATGCCGGTGACTCTACCGACCGGCGGCGAAGGCGTGGCCGGGAGGCCGGGCCCGCCCCCGGGCCAGGCGTTTCCCCTCCCGCCGCCGGACCCGGCGGCAGGAGAAGAGGGTGCGGGGCGGTGCCCTGAGTACCCGTACCTAGCACCACAGATGAGTACCCGCGCGGATGGGCCCCCACCGGCGCGGACGGCAGAGTGATGACCACGGAAGGGGCGCTGCGCCGGGACCGCCGGCACGGGGCGGCGGAACGGCGCGGTACCCCTGACGCAACGGGGGTGCACGACGGAGGCCCGGGGACCACGGGGGACATACGGGGTCACGGGGAACGGGTTTCCGGAGGTACGGAAGACGCCGGCACGGTGGAGTTCACGGGGGAAGCGAACTCCGGCGGCCGGCGTCTTCGACGTTGCCGTACGTACTCCGCGCCCGGTCGGGCGCTCCGGCGGGCTCCCGGACGGACCCGCCGTCTCAGCGCCCGCTGACCCGGCCGTGCAGCAGCAGGGACAGCGCCGAGTGCACCTCGTCGATCGAGCGCTCCGGCTGGAACGCCTGCCAGTCCAGCGCCGCCACCAACACCATCCCGACCAGGGCCGCGGCCGTCAGCGGGATGTCGATCTCCTCGCTCAGCTCACCGCCGCGCACCGCGTCCCGCAACACGTCCTCGACCACCGCGACGGCCTCCTGGCGCACCACCAGCAGCGTGGACTGCCAGGCGCGGGTTGGTGCGCCACAGCTCGGCCACGTACAGCTGGGTGAAGGCCGGGTAGCGGTCGATGAAGGCGAGTCCGGCGCGGATCATCGCGTCCAGCGCCTCGACGCGGGTGCCGCCGCGCTCCGCGCACTCCTCGGCGGCGGCCCGCAGCGAGGCGGTGAGCAGCCCCACGCCGTGCCGGAGCAACTCCTCGAACAGCTCGGTCTTGCTCTTGAAGTTGTAATAGACCGTGCCCTTGGCGACCCCGGCCCGCTCGGCGATCTCGTCGACGGTGGTGGTCGAGAAGCCCTTCTCGGCGATGAGCGTCACCGCCGCCTCGTAGAGCTTCTGCCGGGTGGCCTGGCGGCGGGTGCTGCCACTGCTTTCCATGGAGGGGATTCTTCCAGGCCGCGGGGCGACCGGCGGCTCGACCGCGGGCGCGCTCACAGGCTCAGCTCCGGGTGCAGCCGGCTCAGGCTCCACACCTGCTTGCGGCGGGCGGTGAACGCGGTCAGGGCGAGCGCGCCGACGGTGAAGGCCGCCAGCACCGCGCAGCCCAGCCAGACCGGGGTGAGCGGACCGCCCGTGATCAGCCTGCGCAGCCCCTCGACGACGTACGTCATGGGCAGGTACGGGTGGATCGCGCCGAAGAAGCCGGGGCTGGTCTGCACGGGGTACGTGCCCCCGGCCGAGGTCAGCTGGAGCATCAGCACCACCAGCACCAGGATGCGCCCGGCCGCCCCGAAGCAGGCGTTCAGCCACTGCACGATCGCGGCGAAGCAGCAGGTCACCAGCGCCAGGAAGCCGATCGTTCCGGCGGCGTGGGTCATCTGGAGGCCGAGGCCCCAGTGCAGGACGGCCATCAGGGCGCCGACCTGGAGCGTGCCGATCGCGGCGACCGGGAGCCAGCCGGCCAGCGCGATCCGCCAGGAGGAGGCCCCGGCGGCGAGCGCCCGCCTGTTGAGCGGCTGGATCAGCATGTACGCCACCATCGCGCCCACCCACAGGGACAGCGGGATGAAGTACGGGGCGAAGCCGGTGCCGTAGTTGGGGGCCTCGTGGAGGGACCGGGAGGCGAGCTTGACCGGGTCGGCCATGACCTCGGTCCGGGCGTCGCGGTCCTTCTTGTCGTAGTCCGGGATCTTGTCCACGCCGTCGTTGAGCCCCTGGGCCAGTGCGGTCGAACCGTCGCCGAGCCGGAAGAGACCGCCGTCCAGGTTCTCCGCGCCGGTCTTCAACTTGCCGACCCCGGTGTCCAGTTCGCTGGAGCCGGTCTGTGCCCCGCCGAGGCCGGTGTGCAGCGCCTGCGCCCCCTTGGCGACCTTGTGGGCGCCGGTGTTGAGCTCGTTGACCTTGGTCACGGCCGCCGCCAGGTCGTCGTCCAGCGTCGGTGCGCGCTTCGCGAGGTCCTCGGCCTGCTTCTGGAAGGCGGTGAGCTGGGTGCTCAGCTTCTTCAGGTCGCCGTTCTGGTTGGTGACCAGGGTGTTCACGTCGGCGGAGACCTTCGCGACGTCGGCGGCCGCGGTCTCGGCGCGCTCCAGTGCCGGGCAGGCGGTGGCGTCGGGCTCCTCGGCCTCCTCGCACTGCGTGCGGTGGATCTCGGTCAGCTCGTCGGCCGCCTTCTTCGCGCCGGACGCGGCGGTGGGCGCGCTCTTCACCAGCAGGTCGAGGTTGTGCCGCACGGCGGCGGAGGAGTCGGCGACCAGCAGGGCCGTGTCGCGGATGGACTTCCCGTTGTCCTGGAAGAAGGGCCGTACGTCACCGGCGATCCCGTTGACCTTGTCAGCCAGGACCTGGGTGCCCCCGGCGACCTGGCCGGAACCCGTGGCGAGCTCGCGCGAGCCCTGGTTCAGCTTGACGATGCCGTCCGAGAGCTTCTTGCTGCCCGCCTTGGAGTCCTTGAGGCCGTCCGCGAGGTCCTCGGAGCCCTTCTTCGCCTTCGATATGCCGCCCTTGAGGTCGTCGGCGCCCTTGGCCGCCTCGGCGGTCTTGTCGTGCAGATCGGAGAAGTTGATGAAGATGCGGTCCAGGAAGGACCGGGAGGCGTTCGTGGAGGCGGCGTTGCGGACCTCGCCGAAGACGGTCCGGGAGATCTGGCCGACGATGTAGTTGTTGGCGTCGTTCGTCCGGACCTGGAGCGCGCCGGTCTCGGGGGAGTCCCCGCCGCTGGAGGCGATCTTCCTGCTGAAGTCCGGCGGCATCGTCAGCGAGAGGTAGTACGTGCCCTCCTCGACGCCCTTCTCGGCCTCGGCGGAGCTGACCTCGTGCCAGTCGAACACCCGCGAGTCGAGCAGCTTCTCACTGATCTCGTCCCCGGCGGCGAGGCGCTTGCCGTCGGTGGTGGTCCCCTTGTCGTCGTTGACCAGGGCGACGGGCAGCTTGTCCAGCTTTCCGTACGGGTCCCAGAACGAGCACAGGTACAGGGCGCCGTAGAGCAGCGGCAGGAGCAGCAGGGCCACCAGCGCGGCGGCCGGCAGCTTCCCCCTGCCGAACCGCTTCAGCTCAAGCGCGGCCAGTTTCGGCGAACGCATCGGCCGTCTCCTCGTCGGTGGTGGTCGGGTCGTCGGTGGGCGTGGACGTCCGCACGTCGGCCGCGGACGTGTCGTCGGCCGCGCGGGCGGTGCGGACGACGAGCGCGTCCTCGGGGGCCTCGCTGCACACGGCGAGCACGGTCGTCCCGGCCTCCGCCACGGAGCGCAGCAACGCCCAGGCGTGTGCGCGTTCGGTGTCCGACAGCTTGAGGTCGGTGTCGTCCACGGCGAGCAGGCGCGGCTTGCCGATCAGCGCCAGCGCCACCGACAGCCGCAGCGCCTCCAGCCGCTCCAGATCGCGTACGGAGGTGCGTCCCGCCTTGGGGAGCGTGGCGAGGTCGAGGCCCGCGGCATCCAGGGCCTCGTCGACGCGGGCCTTCGCGGCGGCCCGGCGCTCGGCGCGCGGGCGCAGCAGGCCGCGCAGGGAGGCGGCGTAGCGGCCCTGGAGAAGGGCGCGTTCGCCCAGGTGCTCGGCGACCGTGAAGGCCGGATCCAGTTCGCTGACCATCGGGACCGGCCCCAGCGCGGCGATCGCGCGGACGGCGGCGGCCTGCCGGGGCAGCCGCAGGCCACCGGTCTCGGCGTGGCCCTCGGTGGTGCGCATCCGGCCGGTCAGGGCGAGCAGCAGGCAGGTGCGTCCCGAACCGGACGGCCCCTCGACGGCCACCAGCGTCCCCGGCTCGGCTCTGAACGTCACGTTCCGGAAGACCCAGCCGCGCGGTCCCTTCAGTCCCAAGCTCTCGGCGGCGACCGCCGCGCCGTGCGGGCTCTCCACAGACCCTCCCCTTTATGAACTGACCAGTCAGTGCAAAAACTAGTCCGAACACGCGCCCGAGGCAAAACGGGAGGTCAGCGGGGTGGAAGAACCGATTGTCAGTGGTGGTTGCCACCATGGACACAGACGGCCACGGAGCCGTCACACGACGACAGGAGGTTCGTCATGGCCAGCTCGTCCGCAGCCGCCGCCCCGCGGCGCCGCGCAGGCAGCCCTGCCCCCTCACTGACCGGTCCTGCCGGCGATGTCCACCCCGTCCTGCGCCGCACCACGGCGCCGCCCGCCGCCCTCGATCTGCTCGCCAAGGCCCGCTCCGGCCTCGACGAGGCCGCCGTGCTCCACGAGCCCAACGAGCGGTACGCCACCGCACACCTCGCCGCCCTGCGCACCGCCGCGGCCGTGCTGGCCGCCCGGGGCCGGCCCGAGACGAACAAGCGCCGCCGCGACCGCATCCGCAGCGCCTGGGAGGTCCTCCCGGAGATCGCCCCGGAGCTGACCGAGTGGAGCGCCCTCTTCGCTGCGGGGGCCGACCGCCGGGCCCGCGCCGAGGCCGGCATGCCGGGAGCCGCCAGCGGGCGCGACGCCGACGACGTGCTGCGCGACGCCGCGATGTTCCTGCGCCTGGTGGAACGGCTCCTGGTGCTCCAGCCCGCCCTGCCGCAACCACGCGCGGAGCGGCCGGGCGGCGGGTGATCCGGGGCCTGCCGCGGCACCACCGCCCTACGGCGGCGACGGCGGGCCGGCGCCGCACCCTCGGCGGCGGTGCGAGGCCATAGGGTGGTGACCGCTCACCACCACCGCACTGTCCACGCTCCGCCGTCCCCGGCGGCACCGTGTCGAGGAGTCATCTGCCGTGTCGGACCAGCCGCGCCCCCGCGCCTCCCTTCGTACCGCCGTGGTCTGGGAGGTCCTCAAGGACGCCCTGGACCGCCAGGCCGAGGCGGTCGGCAGGGACGCCCTGGACGTCCTGGACACCGGGGGCGGCACGGGCAACTTCGCCGTGCCCGCGGCCCGGCTCGGCCACCGCGTCACTGTCGTCGACCCCAGCCCCAACGCGCTCTTCGCGCTGGAGCGCCGCGCGGCCGAGGCCGGAGTGGCGGACCGGGTCCGGGGCGTCCAGGGCGACATCCTCGGACTGTTCGACGTCGTCGACCGCGACGGCTTCGACGCGGTGCTCTGCCACGGCGTCCTGGAGTACGTCGACGAGCCCGCCGCAGGCGTACGCAACGCGGCCGAGGCGCTGCGCCCCTCCGGCGCGCTCAGCCTGCTGGCCGCCGGAGTGGGCGGCGCCGTCCTGGCCCGCGCGCTCGCGGGGCACTTCACCGAGGCCCGCCAGGCGCTCACCGACCCGGCCGGCCGCTGGGGCGAGGGCGACCCGGTGCCCCGCCGGTTCACCGCCGATCAGCTCTCCGGACTGGTCTCCGACGCCGGTCTGGAGATCGCCGCGGTGCACGGCGTCCGCGTCTTCGCCGACCTCGTGCCGGGCGTCCTGGTGGACACCGAGCCCGGCGCGGTGGAGGCCCTCCTCAAGCTCGAAGCGGCCGTCGCCGAGCAGCCGGCCTTCCACTCCGTCGCCACCCAGCTCCACGTTCTGGGCGAGAAGCGCCGCTGATCAGCAACGCAGCGACGGGACGGAGTCGGGCTCAGGACCCCCGCACCGCGCGCGAGCCCCGTATGATCGGGTGACACCATCCGGCATGGCGGAACGGTCGTCGGGGAATCTACGCCTCAGCAGCCGAGCCGACATAGCGGTCCGGACTGGCTGAAGGCTAGAGGGCGGGTTTCACGGGGGCGAATCCCTGCCTATCCTGGAAGGGCCGCATACCGGTCGCCCCCGCGGCCGACGACGAGGAGGATCCCGTGCCGCTCTCGGAGCACGAGCAGCGCATGCTCGAGCAGATGGAGCGAGCGCTGTACGCCGAAGATCCCAAGTTCGCGACAGCGCTCGAGGGAAGCGGACTGCGTACGTACACCCGACGAAGGGTCTACCAGGCGGTCGCAGGCTTCCTGGTGGGTATCGCGCTCCTCATGGCCGGAATGGTCGCCCAGCAGATCTGGATCAGCGTGGTGGGGTTCCTCGTCATGCTCGGTTGTGCCGTGCTCGCGGTCACCGGATGGCGCAAGGCGCCCAAGCCCGGTGAACAGCAGCCGGCCGCCGCAGGCGGCGGGGACAGCGGCGCGAGCCGCCGACCGAGACAACGCCGGTCGATGATGAACCGCATCGAGCAGCGGTGGCAGCGCCGCCGCGACGAACAGGGCCAGTAGAACGCCACGGCCCTGTTCTTCTTCACAGGGTCCGGCGATGGCGCGAGGTACGACACCGACGGGTGAGGGGCGGCCGCAGGAATGCGGCCGCCCCTCACCCGTTGCCGGACGGAGCCGCCCGCGGTGGAGAGTGCCGCGGGCGCCCTCGGCCCGAGCCCCAGCGCCGTCGCCTCCGCCCTCCGCAGGGCGCGCCTCCGTTCCCGCCGGGCCGTCGCTCCCGTTCTCGCGGAGGCTCGGTCCGCCGTCCGCCTCAGCCGTGCTGGCGTGCGAGGCGGCGCAGCCGGGCCGGCCAGCGGCCGGCTCCCGGGCGGCCGGACCAGCGCTCCGCGAGCGTCGCCCGCCGGTCGGCGACGGCCCACACCACCCGGACGGACGATCGGGGCAGGAACATCGCCCGCAGCCGGTCCCCCCGGTCCGCCGCCGCCTCGAGACCCGCCCGTACCGCGAGGACGTCGTCGGCCTGCCCCGCCGTGGGGCGCGGCTCGGGGGCGTACAGCACCTGCTCCACCGAGCCCGCGATCCGGTGCACGGCCTCGGCCGCCCCGGTGTCGAGCCGGCCCAGCCGTACGATCCTGGCCGCCGCCTTCCGGGGCGTCAGCGACTCGTCCGGCGCGATGCCGTGGTCCCAGGCCGTGTCGGTGACCTCCCGCCAGGCGGCCAGCGTCCGCGCCGCGGCGTCGGCGGGCGACCGGCCCCCGGAGCCCAGCCGCCGGCTCCGCGTCCGGGTCCGCCACAGCAGCGGTGACAACGGCAGAACCAGCACCACGACCGCCGCGAGGGCGACCAGCAGCACCGTCCCGGCAGGGGTGCCCCGGTCGGAGGGCAGCGCCGCCCCCGGCTCCTGCGAGGGGCCGCAGCCACCCTCCTGGCGCAGCTGCGGCGGGCAGCTGTTCTCGGTGGAGGGCGCGGCGGACGGCTCGGCCGAGGCGGCGGCCGAGGGCTCGGCCGCTTCGCTCACGCTGTCCGTGGGCACCTCGGGCCGGGTCCACGACGGGGTGCTGCCCCGGCTCGGGGTGGGCTCGAAACGGGTCCACCCGACACCCTCGAAATACAGCTCGGGCCAGGCGTGCGCGTCACGCAGTCCGACCGAGATCGCCCCGTCCGACTTCATGGTGCCCGGAGTGAAGCCCACCGCGACCCGCGCCGGGATGTCCAGTGTCCGGGCCATCGCCGCCATCGAGAACGAGAAGTGGATGCAGAAGCCCTCCTTGTCCCGGAGGAACCGCTCGATGGCGGACGTTCCGGTCCCCGAGGTGACCGACGTGTCGTACGTGAAGCCGCCCTCCGAGGCGAACCAGTCCTGGAGCTTCACCGCCCGCTCGTAGGCGTTGGCCGAGCCCCCGGTGACCCGCTCGGCGGTCTCGGCGACCACGGCGGGCAGCGAGTCGGGGACCCGCGTGTACTCGCCGAGGAGCTTCTCCGGCGGCGCACCCGCGGCCGCGAGCTGCCCGGCCGTGGGCTCGACGACCAGGCTGCCGACCTCGTACCGCGCGCCGCGCGTGGTCTGCCCGTCGTCGCCGACCAGGGTGCGGCCCTCGGGCTCGTACCGCCAGCGCCCGCCGATCCGGACCTCGCTCGCCGGGTAGGGGAGCGGCAGATACGTCTGCTGGTAGGAGCGCGAGGCGGAGATGTTCGTCCGGACCTCGGTGACGGAGACGTCCCCGCCCAGCCCGTCCGGCTGGGGGAGCCGGTCCGGCACGTCCGTCAGCCGGCGGGTGGAGGAGCGCCACTCGCTGCCGTCGAACTCGTCCAGGGCCAGGATGCGGAGGTAGAGGTCCTGCGGGTTCTCGATGTTGCTGCGGTACGTCATCACCTCCCGGTTCTCCGGCTGGTTGAGGTTGTTCTGCAACGAGACCAGCGGGTTGACGGCGGAGATGGTGCCGCCGCCGCTGCCCCGGCCGTTCCCCGGTCCGCTGCCGCCCAGCAGGCCGTTGTCCAGGGCGGGCAGGGCCAGCGGGGCGACCAGGGCCACACCGAGCGCCACGGCACCGATCCGCCGGCCGGTGCGGACGGGGGAGGACCCGCCGCGCACCCCGGACAGCCCGTCCGCCAGACCTCCCGTGGTCCGCGAGGCGCCGCCGAAGACGCGACCCCACTGGGAGAGCCGGTCCCGGCCCTCGGCCAGCAGGAGCAGCAGATATCCGGCGGCGGCCAGCACGAACCACAGCCGGCCCGCGCCGCCGTCCGAGAGGCCGGCCGCGACCGAGTACAGCGCGAGGAGGGGCAGCCCGGCCGGGGCCGCGCTGCGGAAGGTGACCGCCATCGCGTCCACCGCGAGACCGATCAGGAGGACACCGCCGACCACCATCAGCTCGATGCCGTCGGTCAGCGGAGCCGGAATGGCGTACGTGCCGACGTCCTCCCCGCCCGCCACCAGCAGCTCGCCGAGCCGTACGACGGCGGCGGGCCCCGGCACCACGCCGAACAGAGCCTGGTCCCGCGCGAACACCAGCGTCAGCAGCACCAGCGTGACCAGCGTCTGGACGGCGACCGTCAGCGTCCTGGCCAGCGGCGCGCGGCGCGCGAGGGCACCCACCCCGCTCTGGACGCCGAGCAGCACGGCCGCCCGCACCAGCCAGCCGGCCTCCTCCACCAGCGGGATCAGCGCACCCGCCGCCAGCAGTGTCGCCGCGTAGGCACACAGCGCCAGCCTGGTCCGCCCGCTCATGACCATCCCCCCGCGAATCCCGTCGGCCCGCCGCTCGGGGCGGGCGGCGTGTCCGAGCGCATCCCGCCTGCCAGCTCCCACAGATCGGGCAGTTCGTCGCCCGGCTCCACCGGCACCGCGGTCCAGCCCGACTCGCGCAGCCGCCGCAGCCGCTCCTCGGCCCGCCCCGCCCCGCCCGCCTCACCGGCCCAGGCGGCGCTGTCCAGTACGAAGGCCACCCCCGCACCGGCGCGCTGCCGCATCCGGGCCGCCACCGCCGCCTGTTCCTCGTCCAGATCGCCGAAAAAGGCGATGAGCAGTCCCTCGTTGCCGCCGCGCAGCACGTCGTGGGCGCGGGAGAGGCCCCCGCCGTCGGAATGGCCGACCACCGCGAGCGTGTCGAGCATCAGCCCCGCCGAGTCCGCCGACTCCTGGGTCGATCCGGCGAAACCGCCGGTCCCCTCGCCGGGCACCGCGTTCCCGTCGTCGGTGAGCAGCCGGACGGCGAAGCCGCGCTCCAGCATGTGCACGAGGGCGGAGGCCGCCGCCGAGACCGCCCACTCGAACGCCGAGTCGGGCCCGGCTCCCCGGTAGCCGACCTGCCGGGTGTCCAGCAGGACCGTGCACCTGGCCCGCTGCGGCTGCTCCTCGCGGCGCACCATCAGCTCGCCGTGGCGCGCGGTGGAGCGCCAGTGGACCCGGCGCAGGTCGTCGCCGTGCCGGTAGCCGCGCGGAATGATGTCGTCCTCCCCGGCGAGGGCGAGCGAACGCTGCCGCCCGTCGCCGTACCCGGACGCCTCGCCCGCCAGCCGCAGCGCCGGCAGCGGCACCGTGCGCGGGATGACGACGAGGGTGTCGTACGCGCTGAAGGAGCGGGTCAGCTCACACATCCCGAACGGATCGCCGAGCCGCAGTTGCAACGGGCCGAGCGGATAGCGGCCGCGCAGGTCGGAGCGGACCCGGTAGGACACCTCGCGGCGGCCGCCCGCCTCCACCCGGTCCAGGACGAAGCGGGGGCGCGGACCCAGCACGTACGGCACCCGGTCCTGGAGCATCAGCAGGCCGGTGGGCAGCCGGGAGACGTTCTCCATCCGCAGGTGCACGCGGGCCTCCGCGCCCGCCGGCACGCGGGACGGTGAGAGCCGCCGGGTCCCCGTCACCCGGTAGCGGGTGCGGTAGAGCGCGGTCACGCAGACCAGGGGCAGCACGGCGAGCAGCAGCCCGACCCGCAGCAGATCGCTCTGGCCCAGGACATACGCGCAGGCGGCGGCGGCCAGACCGGCGGCCAGGAACGAGCGGCCCCGCGTGGTCAGTCCGCCCAGGGCCGTGCGGAGGCCGCCCTTCCGGTCACCGTCCTCGACGGCGCCGGGCTCGCCGGCCGCCATCACAGCCGCCGTGTCCCGGACTGCTGGTGGTACAGCGGACGGCCCTGCTGCCGCGCGGGCGGCGCGGTGCCGTCCGGCGAGGTCGGCACGGGGATGCGCTGGACGATCTCCAGCACCACCTGTTCCGCCGTGCGGCGGTTCAGCTGGGCCTGGGCGGTGGGCAGCAGCCGGTGCGCGAGCACCGGGGTGGCCAGCGCCTGGACGTCGTCGGGCAGGGCGTAGTCGCGGCCGCTGAGCGCGGCGGACGCCTTCGCGGCGCGCAGCAGGTGCAGCGTCGCGCGCGGGGAGGCCCCGAGCCGGAGGTCGGGATGGCTGCGGGTGGCCGCCACCAGCTCCACCGCGTAGCGCCGCACTGCTTCGGCGACGTGCACCGTACGCACGGCGTCGATCAGCTTCACGATGTCGTGGGCGTGGGCCACCGGCCGGAGGTCGTCCAGCGGGGAGAGGCCCCCGTGCACGTCGAGCATCCTGAGCTCGGCCTCGGGGCCCGGATAGCCGATGGAGACCCGCGCCATGAAGCGGTCGCGCTGGGCCTCGGGCAGCGGGTAGGTGCCCTCCATCTCGACCGGGTTCTGGGTGGCCACCACCATGAACGGGTCGGGCAGTTCGTAGGTGTGCCCGTCGATGGTGACCTGGCGCTCCTCCATCGACTCCAGCAGCGCCGACTGCGTCTTCGGCGAGGCGCGGTTGATCTCGTCGCCGATCACGATCTGGGCGAAGATGGCCCCCGGCTTGAACTCGAAGTCCCGCCGCTGCTGGTCGAAGATCGACACCCCCGTGATGTCGGAGGGCAGCAGGTCCGGCGTGAACTGGATGCGCCGCACCGAGCAGTCGATGGACCGGGCCAGCGCCTTGGCCAGCATGGTCTTGCCGACGCCGGGGACGTCCTCGATGAGGAGATGTCCCTCGGCGAGCAGCACCGTCAGCGATAGCCGTACGACCTCGGGCTTGCCCTCGATCACACTCTCCACCGACCTGCGCACCCGCTCAGCTGTGGTGGTCAGATCAGTGAGGCTCGCTCGATCGTCATAGGTCGTCACCCGGCCCTCCTCGGCCCTTCTGCGCAGGGGCCGCCGCGCGTGCCCGCGTGGCCCACCCCGAAGAAATCGGACACTCCGCGGAAGGCCCGGGGAACGTCACACCCGCATTCTTGTTGCCGTTACCGCTTCGTGTCACTCGCCCGTGGACAAGTGGGTGCGAAAAGGCGGTGTCTGTCACGATTCCGGCGCCGTGAGGCACGGCGATGCGTGCGTGAGGTGCGGTGGAGGGCCGGGAAGCGAGGGGGATCCGTTCAGGAAACGGAGTCGATCTCCCGCAGCAGACCGGTGGTCACGTCGAAGACGAACCCGCGCACGTCGTCGGTGTGCAGCAGGAAGGGCGAGGTCCGCACCCGCTGCATCGACTGGCGTACGTCCTGGTCGGCGTCCTTGTACGCCTCCACGGCCCAGGCCGGCCGCTGGCCCACCTCGTGCTCCAGGTCGTTGCGGAAGTCCTCGGTGAGGGACTCCAGGCCGCAGTTGGTGTGGTGGATGAGGACCACGCTGCGGGTACCGAGCGCCCGCTGGCTGATGGTCAGCGAGCGGATCACGTCCTCGGTCACCACGCCGCCCGCGTTGCGGATGGTGTGGCAGTCGCCGAGTTCGAGGCCGAGCGCGGCGTGCAGGTCGAGACGGGCGTCCATACAGGCGACGACGGCGACCTGGAGGACGGGGCGGGCGTCCATGCCGGGGTCGCGGAAGTCCTTCGCGTACGCGGCGTTCAGCGCGACGAGGCGGTCGGTGACCTGCCCCCCCTCGCGGACCGCCGGAGCGGAGGACGTCACGGACTCGGCAGGGGAGTGAGCGGAAGTCGACATGGTGACGACGGTAGCCCTCCCACCTGGCACGAGGGGCTGTGAGAGCGGACAAAGAACGTCAACACGACTTGTTGTGAGCTAACCCACAGGGCGTTGGGAAGCGTCCGTTCGGGTGAGGCCGCCGCATCCGTACGGGTGGCGCGACGCGCTGCGCGGTTCGTTGATCGCGCATCGATCGAGTGGCAGGGTGGACTAAAGTAACGCGAAGTCACCATCCACCTCCGTACGCACGGCCCATCGCACCACCCGCACCATCTGCACCTCCTGCATATTCCGTTTTTCCCCCGTGATGTGCGGCGTACGTGCGGCCCGGCCCTCTCCCGCTCCCGGTCGGCCGACGCCACTTCCCCGGCGCCGGCGGACCTCCCCTTCGGAGCGGGCGGGGACCAGGACGTACGTGCCGGCCGAACGGGACAGAGCCTGAGAGGGCGCATTGAGCCAGACCCGACACGTCCCGGTGATGCTCCAGAGGTGTCTGGACCTGCTGGCCCCGGCTCTCCAGGACCCGGACCACCCGGAGCCCGTGGTCGTCGACTGCACCCTCGGGCTCGGCGGCCACAGCGAGGCCCTGCTCGCGGCCTTCCCCACCGCCCGGCTGATCGCCCTGGACCGCGACAAGGAGGCGCTCCGCCTCTCCGGCGAACGGCTCGCCCCCTACGGCGACCGGGCCACCCTCGTCCACGCCGTCTACGACGAACTCCCCGAGGTCCTCGCCCGGCTCGGCGTCCCCAAGGTCCAGGGCGTGCTGTTCGACCTCGGCGTCTCCTCCATGCAGCTGGACGAGGCCGACCGCGGGTTCGCGTACGCCCAGGACGCCCCGCTCGACATGCGCATGGACCAGTCCACCGGCATGGGCGCCGCCGAGGTCCTCAACACCTATCCGCCCGGCGAACTGGTCCGCATCCTGCGCGCGTACGGCGAGGAGAAGCAGGCCAAGCGGATCGTCTCCGCCGTCGTCCGCGAGCGCGAGAAGGAACCCTTCAGCAACAGCGCCCGGCTCGTCGAGCTGATCCGTGACGCGCTCCCGCAGGCCGCGAAGCGGACCGGCGGCAACCCCGCCAAGCGGACCTTCCAGGCCCTGCGCATCGAGGTCAACGGCGAGTTGAGCGTCCTGGAGCGGGCCATCCCCGCCGCCGTCGACAGCCTCGCCGTCGGCGGCCGTATCGCGGTGCTGTCGTACCACTCGCTGGAGGACCGGCTGGTCAAGCAGGTCTTCGCGGCCGGCTCCGCCAACACCGCGCCCCCCGGACTGCCGGTCGTCCCCGAGCGCTACCAGCCCCGGCTGAAGCAGCTCACCCGAGGCGCCGAGCTGCCCACCGAGGAAGAGGTCGCCGAGAACCGGCGCGCCGCCCCCGCCCGGCTGCGCGGCGCCCAGCGCATCCGCGAGGAGGAGCGATGAGCACCGGACGCCGGCACCGCCCGACGGCCGGCGCCGAGGGAGCCGTGCGGTGAGCAGGCCGGCCGCACCGCTGAAGGGGCGGGCCGCGAGGCTCGCCCGGCTGATGCCGTCCACCGGGCCCAGCACCGCGGCCCGCACCCCCTTCGTCCTCCTGGTCGTCCTCCTCCTGGGCGGCGGACTGATCACCCTGCTGCTGCTGAACTCGGCCCTCAACGAAGGCTCGTTCCGGCTGAGCGAGCTCAAACGGGACACCACCGAACTCACCGACGAGCAGCAGGCCCTCCAGCGCGACGTCGACAGCCGCTCCCAGCCCGACGCCCTGGAGCGCCGCGCCCGCGAGCTGGGCATGGTCCCCGGCGGCAGCCCCGCCTTCCTCGACCCCGACGGCACGGTCCGCGGCAAGCCCACCGAGGCCACCGCCCCGCCACCGTCGCCGACCCCCAGCCCCACCCCGAGCGCCGACGCCCCACCGGACCCCGACGCGCCCACGCCCGGCCCCTCGGCCTCCGGCACGACCGCCGGACCCTCCGGCTCCGCTCCGCCCTCCGGGTCCGTACCGGCGCCCGGCCCGGCGGCCGCCCCTTCGGCGGCGAACAGCCCGACCCCGACGAGCCCCGGCAGGTGACGCAGTGCCGCCCAAGGATCCGCCGCGCCGCCGCGTACCCGGCCCGGCCCGCCCCCGCAGCTCGGCCCCCCGCTCCGGCGCGCGCCCGCAGGCCCGCCGCCCACGCCCCCCGGCGGGCGGCGCCACCCGGCGCGGAAAGGCACCGCGCTCCCTGCGGCTGGGCAGCCCGCGCCCCCGGCTGCGGCTGGTCGGCCTCGGGCTGACGCTGGTCATGCTCGCCTTCGTGGCGCGGCTCCTCCAGGTCCAGGCCGTCGACGCCCACGCGTACGCGGCCAAGGCCCAGAAGAACCGCTACCTGGAGTACACGGTCGCCGCCGAGCGCGGCGAGATCACCGACCGCAAGGGCGTCGCCCTCGCCACCAGCGTCGACGCGCACAACATCACGGCCGACCCCAAACTCTTCACGCCCGGGGAGAGCAAGGCGCCCGACGCCCCGCAGCAGGCCGCCGCCCTGCTCGCCCCGATCCTCGGCAAGGACGTCAGGAAGCTGACCGAACAGCTCTCGGCCAAGAGCCGCTACACCGTCCTCGCCCACCGGCAGACCCCCCAGGTCTGGAAGCAGATCAAGGACCTCAAGGCCGTCTTCGCCGAGAAGGCGTCCGAGGACAAGCTGAAGGGCGGGCCGGGGGCCAACGTACTGGCCGGCGTCCTCCAGGAGCCGACCACCCGACGCGTCTACCCCAACGGGGGCCTGGCCGCCGGGATACTGGGCTTCGTCAGCGCCGACGGCAAGGGCGGCGGCGGTCTCGAATCCCAGCTGAACAAGGAGCTCGCGGGCGAGGACGGCAAGATCCGCTACGCCCAGGCGGGCGGCCGCCGGGTCCCCACCGCGGGCAGCAGCGAGGTCCCGGCCGTGCCCGGCTCCGACATCGAGCTCACCATCGACCGTGACATCCAGTGGGCCGCGCAGAAGGCCATCAGCGACCAGGTCGAGAAGTCCAAGGCCGACCGCGGCTACGTCATCGTCCAGAACACGAGGACCGGCGAACTGCTGGCCATGGCCAACGCCCCCGGTTACGACCCCAACGACCTCTCGCAGGCCACCTCGGCCTCACTCGGGAACGCGGCCCTCCAGGACGTGTACGAGCCCGGCTCCACCAGCAAGGTCATGTCGATCGCCGCCGTACTGGAGGAGGGGGCCGCCACCCCCGGCACCCATGTGACCGTCCCCAACCGGCTGCACCGGGGCGACCGCCTCTTCAAGGACGACGTCGACCACCCCACCTGGTACCTCACGCTCAACGGGGTGCTCGCCAAGTCCAGCAACATCGGCACCATCCTGGCGACCGGTCAGCTCGGCAAGACCCAGGCGGAATCGAACAAGGTCCTCCACGACTACCTCCGCAAGTTCGGCATCGGCAGGAAGACCGGGCTCGGCTATCCGGGCGAGTCGCCCGGTCTGCTGGCCCACCCGAAGGACTGGTCGACCTCGCAGCAGTACACGATCCCCTTCGGCCAGGGCCTCTCCATCAACGCCGTCCAGGCCGCCTCGGTCTACTCCACCGTCGCCAACGGAGGCGTACGGGTCGCCCCCACCCTCGTCCGCGGCACCAAGGGCTCCGACGGCCGCTTCACCCCGGCCGAGGCACCCGAGGAGACGCGGGTGGTCAGCGAGAAGACCGCCAGGACCCTGGCGGCCATGCTGGAGTCCGTCGTCGACGACCGGGAGGGGACCGGCACCAAGGCCGCCATCCCCGGCTACCGGGTCGCGGGCAAGACCGGCACGGCCAACCGGGTCGATCCCGTCCGCGGCGTGTACAAGGGCTACACCGCCTCGTTCGCCGGCTTCGCCCCCGCCGACGACCCGCAGATCACCGTCTACTGCGCGATCCAGAACCCCACCAAGGGGAGCTATTTCGGCGGTCAGATCTGCGGCCCGATCTACAAGCAGGTCATGGAGTTCGCGCTCAAGTCGCTCCAGATCCCACCGTCCGGCAGCAAGCCGCCCCGGCTGCCGGTGTCCTTCGAACCCGGCGAGTGAACAGGGGGATGCGCGAGCATCTCCTCCAAGGGAACCCTCAGTGACAACCATCACCCCCGACCCCGGGAACCGGAACGCGAACCACCGGAACCGGGGAGCCTCGCTTCGCGGGAGCCCGCACCGGCCCGGTACGCTCACCGCCGTGCCCCACGCTGATCAGTCCCAAACCTCTCAGAAGGACGCGCCTGTGACCTACCCGGGAGCGCCCCGACCGGACCGGCTCCGGCCCACCCCCCTCGGCGAGCTGGCCGGCCGGCTCGGCGTCGAAGCCGCCGGGGACGGCGACGTCACCGGCATCACGCACGACTCACGGGCCGTGCGCCCCGGTGACGTGTACGCGGCCCTGCCCGGAGCGCGCCTCCACGGCGCCGACTTCGCGGCCCAGGCCGCGGGCCTCGGCGCCGTCGCCGTCCTCACCGACCCCGCCGGCGCCGAACGCGCCGCTGCCACCGGCCTGCCGGTCCTGGTCACCGAGGACCCGCGCGCCGTGATGGGCGAGCTGGCCGCCGACATCTACGGGCGGCCCGGCATCGGCCTGCTCCAGATCGGCATCACCGGTACCTCGGGCAAGACCACCACCGCGTACCTCGTCGAGGGCGGCCTGCGCGCCGCCGGCCGCCCCACCGGACTGATCGGCACCGTCGAGATGCGGATCGGCGACGAGCGCATCAAGTCCGAGCGCACCACCCCCGAAGCCACCGACCTCCAGGCCCTGTTCGCCGTCATGCGCGAACGCGGTGTCGAGGCCGTCGCCATGGAGGTCTCCAGCCACGCCCTGGTGCTCGGCCGGGTCGACGGCTGCGTCTTCGACGTCGCCGTCTTCAACAACCTCAGCCCGGAGCACATGGAGTTCCACTCCGGCATGGAGGACTACTTCCAGGCCAAGGCCCAGCTGTTCACCCCCGAGCGCAGCCACCGCGGCGTGGTCAACTTCGACGACGAGTACGGCCGCAGGCTCATCACCGAGTCCGGCGTCCCGGTCACCACCTTCTCCGCCGAAGGCCACCCGGACGCCGACTGGCACGCGGAGGACGTCGAGGTCGGGCCCCAGGACAGCACCTTCACCGCCGTCGGCCCCCGGGGGGAGCGGATCACCGCCCGCGCCCCGCTGCCCGGCCCCTTCAACGTCGCCAACACCCTCGCCGCGATCGTCACGCTGGCCGTCGCGGGCGTCGACCCGCAGACCGCCGCCGACGGTGTGGCCGCCGTGCCCGGCGTGCCGGGCCGGCTGGAGCGGGTGGACGCCGGACAGGGCTACCTCGCCGTCGTCGACTACGCGCACAAGACCGACGCCGTCGAATCCGTCCTGCGCTCCCTGCGCAAGGTCACCGAGGGCAAGGTGCACATCGTCCTCGGCTGCGGCGGCGACCGCGACACCACCAAGCGCGGCCCGATGGGCGCCGCGGCGGCCCGCCTGGCCGACACCGCCGTACTGACCTCCGACAACCCCCGCTCCGAGGACCCCCTCGCCATCCTCTCCGCGATGCTCTCCGGCGCCGCCGAAGTGCCCGTCCACGAACGCGGCGACGTCCTGGTCGACGCCGACCGGGCCGCCGCGATCGCCGCCGCCGTGGCCCGCGCCGAACCCGGCGACACCGTCCTGGTGGCGGGCAAGGGCCACGAGCAGGGCCAGGACATCCACGGTGTGGTCCGGGCCTTCGACGACCGCGAGGTCCTGTACGCAGCAATCGAGCGGTCCCTGGCGCATCCCGGCGCCGGCCGTGCCCCTCACCACGAGAACAACAGTCGGGGATGACCAAGTGATCACCCTTTCCCTCGCCGAGATCGCCGAAATCGTCGGCGGGCAGTCGCACGACATACCGGATCCGTCCGTCACCGTGACCGGGCCCGTCGTCATCGACTCCCGCGAGGTCGCGCCCGGCAGCCTGTTCGCCGCGTTCGCCGGCGAGCGGGTCGACGGCCACGACTACGCCCGGCGCGCCGTGGAGGCGGGTGCGGCAGCCGTCCTGGCGGCCCGCCCCGTCGGCGTTCCGGCCATCGTCGTGGACGACGTCGTCGGCGCGCTCGGAGCCCTCGCCCGTGCCGCCGTGGAGCGCCTCGGCACCACCGTCGTCGCCCTCACCGGATCGGCGGGCAAGACGTCCACCAAGGACCTGATCGCCCAGCTCCTCCAGCGCAAGGGCCCGACCGTCTGGACGCCGGGCTCCCTCAACAACGAGATCGGTCTGCCGCTCACCGCCCTGACCGCCACCCCCGAGACCGAGCACCTGGTCCTGGAGATGGGCGCGCGGGGCATCGGCCACATCCGGTACCTCACCGAGCTGACCCCGCCCCGCATCGGCCTCGTCCTCAACGTCGGCTCCGCGCACCTCGGCGAGTTCGGCAGCCGGGAGGCCATCGCGCAGGCCAAGGGGGAGATGGTCGAGGGCCTCCCCGAGGACGGCTGCGCGGTGCTCAACGCCGACGACCCCCTCGTCCGCGCGATGGCCTCGCGCACCAAGGCCCGCGTTCTGCTCTTCGGAGAAGCGCCCGAAGCGGACGTACGGGGCGAGAAGGTCCGGATGACCCCCGACGGGCGGCCCTCCTTCGAGCTCCACACACCCACCGGGTGCAGCGACGTGACCATGCGCCTGTACGGTGAGCACCACGTGTCGAACGCGCTCGCCGCGGCCGCCGTCGCCCATGAGTTGGGCATGTCCGTGACCGAGATCGCCGAGGCGCTCTCGGAGGCGGGCACCCTCTCCCGCTGGCGCATGGAGGTCACCGAGCGTCCGGACGGTGTGACCGTCGTCAACGACGCCTACAACGCCAACCCCGAATCCATGAGAGCCGCACTGCGCGCGCTGGCCGCCATGGGTCAGGCCCGAGGGGCCGACGGGGGACGCACCTGGGCGGTGCTCGGTCAGATGGCCGAGCTCGGTGACGCGTCGCTCGCCGAGCACGACGCGATCGGGCGGCTCGCCGTCCGGCTCAACGTCAGCAAGCTCGTCGCTGTCGGGGGGAGAGAAGCCTCCTGGCTGCAACTGGGCGCATATAACGAGGGTTCGTGGGGTGAGGAGTCGGTGCACGTGTCCGACGCACAGGCGGCCGTCGACCTGTTGCGCAGTGAACTGCGCCCGGGAGACGTCGTGCTGGTGAAGGCGTCCCGGTCGGTCGGCCTGGAGAAGGTCGCCCAGGCACTGCTGGAGAACTCGACCGAGGGCGAGGTCGCCGGCCGATGAGGCAGATCCTCTTCGCGGGGGCCATCGGGCTCTTCCTGACCCTGGTCGGCACCCCGCTGCTGATCAAGCTGCTGGCCCGCAAGGGCTACGGGCAGTTCATCCGGGACGACGGCCCGCGCACCCACGGCAGCAAGAAGGGCACGCCCACGATGGGCGGTATCGCCTTCATCCTGGCGACGATCATCGCGTATCTCCTTGCGAAGGTCATCACGGGTGAGGACATCCGCTACTCGGGCTTCCTGGTGCTCTTCCTCATGGCGGGCATGGGCCTCGTCGGCTTCCTCGACGACTACATCAAGATCGTCAAGCAGCGTTCGCTCGGCCTGCGGGCCAAGGCGAAGATGGCCGGGCAGCTGATCGTCGGCATCGCCTTCGCGGTGCTCTCGCTCCAGTTCCCCAACTCCATGGACTACACCCCGGCCTCCACCCGGATCTCGTTCGTCGAGGACTTCGGCTGGTCGATCGGGCCGGTGCTCTTCTGCGTCTGGGCCCTGTTCATGATCCTCGCCATGTCCAACGGTGTGAATCTCACCGACGGACTCGACGGACTGGCCACCGGAGCCTCGGTGATGGTCTTCGGCGCCTACACCTTCATCGGCCTCTGGCAGTTCCAGGAGTCCTGCGCCAACGCGGACAACCTGACCAACCCCAACGCCTGCTTCGAGGTACGCGACCCGCTCGACCTCGCCGTCGTCGCCGCCGCCCTGATGGGCGCCTGCTTCGGCTTCCTGTGGTGGAACACCTCGCCCGCCAAGATCTTCATGGGCGACACCGGCTCGCTCGCCCTCGGCGGCGCCCTCGCGGGCCTCGCGATCCTCTCCCGCACCGAGTTGCTGCTCGCCATCCTCGGCGGCCTCTTCGTGATGATCACCATGTCCGTGGTCATCCAGGTCGGTTCGTTCAAGATGACCGGCAAGCGGGTCTTCCGGATGGCGCCGCTCCAGCACCACTTCGAACTCAAGGGATGGTCCGAAGTCCTCGTCGTGGTCCGGTTCTGGATCATCCAGGGCATGTGCGTGATCGTCGGACTCGGCCTCTTCTACGCGGGATGGGCAGCCAAGAAGTGAACACCGTGGACTGGCAGGGCAAGCACGTCACCGTCGCCGGGCTCGGCGTCAGCGGAATCCCCGCCGCCAGGGCCCTGCACGAGCGCGGCGCGCTCGTCACCGTCGTCAACGACGGCGACGACGAACGCGCCCGCGCGCAGGCGTCCGAACTGGAGGCGCTCGGCGTCACCGTGCGCCTCGGCGACGGCGCGACCCTGCCGCCGTCCACGGAACTCGTCGTCACCGCCCCCGGCTGGCAGCCGGACAAGCCGCTCTTCCTGGCTGCCGCCGAGGCGGGCGTCCCGGTCTGGGGCGACGTCGAACTGGCCTGGCGACTGCGCGGCGACAACGGCAGGAAGCCCGCGCCCTGGCTCGCGGTCACCGGCACCAACGGCAAGACCACCACCGTACGGATGCTGGCCTCCATCCTGGAGGCCGCGGGCCTGCGCACCGCGGCCGTCGGCAACATCGGCGTATCGCTGCTGGACGCGGTCCTCGGGGAGACGGAGTACGACGTCCTCGCCGTGGAACTCTCCAGCTATCAGCTGCACTGGGCGCCCTCCCTGCGCGCCCACTCCGCCGCCGTCCTCAACCTGGCCCCGGACCACCTCGACTGGCACGGCTCGATGGAGGCGTACGCCGCCGACAAGGGGCGGGTCTACGAGGGCAACACGGTCGCCTGCGTCTACAACGTGGCCGACCCGGCCACCGAGGACCTGGTCCGCGAGGCCGACGTCGAGGAGGGCTGCCGGGCCATCGGCTTCACCCTCGGCACCCCCGGCCCCTCGCAGCTCGGGGTGGTCGACGGCATCCTCGTCGACCGGGCGTTCGTCGCCGACCGCCAGAGGCAGGCCCAGGAGCTGGCCGAGGTCGCCGACGTGAACCCGCCCGCCCCGCACAACATCGCCAACGCCCTCGCGGCCGCCGCCCTGGCCCGCGCCTTCGGTGTGGAGCCGTCCGCCGTCCGGGACGGGCTGCGCGCCTTCCGGCCGGACGCCCACCGCATCGAACACGTCGCGGACATCGGCGAAGTCGCCTACGTGGACGACTCCAAGGCCACCAACACCCATGCCACCGAGGCGTCCCTGGCCGCCTACGACTCCATCGTCTGGATCGCCGGCGGACTGGCCAAGGGCGCCACGTTCGACGAGCTGGTCACCGGCGCGGCGAAGCGGCTGCGCGGGGTCGTGCTGATGGGCGCCGACCGCGCGCTGATCCACGAAGCCCTGACGCGACACGCCCCCGAAGTCCCGGTGGTCGACCTCGACCGGACCGACACTGGGGCGATGTCCGAAGCGGTCGCGCGGGCCGCCGAACTCGCCCGGCCGGGCGATACGGTACTGCTGGCCCCGGCCTGTGCCTCGATGGACATGTTCACCAACTACAACAAGCGGGGCGAGGCGTTCGCGGACGCGGTCCGCGCACGCGCCGACGAGACCGCCTGACCGACCGGGCCTCCGCGCCCACGGGTCATGGGCCCCGGGCACGAGCAGTGGAGGGGACAGCGACCATGCCGGCCGACGAGAGATCCGCCGTACGGCGGTGGAGCGGACGAACCCCGGCTCCCCGCCCCCTCACCGCGGCGGCCGCCCCCGCCGGCGTACCCCTGCCTCCCGGCCTCGCCCTGCGCGGCCGGCTCGCCACCGGGTCCCGGCGGCCCGAGGCCCCTCGCGGCTCCGGACGCGGCGGGTCCGGCTCCCGCACCCCGCGCACCGGACGCGGCGGCGGTCCGCGCCGGACCTACGAGCGGGCACGGCGGGCCTGGGACCGGCCGCTGACCGCCTATTACGTGATCCTCGGCTCCAGTCTCCTGATCACCGTGCTGGGCCTGGTGATGGTCTACTCCGCCTCGATGATCCAGGCGTTGAACATCAGCAAGCCCGCGACGTACTTCTTCGGCAAGCAGTTCGTCGCCGCCGTCATCGGGGGCGGCCTGATGGCGGCCGCCGCCCGCATGCCGGTGAAGCTGCACCGCGGACTGGCCTACCCGATACTGATGGGCACCGTCTTCCTGATGGTCCTGGTCCAGGTGCCGGGGATAGGGATGTCGGTCAACGGCAACCAGAACTGGATCTACCTGGGTGGCCCGTTCCAGCTCCAGCCCAGTGAGTTCGGCAAGCTCGCCCTCATCCTGTGGGGGGCGGACCTGCTGGCCCGCAAGCAGGACAAGCGGTTGCTGACGCAGTGGAAGCACATGCTCGTGCCGCTCGTCCCGGTCGCCTTCATGCTGCTCGGACTGATCATGCTCGGCGGCGACATGGGAACCGCGATCATTCTCACGGCGATCCTGTTCGGCCTGCTCTGGCTGGCCGGCGCCCCCACCCGGCTCTTCGCCGGTGTGCTCGGATTCGCCGCCGTCATGGCGTTCCTGCTGATCTGGACCAGCCCCAACCGGATGTCCCGGCTCTCCTGCATGGGCATCGTCGGCGAACCCGATCCGGAGGACGGCTGCTGGCAGGCCGCCCACGGAATCTACGCGCTGGCCTCCGGCGGATGGTTCGGTTCCGGGCTCGGTGCGAGTGTGGAAAAATGGGGCCAACTCCCTGAACCCCACACCGACTTCATCTTCGCGATCACCGGTGAGGAACTGGGCCTGGCGGGGACGCTGTCCGTGCTCGCCCTGTTCGCGGCTCTAGGCTATGCGGGTATCCGCGTGGCCGGACGCACGGAGGACCCCTTCGTCAGGTTTGCCGCGGGAGGCGTGACCACCTGGATCATGGCCCAGGCCGTGATCAACATCGGTGCGGTGCTCGGCCTGTTGCCGATCGCCGGTGTCCCGCTCCCGCTGTTCTCCTACGGGGGGTCGGCCCTGCTGCCGACGATGTTCGCGGTCGGGCTCATGATCGCCTTCGCGCGGGAGGACCCCGCCGCGAAGGCGGCCCTGGCCATGCGGAAGCCCGGGGTGAGATGGAAGACGATGAGACGGCGCGTCAAGAAGCGTCCGTCCGGAGAGCGGTGAATTTCGGTGCATGTCGTACTCGCCGGCGGGGGGACCGCCGGACACATCGAGCCCGCGCTTGCCCTCGCAGACGCCCTGCGCAGGCAGGACCCGACCGTGGGAATCACTGCCCTCGGCACGGAACGCGGACTGGAGACCAGGCTCGTGCCCGAGCGGGGGTACGAGCTGGCGCTCATCCCCGCGGTCCCGTTGCCCCGTAAGCCCACGCCCGAGCTGATCACCGTTCCGGGCCGGCTGCGCGGCACCATCAAGGCGGCCGAGCAGGTCCTGGAGCGCACCAAGGCGGACTGCGTGGTCGGCTTCGGCGGCTACGTCGCACTGCCCGGCTATCTGGCCGCCAAGCGGGCCGGGGTGCCGATCGTGGTCCACGAGGCCAACGCCCGGCCGGGCCTGGCCAACAAGATCGGCTCGCGGTACGCGCACGGGGTCGCCGTCTCCACCCCGGACAGCAAGCTGCGCGGCGCCCGCTACATCGGCATCCCGCTGCGCCGCACCATCGCCACCCTGGACCGCGCGCGGGTCCGCCCGGAGGCCCGCGCCTCCTTCGGCCTCGACCCGAACCTGCCCACGCTGCTGGTCTCCGGCGGCTCGCAGGGCGCGCGTCACCTCAACGAGGTCGTCCAGCGGGTCGCGCCGCTGCTCCAGCGCTCCGGCATCCAGATCCTCCATGTGGTCGGCCCGAAGAACGAATTGCCGCGAACCGACAACATGCCCGGAATGCCGCCCTACATCCCGGTACCGTACGTGGACCGGATGGACCTCGCGTACGCCGCGGCCGACATGATGCTCTGCCGCGCGGGCGCGATGACCGTGGCCGAACTCTCCGCCGTCGGGCTCCCCGCCGCCTACGTCCCGCTGCCCATCGGCAACGGCGAACAGCGGCTCAACGCCCAGCCGGTGGTCAACGCCGGCGGCGGCCTGCTGGTGGACGACGCGGCGCTCACCCCTGAGTGGGTGCAGGGCAACGTCCTGCCGGTACTGTCGGATCCGCACCGGCTGTACGAAATGTCCCGCGCCGCGGCCGAGTTCGGCCGGCGTGACGCCGACGACCTGCTCGTCGGCATGGTGTACGAAGCGATCGCCTCACGCCGCTAGGCGTGCGGCGCGATGCGGTGCGGACCCGGGGCGCGCGTCCCGGGTCCGGCGAAGGAGCGAGCGTGGCCGGACCGACGACCGCCCAGCGCGGCGCAGCCGGACGGGCGGACAGCTCCGCCCGCCCGCCGCACATCGGCCCCGAGGGGCCCCGGATCAGCCGTCGTCTGCTGCTGGTCCTGATCGGCGTCGCGGCCGCCCTGCTCGCCGCGTTCGTGGTCTGGGCGCTCTACGGCTCCTCCTGGTTCCGCGTCGAGAAGGTCCGCACGAGCGGCGTCGAGGTGCTGACCCGTGAAGAGGTGGAAGCGGTTGCGGCGACTCCGGTCGGCGCTCCGTTGGCCTCCGTGGACATCGACGCGATGGAGCGCCGATTGCGCCAGAAGTTGCCTCGTATCGACACAGTTGATGTCGTTCGGTCATGGCCGGACGGAATCGGCCTTAAGGTGACCGAGCGGAAGCCGGTCCTGTTGGTCGAAAAGGACGGGAAGTTCGTGGAGGTGGACGCCGAGGGCGTGCGCTTCGCGACCGTGGCCGAGGCGCCGGAGGGCGTGCCCCTCCTGGAGTTGAAGCCCGAACCGTCCGCGAGTCTGCGTCGCTTCGGCGAGGACCGCCTGCTGCGCGAAGCGGTCCGGGTCGCGGGAGACCTTCCCGACGGCGTGGCCGCGGACACGGAGGTGGTCCGGGTCGTCTCGTACGACGACATCTCCCTGCGTCTCACCCGCGATCGTGAGGTGATGTGGGGGAGCGGCGAGGACGGGTCGGTCAAGGCGCGCGTCCTGGACGCGTTGATGATGGCGTCCCCCAAAGCAGGACACTTCGACGTAAGCGTCCCCACCGCCCCGGCGGTTTCGGCGAGTTGACGGGCATTTGTGCTGGCCAGCACCCTGGTTGGTCAGCGCTACGGGTGATCACATAGGGTGAAAAGAAAAACGGGAGGTTCGGCGTGTTCGTTGAACGTGCGCCACTTGTCGACTTAGTGTCCTGTTCGGAAGAGTCCAGGAAGCAGACACACTGTTAACCCTAAACTTGAACGTTAGGGTTTGGGTCGGCGTTCGGACCGTCCCCATCGACATCAGTCGTCGCCGCGGGGCCACCGCAGAGCGACGACACGTAACTCGAGGCGAGAGGCCTTCGACGTGGCAGCACCGCAGAACTACCTCGCAGTCATCAAGGTCATCGGTGTCGGCGGCGGTGGTGTCAATGCCATCAACCGAATGATCGAGGTCGGTCTCAAGGGCGTCGAGTTCATCGCGATCAACACGGACGCGCAAGCCCTGTTGATGAGCGACGCCGACGTCAAGCTCGACGTCGGCCGTGAACTCACCCGGGGCCTCGGCGCCGGGGCGAACCCGGCCGTCGGTCGTAAGGCGGCAGAGGACCACCGTGAGGAGATCGAGGAGGTCCTCAAGGGGGCCGACATGGTCTTCGTCACCGCCGGAGAAGGCGGCGGCACCGGCACCGGCGGCGCACCCGTCGTCGCCAACATCGCACGCTCGCTCGGCGCCCTGACGATCGGTGTGGTCACCCGCCCGTTCACCTTCGAGGGCCGGCGGCGCGCGAACCAGGCGGAGGACGGCATCGCCGAGCTCCGCGAAGAGGTCGACACCCTCATCGTCATTCCCAACGACCGCCTGCTGTCCATCTCGGACCGCCAGGTCAGCGTCCTCGACGCGTTCAAGTCGGCCGACCAGGTGCTGCTCTCGGGCGTCCAGGGCATCACCGACCTCATCACCACCCCCGGTCTGATCAACCTCGACTTCGCCGACGTCAAGTCGGTCATGTCCGAGGCCGGATCGGCGCTCATGGGCATCGGCTCGGCGCGCGGCGACGACCGTGCGGTGGCGGCGGCCGAGATGGCGATCTCCTCGCCGCTCCTGGAAGCCTCCATCGACGGCGCCCGCGGGGTCCTGCTCTCCATCTCCGGCGGCAGCGACCTCGGCCTCTTCGAGATCAACGAGGCCGCCCAGCTGGTGAGCGAGGCGGCCCACCCCGAGGCCAACATCATCTTCGGCGCCGTCATCGACGACGCCCTGGGCGACGAGGTACGGGTCACCGTGATCGCCGCGGGCTTCGACGGCGGACAGCCGCCGGCCCGCCGGGAGAACGTGCTCGGCGCGAACAGCGCCAAGCGGGAGGAGCCGGCCGCCCCGGTCAGGTCCTCCACCCCGGAGCCGGTGCGCCCGGTGGGCGGACTCGGCTCCGTACCGCCGCGCGAGGAGAGCCCGGCCCCGGCCGAGCAGCCCGCCCCCGCGCCGGCCGCGAGCGAGAGCACGCTGCCGCCCGTCTCCCCGCCGCACGTCCCGACGGCCCGTCCCTACCAGGACACCCAGGCCGAAGAGCTGGACGTACCGGACTTCTTGAAGTGATAGGGCAGCACCGGGCGGTGGCCGTCACGGGCAGCGCTCACTTCGCCTTCACCGACCGGTGGGGCGGGGTGAGCGCCGCTCCGTACGGTGAGCTCAACCTCGGCGGCGCGGTCGGAGACGACCCCGCCGCCGTCGGCGCGAACCGGGAGCGTGCCGCCCGTGACCTCGGCATCGATCCGGCCCTGGTCGTCTGGATGAACCAGGTGCACGGCCGGGACGTCGCCGTGGTGGACGGGCCCTGGGGAGCGGACGCGGAGATTCCGGCGGTGGACGCGGTGGTGACCGCCCGGCGCGGGCTGCCGCTCGCGGTCCTCACCGCCGACTGCACGCCCGTCCTGCTCGCCGATCCGGCCGCCGGAGTCGTCGGGGCGGCGCACGCCGGGCGGCCGGGACTGGTCGCCGGAGTCGTGCCGGCCGCGGTCGAGGCCATGGTCGCGCTCGGCGCACAACCCTCCCGGATCACCGCGCACACCGGACCGGCCGTCTGCGGTCGGTGTTACGAGGTGCCGGAGGCGATGCGTGCCGAGGTCGCCGAAACGGTTCCGGGCACCTGGTCCGAGACGAGCTGGGGCACTCCGGCGGTCGACGTCACCGCAGGGGTGCACGCGCAGCTCGACGCCCTGGGGGTCACGGACCGGCACTCCTCGCCGTACTGCACCCTCGAATCGGGCGACCACTTCTCGTACCGACGCGACCGCATCACCGGGCGGCTCGCCGGATATGTCTGGTTGGACTGATAGGGCATGACGGACCGTAAGGCTCAACTCGCCGCGAATCTCGCGCACGTGGAGGAAAGGATCGCCTCCTCCTGTGCGGCGGCCGGTCGCAAGCGTGAGGACGTGACCCTCGTCGTGGTCACCAAGACCTATCCCGCGAGCGATGTGCGGATCCTGCGGGAACTCGGTGTGCGCCATGTCGCGGAGAATCGTGACCAGGATGCCGCCCCCAAAGCCACCGCTTGTGCGGATCTGTCGCTGACATGGCACTTTGTCGGACAACTCCAGACGAACAAGGTTCGTTCTGTGACCAGTTATGCCGATATCGTGCAGTCGGTGGATCGTCTCAAGCTGGTCACCGCGCTCTCCGCCGCCGCGGTGCGCGGTGAACGCGAACTCGGCTGCCTGATCCAGGTGGCCCTGGACGCCGAGAGCGGCGCGCGCGGTGAGCGCGGCGGCGTCGCGCCGGACGGGGCCGAGGAGTTGGCGGCCGCGATCGCCGAGGCCCCAGGACTCCGGCTCGACGGTCTGATGACCGTGGCTCCGCTGGCCGGTGAGTACGCCGGGCGGCAACGGGCCGCGTTCGAGCGGCTGATGGAAATCTCGTCCCGCCTGCGCGCCGGTCATCCGGCTGCGAACATGGTCTCCGCAGGTATGAGCGGGGACTTGGAGGACGCGGTGGCGGCCGGGGCGACACATGTACGCGTCGGTACGGCGGTACTCGGAGTCCGACCCCGGCTCGGGTAACGTCGCGGAGCAGGTCGGACCACAGCAGAAAATATGGTCATTCCCGCTCTTGGCGGGCAGGCCACCGTGGATCGCGGGCACTTGGTGACGAATGCCGATCCATCACAGAGCGGAGGACTCGGAGCATGGCCGGCGCGATGCGCAAGATGGCGGTCTACCTCGGCCTCGTGGAGGACGATGGGTACGACGGTCCGGGGTTCGACCCCGACGACGAATTCGAACCTGAGCCGGAGCCCGAGCGCGACCGGCGGCGGCACCAGCCCCCGCACCAGGTGGAGCGGGACCGGGAGCGCGAACGTGAGCGTGAGCGCGAAAGGGACGAACCGGTACGAGTGGTGCAACCTCCCGCCCCGCGGGAGCCGGTTCAGCTCCCCGCGGAAAGCGTGCGACCCGCCCGGATCGCACCCGTGGCATCCATCACACCTGAACGCCCGAACATGGAGAAGAACGCACCGGTGATCATGCCCAAGGTCGTGTCCGAGCGGGAGCCGTACCGCATCACCACGCTGCATCCCAGGACCTACAACGAGGCCCGTACCATCGGGGAACACTTCCGTGAGGGCACTCCGGTGATCATGAATCTCACGGAGATGGACGATACGGACGCGAAGCGACTTGTCGACTTTGCCGCGGGACTCGTCTTCGGTCTCCATGGCAGCATTGAGCGCGTGACGCAGAAGGTGTTCCTGTTGTCGCCTGCTAACGTCGATGTCACGGCGGAGGACAAGGCCCGCATCGCAGAGGGCGGATTCTTCAACCAGAGCTGAGAACACGACACCGGGAACGACCCGGCCGAGAGGCCGGTGCCGGCCGCGAGGCCGGAGCTGACGAGAGCCAGGGGAGAGGGAAGCGCGAGACATGGGCGTCGCACTGGATGTGGTCTATATCGCGCTGATGTGTTTCCTCATCGTGCTGATCTTCCGGCTGGTCATGGACTACGTCTTCCAGTTCGCACGTTCATGGCAGCCCGGCAAGGCGATGGTGGTCGTTCTGGAGGCCACCTACACGGTCACCGATCCACCGCTCAAGCTTCTGCGGCGGTTCATCCCGCCGCTGCGTCTCGGGGGCGTGGCACTCGACCTGTCCTTCTTCGTTCTGATGATCATCGTCTACATCCTGATCAGCGTTGTGGTCAGGTTGTGAGCGATACGGTCTTGCCGACTGCCGACGACTACGTAGAGGTGAAGAAGAGATGCCGTTGACCCCTGAGGACGTGCGGAACAAGCAGTTCACGACCGTCCGCCTCCGAGAAGGCTATGACGAGGACGAGGTCGATGCCTTTCTCGACGAGGTCGAATCGGAGCTGACCCGTCTGCTCCGTGAGAACGAGGACCTGCGTGCCAAGCTGGCCGCCGCGACGCGTGCCGCCGCGCAGAACCAGCAGCAGCAACAGCAGCAGGGTATGCGCAAGGCTCCGGAGCCGCAGGACCGGCCGGGGGCCCCCGTGCCCGCCGCCATATCGGGACCGCCGCAGCAGCAGCAGCAACCGCAGATGGGTCCGCCCCAGCTGCCCGGTGGCGCGCCGCAGCTGCCCGCAGGTCCCAGTGGCCATGGCCCCCAGGGTGGCCACGGTCCCGGTCCGCAGGGCCCGCACGGCCCCGGCCCGATGCAGGGCGGTCCCATGGGTGGCCCGATGGGCGGCCCCATGGGTCAGCACCCCCAGCAGCAGATGCAGCAGCAGATGCAGCCGCCGCAGATGCAGCAGCAGGGCCCCGGTGGCGACAGCGCCGCCCGTGTCCTCTCGCTGGCGCAGCAGACCGCCGACCAGGCGATCGCGGAGGCCCGTTCCGAGGCCAACAAGATCGTCGGCGAGGCGCGCAGCCGCGCCGAGGGACTGGAGCGGGACGCCCGTGCCAAGGCGGACGCCCTGGAGCGGGACGCGCAGGAGAAGCACCGCGTGGCGATGGGCTCGCTGGAGTCGGCCCGCGCGACGCTGGAGCGCAAGGTCGAGGACCTGCGCGGCTTCGAGCGCGAGTACCGCACGCGGCTGAAGTCCTACCTGGAGAGCCAGCTGCGTCAGCTGGAGACCCAGGCGGACGACTCGCTCGCTCCGCCGCGGACCCCGGCGACGGCTTCGCTGCCGCCGTCCCCCTCGCTGGCCCCGGCCGGTGCGGGTGCGATGGGTCACTCCATGGGCAGCTCCAGCCACGGTGGTCACAGCGGCCAGCAGATGGGCGGCGGCCAGTCCATGGGCGGTGCGCCGTCCTACGGCGGGCAGCAGCAGATGTCGCCCGCGATGACGCAGCCGATGGCTCCGGTGCGGCCGCAGGCGCCGCAGCCGATGCAGCAGGCGCCGTCGCCGATGCGGGGATTCCTGATCGACGAGGACGACAACTGAGCGGAGCGCGCTCGCTGAGCGCGTAGCCGTCGGCAGGCTGAAGGGCCGGGCCCCGGGGTTTTCCCCGGGGCCCGGCCCTTTGCCGTGGGCGGGCGGCTGTTGTGGGCGAGGGCAGGGCCGGGGGGTGGGAGCGGGCCGGGGGGTGGGGCGCCTGCGGCGAGCTGCTTCCCCTACCCGCCCCTTCCCGAAACCGGGGCGCTGCCCCGGACCCCGCTCCTCACGCGCCGGAGGGGCTGGAGGGGGGTAGGGCTCGGCGCCGGGTCTCCCTCCTCAAGCGCCCGAGGGGCTGGGGGGTAGGGCGCTGCCCCGGACCCTGCTCCCCAAGTGTCGGAAGGGGCTGGAGCCAGGGCGCTGCCCCGGACCCCGCTCCCCAAGCACCGGAGGGGCTGTATGTTCCAGCCTCTCGGCGTTCGAGGCGCGGGGGTTCGAGGGCGGGGCCATTGAGCCGGGTACGCGGAGGGGCCCGCCGGAACGGATTCCGGCGGGCCCCTCCGGTCCTGCGGGCAGCCCCTACCGCTTGCGCAGGCGGAACGTGAGCGCCAGGCCCTCGTCCTCGAAGGGCTCGCCGTACGTCTCGTCGGCCTCGCCCTGCGCGTAGTCCGGGGCGAGCACCTCCTCGGAGATGAGGGGGGCGTGCTCGGTGAGGGCCTCGACCGTCGCGGGGGACGTCGAGGTCCAGCGGACGGCGATACGGTCCGCCACGTCCAGGCCGCTGTTCTTGCGGGCCTCCTGGATCAGGCGGATCGCGTCACGGGCCAGGCCCGCGCGGCGCAGCTCCGGCGTGATCTCCAGGTCCAGGGCGACCGTCGCGCCCGAGTCGGAGGCGACCGACCAGCCCTCGCGCGGGGTCTCCGTGATGATGACCTCGTCGGGGGCCAGGGTGATCCGCTCGCCCTCCACCTCCACCGACGCCGTACCGTCGCGCAGGGCCAGGGAGAGCGCTGCCGCGTCCGCGTTCGCCACGGCCTTGGCCACTGCCTGGACGCCCTTGCCGAACCGCTTGCCCAGGGCGCGGAAGTTGGCCTTCGCCGTCGTGTCGACCAGCGAGCCGCCGACCTCGGAGAGCGACGCCAGGGAGGTGACGTTCAGCTCCTCCGTGATCTGGGCGCGCAGTTCGGGAGAGAGCGCCTCGAAGCCGCTCGCCGCCACCAGCGCGCGGGACAGCGGCTGACGGGTCTTCACCCCCGACTCGGCGCGCGTGGCCCGGCCCAGCTCCACCAGGCGGCGCACCAGCGCCATCTGGGAGGAGAGCGCCGGATCGACCGCCGAGACGTCCGCCGTGGGCCACGACGACAGGTGGACCGACTCCGGGGCGTCCGGCGTGACCGGGACGACCAGATCCTGCCAGACCCGCTCGGTGATGAACGGCACCAGCGGGGCCATCAGCCGCGTGACCGTCTCGACCACCTCGTGCAGCGTGCGCAGCGCCGCCTTGTCGCCCTGCCAGAAGCGGCGGCGCGAGCGGCGTACGTACCAGTTGGAGAGGTCGTCCACGAACGCCGAGAGCAGCTTGCCGGCGCGCTGGGTGTCGTAGCTCTCCAGCGCCACCGTCATCTGGTCCACCAGCGCGTTGAGTTCGCTCAGCAGCCAGCGGTCCAGGACCGTGCGGTCCGCCGGGGCCGGGTCGGCCCCGGAAGGCGCCCAGCCGGAGGTCCGCGCGTAGAGGGCCTGGAAGGCGACCGTGTTCCAGTACGTCAGGAGCGTCTTGCGGACGACCTCCTGGATGGTGCCGTGGCCCACCCGGCGCGCCGCCCACGGGGAGCCGCCCGCGGCCATGAACCACCGCACCGCGTCCGCCCCGTGCTGGTCCATCAGCGGGATCGGCTGGAGGATGTTGCCCAGGTGCTTGGACATCTTGCGGCCGTCCTCGGCGAGGATGTGGCCCAGGCAGACCACGTTCTCGTACGACGACTTGTCGAAGACCAGGGTGCCGACCGCCATCAGCGTGTAGAACCAGCCGCGGGTCTGGTCGATGGCCTCCGAGATGAACTGCGCCGGGTAGCGGCTCTCGAAGACTTCCTTGTTCTTGTACGGGTAGCCCCACTGCGCGAACGGCATCGAACCCGAGTCGTACCAGGCGTCGATGACCTCCGGGACGCGGTACGCCTCCAGCTGGCAGTTCTCGTGCGTGCAGGTGAAGGTGATCTCGTCGATGAACGGGCGGTGGGGGTCGAGGGACGACTGGTCCCTGCCCGTCAGCTCCGTCAGTTCGGCGCGCGAGCCCACGCACGTCAGGTGGTTGTCCTCGCAGCGCCAGACCGGCAGCGGCGTGCCCCAGTAGCGGTTGCGGGACAGCGCCCAGTCGACGTTGTTGTTCAGCCAGTCGCCGAAACGGCCGTTCTTCACCGATTCCGGGAACCAGTTGGTCTTCTCGTTCTCCTGGAGCAGCCGGTCCTTGACGGCCGTCGTCCGGATGTACCAGGACGGCTGCGCGTAGTAGAGCAGTGCCGTGTGGCAGCGCCAGCAGTGCGGGTAGCTGTGCTCGTACGGAACGTGGCGGAAGAGCTTGCCGCGCGCGTCCAGGTCCGCGGCGAGCGTCTCGTCCGCCTTCTTGAAGAAGACGCCGCCGACCAGCGGCAGGTTCTCCTCGAAGGTGCCGTCCGGGCGGACCGGGTTGACCACCGGGAGGCCGTAGGAGCGGCAGACCACGAGGTCGTCGGCGCCGAACGCGGGGGACTGGTGGACCAGACCCGTACCGTCCTCGGTCGTGACGTACTCGGCGTTGACCACGTAGTGCGCCTCCGCCGGGAAGTCGACCAGGGCGAAGGGGCGCTCGTAGCTCCAGCGCTCCATCTCCGCGCCGGTGAACGACAGGCCGGTCGGCTCCCAGCCCACGCCGAGCGCCTTCTCCAGCAGTGGTTCCGCGACGACGAGCTTCTCCTCGCCGTCCGTCGCGACGACGTAGCGGACGTCGGGGTGGGCGGCGACCGCCGTGTTCGAGACCAGGGTCCAGGGCGTGGTCGTCCAGACCAGCAGCGACGCCTCGCCGGCCAGCGGGCCCGATGTCAGGGGGAAGCGGACGAAGACCGAGGGGTCGACGACCGTCTCGTACCCCTGGGCCAGCTCGTGGTCGGACAGGCCGGTGCCGCAGCGGGGGCACCAGGGGGCGACCCGGTGGTCCTGGACCAGCAGGTCCTTCTTGAAGATCTCCTTCAGCGACCACCACACGGAGTCCACGTACTCCGGGTCCATCGTGCGGTATGCGTCGTCCAGGTCGACCCAGTAGCCCATGCGGGTCGTCAGCTCGGCGAAGGCGTCGGTGTGCCGGGTCACCGACTCGCGGCACTTGGCGTTGAACTCGGCGATGCCGAACGCCTCGATGTCCTTCTTGCCGTTGAAGCCCAGCTCCTTCTCCACCGCCAGCTCGACCGGCAGGCCGTGGCAGTCCCAGCCCGCCTTGCGGCCCACGTGGTAGCCCTGCATGGTGCGGAAGCGGGGGAAGACGTCCTTGAAGACGCGGGCCTCGATGTGGTGGGCGCCCGGCATGCCGTTGGCGGTGGGCGGGCCTTCGTAGAAGACCCACTCGGGGCGGCCCTCGGACTGCTCCAGGCTCTTGGCGAAGACCTTGCTCTCGCGCCAGAAGTCGAGCACGGCGTGCTCCAGCGCGGGCAGGTCGACCTGGGCGGGTACCTGGCGGTACTGCGGCGATGTCATGTGCGGCTTCCTCCGGCGGATGTCTTCCACTTCCGTCGGAGGGACGAGAGCGTCTCGGCTCCCGCGGTACCACCCTCCTTGGCCGCGGGCGTGCGCCCGTGGCCCCCTCATTGGGGTGCGATGCCGGGTCTAGTGGCCCTGTGCCGTGGAATCCACGGTCCGGGGTGTTCTTCCGGCGGCTCCGGGGTGATCTTCACGACGCGCTCGCCCCCGGGCTTCCACCGTCCCCGGGTCGCTCACGGCTGCGTACGGCGCTACTCGTCCCGTCGATGCCTCTCGCTGGGGCCAGTGTACGGGCCCGTAGGGCGAGCGCCCACCGGGTTGTCGGGCGCGCGGGCGTGACCCGTGTGGCGGGACGGGGCGCGCGGACCTGCGGACGGGGCACGCGAGCCGGATTACCCGGCGGTGAGCTGGGCACAACGGTGGGAGGTGCGCCACGACCGGACGCGGGGGAGGGGGAGAGGGCGGCGTGCCCCGTTGCCGCGGGGCTGGAGTCGATTTATCGTCCCAGCACGATTCGCGTGCAAGATCACAATATGTGAAGGGGCCGCGGCCATGGTGGCGAAGAAGACGGCGGACGAGACCGCGGCCGAGCACGACGGCCCCCGCGAGCCACCGGCCGGGGAAGCGGCCGGGCCCGCGAGGAGGACGGCGAAGAAGGCCGCGAAGAAGACGGCCGGCGGGAGCGCGAAGAAGGCCGCCGCCAAGAAGGCGGGGGCGAAGAGGACGGCCGCGAAGAAGACCGCGGCACGGAGGACGACGGCCGGTACGAAGCCGGCCGGCGAGCAGGCCGCACCGGCGGCCACGGAGGCGGCCCCGGCCGCCGAGCAGATGGGAGCCCCCACGGTGGTAGCCAAGAAGAGCGCGAGCCGTTCCGCAGCAGGTGCGCAGGCCACGGCCCCTGTGCCGCCGGCCCGCGCCGCCGCCCCCGACGAGCTGGCCGTCCGGCCCGGCGAGGACCCCTGGACGCCGGACGAGGTCACCGAGGCGCGCACCCTGCTGACCAGCGAGATCCTGCGGCTCCGCAGCGAGCTGGAGGCGTCCGGCGCGGCGCTGGCCGGGCTGATGCGGGACTCCGGCGACGGGGCGGGCGACGACGAGGCCGACACCGGCACCAAGAACATCACCCGCGAGCACGAGCTGTCGCTGGCCGCCAACGCCCAGGAGATGCTGGAGCAGACCGAGCGGGCACTGGCCCGGCTGGAGGCGGGGACGTACGGGCTCTGCGAGGTGTGCGGCAAGCCGATCGGCAAGGCGCGGATGCAGGCGTTCCCGCGGGCCACCCTGTGCGTCGAGGACAAGCAGAAGCAGGAGCGGCGCGGCTGATCCGTACAGGTGTGTCGTACCCTCATCCGAAGGCAGGCACCTAGGGTTGAGGGACTCACGTGGCAGAGGCGGAGCGCATCATCGGTACGCCGGACGATCCCGAGGCCGAGGGCACGGGCGAGGGCGGCAGCACGGCCGCCGACGCCGCCGTGAACGCGGGCCGGGGCAAGCGGAAGATCCTCGTCCTGCTGAGCGTGGCCGTCGTGGCCTATCTGCTGGACCTGGTCACCAAGATGATCGTGGTCGCCAAGCTGGAGCACCAGCCGCCGATCGACATCATCGGGGACTGGCTGCAGTTCCGGGCGATCCGGAACGCGGGCGCCGCGTTCGGGTTCGGCGAGGCGTTCACGGTGATCTTCACCATCATCGCCGCCGGTGTGATCGTGGTCATCGTCCGGCTGGCCCGCAAGCTGCACAGCCTGCCGTGGGCCATCGCCCTGGGGCTCCTCCTGGGCGGTGCGCTCGGCAACCTCACCGACCGCCTCTTCCGGGCGCCCGGCGTGTTCGAGGGCGCGGTGGTGGACTTCATCGCCCCCAAGCACTTCGCCGTGTTCAACCTGGCCGACTCCGCCATCGTGTGCGGCGGCATCCTCATCGTCATCCTCTCCTTCAAGGGGCTGGACCCCGACGGGACCGTCCACAAGGACTGACCGGGCCGCGCGGGCGGCGTTCCGCGCAAGGCATACTCGACAGGTGAGTACGCACCCCGAGATCCGCACCCTGCCCGTACCGGACGGCCTGGAGGGCGAGCGCGTCGACGCCGCCATCGCCCGTATGTTCGGTTTCTCCCGCACCAAGGCCGCCGAGCTGGCCGCCGCCGGGAAGGTCCAGGTGGACGGTTCGGTGGCCGGGAAGTCCGAGCGGGTCCACGGCGGCGCCTGGCTGGAGGTGGAGATGCCGCAGGCCGCTCCGCCGGTCCAGATCGTCGCCGAGCCCGTCGAGGGCATGGAGATCGTCCACGACGACGACGACATCGTGGTCATCGTGAAGCCGGTCGGCGTCGCCGCCCACCCCAGCCCCGGCTGGACCGGCACCACCGTCATCGGCGGCCTCGCCGCCGCCGGCTACCGGATCTCGACGTCCGGCGCCGCCGAGCGCCAGGGCATCGTCCACCGCCTCGACGTCGGCACCTCCGGCCTGATGGCCGTCGCCAAGTCCGAGCGGGCCTACACCCTGCTCAAGGCGCAGTTCCGCGACCGGGTCGTCGAGAAGAAGTACCACGCGCTCGTCCAGGGCCACCCGGACCCGATGAGCGGCACCATCGACGCCCCCATCGGACGCCACCCCACCCACGACTACAAGTGGGCGGTCACCGCCGAGGGCAAGCCGTCGGTGACCCACTACGACCTGATCGAGGCCTACCGCTCCGCCAGCCTCCTCGACATCAAGCTGGAGACCGGCCGCACCCACCAGATCCGGGTCCACATGTCCGCCCACCGCCACCCCTGCGTGGGCGACCTGACCTACGGCGCGGACCCCACGCTGGCCAAGCGCCTCGGGCTGACCCGGCAGTGGCTGCACGCCGTCCGCCTGGGCTTCGAGCACCCGGCCGACGGAAGCTGGGTGGAGTTCTCCAGCGGCTATCCGGCCGACCTCCAGCACGCCCTCGACGTGATCGCGGCGGAGAGCCAGTGACGTCCGCGCCCTCCCCGTACACCGTCCGCAGGGCCGTCGAGGAGAGCGAGCTGGCGGCCTGCTTCCAGGTCCGCAAGGACGTCTTCGTCGGCGAGCAGAACGTGCCCGAGGAGCTGGAGTACGACACCTGCGACGCGACCGCGGTGCACGTCCTGGCCGTCGCGGCGGACGGCACCGCGCTCGGCACCGGACGGCTGCTGCACGGCGCGGACGCGGCCGGGAAGACCGGCGGCGACCCGGACGTCGGCTCGCTGGGCCGCCTTGCCGTGGGCCGGGAGGCCCGTGGCCTCGGGGTCGGGGCGGCGCTGGTGAGGGCCATCGAGGACGAGGCGCGCACGCTCGGTCTGACCGCCGTCGACCTGCACGCCCAGACCCACGCCCTCGGCTTCTACGAACGGCTCGGATACGTCGCGTACGGCCCCGAGTTCCCCGACGCGGGCATGCCGCACCGCGCCATGCGGCGGAAGATCCGCCCGGCCTGAGCGCCGGAAGAGGGGGGTATCGCCCGAATCGCGTACCGGGCGTGGCAGGGTGGATCCCTGTTCGGCCGCTTGTGACCCGCCGGACCCGCACGCTCCGGAAGGCCCTCCGTGGAACAGATGTCCCTCCTGCTCCTGCTGCTGCTCGGAGCCGTGGTCACGGTGCCGCTGGGCGACCGGCTCGGGCTGCCCGCGCCGGTGCTGATGACCCTCGCCGGCATCGCGATGGCCTTCATGCCGTTCGTGCCGAACGTCGACATCCCGCCGGAGATCATCCTCCCCGCCCTGCTTCCACCGCTGCTCTACGCGACGGTGCAGCGCACCTCCTGGCGGCAGTTCGCCGCCAACCGCCGCCCGATCTTCCTGCTGGCCGTGGCGCTCGTCTTCGTCACCACGGCCGCCGTCGCCGCGGTCGCCCACTCGATCGTGCCGGGGCTGCAGATCGCCGCGGCCGTCGCGCTCGGCGCGCTCGTCGCCCCGCCCGACCCGGTCGCCGCGACGGCCGTGGCGGGTTCGGTGGGGCTGCCGCGCCGTCTGGTGTCGATCCTGGAGGGCGAGGGCCTCTTCAACGACGTGACCGCCATCGTGCTCTACCACGTGGCCATCGCCGCCGCCGTCGGCGGCACCTTCTCGCTCCCCGAGGCGTTCGGGCTGCTGGTCCTCTCCGCCGTCGTCGCCGTGGTCGTCGGGCTCGCGCTCGGCTGGCTCACCATCAAGGTGATGAACCTGCTCGGCGACGCCACCCTCCAGGTCGGCCTGACCCTGCTGGTGCCCTTCGTCGCCTACGTCCTCGCGGAGGAGCTGATGGGCTCCGGCGTGCTGGCCGTCCTGACCGTCGCGCTCTTCCTCGCCGAGCACACCGCCGACGCCGACGACGTGCTGGGCCGGCTCACCGGGCGTACCTTCTGGGACATCGTCGACACCCTGGTCACCGGGGTGGCCTTCGGGCTGATCGGCCTGGAGCTGCACACCGTGTTCGGCACCGCCGACGGGCACGCGCTGGAGATGGTCGGCTGGGGACTCGTGATCGTCGGCGTCGTCGTCGGCGTACGGCTGCTGTGGCTGCTGCCCGCGACCTGGCTCGCCAAGCGGCTGCACACCCGGCGGGACGTCAGCGAGGAGATCCCCACCAGCTGGCGCGAGACCGTCGTGATGTGGTGGGCCGGTATGCGCGGGGTGGCCTCCGTCGCCCTGGCGCTGGCGATCCCGCTGGAGACCGACGACGGGCAGCCCTTCCCCGGCCGCGACGAGATCATCTTCATCGCCTTCGCCGTGATCATGGTCACCCTGGTCTTCCAGGGGCTCACCCTGCCCTGGCTGGTGCGCAAGCTGAAGGTCCGGGCCGACACCGCCGCCGAGGAGGCCCTGGAGCGGGAGCTCGCGATCCGGGCCGCCAAGGCCGCCAAAGGCCGCCTCAAGGAGATCCAGGAGGCCGAGGACTTCCCCGAGGACGTGCTGGAGCGGCTCCAGCGCGCCGCGTACGACATCGGGGCGCGGATCAGCCCCGACATGGTCGACGAGGAGCGGCGCGAGGCCTACGCGCAGCGGGCGAAGCGCTTCAAGGCCATCAGCCGGGTCCAGCGCGAGATGATGTCCGCCGCCCGCCACGAGGTGCTCTCCGCGCGCAGCGAGCCCGGCTCCGACCCGGAGGTCGTGGACCGGGTGCTGCGGTACCTGGACGTGCGCTCACTGCGGTGAGCCGAGGGCTCCCGCCCGTCGGGACGGACGGGCGCCCTCCGCGCCGGTCAGCCGCGGCCCGTGCGCGGGGCCGGGTCGGCGGACGACGAGGTCCCGTTGCGGCTCGCCCTGCCTTCCGCGCCCGTCAGCTCCGCCCACTGCTCACCCGGCGGCAGCACGGCCGGCGCGGTGGCGATCCGCGGCAGCGCGTACGGGTGGTGGTCCCGCAGCCAGCCGATCAGCTGCTCGCGCACCGCGCACCGCACCGTCCAGATGTCGTCCGCGTCCTTCGCCGTGACCACGGCCCGTACCTGGATCGTGGACGGCGTGGTGTCCGTGACCGCCAGCGACCAGTCCCGGCCGTCCCAGGCGGCGATGTCCCCGAGGAGGTCGCGCAGTTTCTCCCGCATCGCGGCGACGGGAGCGGAGTGGTCGAGGTGGAAGAAGACCGTGCCGGTCATCTGCACCCCGCCGCGCGACCAGTTCTCGAACGGCTGGCTGGTGAAGTACGAGACCGGCATCGTGATCCGCCGCTCGTCCCAGGTCCGAACCGCCAGGAACGTCAGGGTGATCTCGTCGATCGTGCCCCACTCGCCGTCCACCACCACGGTGTCGCCGATCCGCACCATGTCGCCGAACGCGATCTGGAGCCCGGCGAAGAGGTTGCCGAGCGTGGACTGGGCGGCGACACCCGCGACGATGCCGAGCAGACCGGCCGACGCCAGCATCGACGTCCCGACCGCCCGCATCGGCGGGAACGTCAGGAGCATCGCGGCGATCGCGACCACCATGACGATCGCTATGACGACCCGCTGGATCAGCGTCACCTGGGTACGGACCCGGCGGACCCGCGCCGGGTCGCGGGTGGCCGTCGCGTACCGGGCGTAACTCGCCTCCACGACCGTCGCCGCGATCCGTACCACCAGCCACGCCGAGGCGCCGATCAGCACCAGGGTCAGCAGCTGGCCGATCCCGGCCCGGTGCTCCCACACCCAGTCGATCCTCGTCTGGCGGTAGCTGCCGCGCAGCAGCGCCGTGATGATCACCACCTGCAGCGGAGGCCGGCAGCGGCGCAGCAGGCCCCACAGCGGGGTCTCGTGGTGACGGCTGTCGGCCCGCCGCAGCAGCCGGTCGACCACCCAGCCGACCAGCAGCGTGACCACCACGGAACCGCCGATGACGATCAGCGGGCGCAGCACGCTCTCCATTCGCTCGTCCTCCCAGAGGTAGGGCGGCCCATGAAGGGTGCGAATGGCACCATGGGCCTCATGAACATCATGCTCTTCCACTCGACGTACGGGCTGACGCCCGCCGTGCACGCGGCTGCCGCACGCCTCAGGGACGCCGGCCATGAGGTGCGCGTGCCCGATCTGTTCGAGGGGCACACCTTCGACACGGTGGAAGAGGGCATGGCCCACAAGGAGGAGATCGGCAAGGACGAGCTGCTCAGGCGTGCCGTGCTGGCCGCCGCGCCCTACTCCGACCAGGGTCTCGTCTACGCCGGCTTCTCCTTCGGGGCGGCGACCGCGCAGACCCTGGCGCTCGGCGATGCGAAGGCCCGCGGACTGCTGCTGTTCCACGGCACCTCGGACATCGCCGAGAACGCCTCGGTGGACGAGCTGCCCGTCCAGCTGCACGTCGCGGACCCGGACCCCTTCGAGTCCCACGACTGGCTGAACAGCTGGTACCTCCAGATGCAGCGCACCGGCGCGGACGTGGAGATCTACCGCTATCCCGGAGCCGGGCACCTGTTCACCGATCCGGACCGGCACGACTACGACCGGGCAGCCGCCGAGCAGACCTGGAAGGTCGCGCTCGGTTTCCTGGCCACGCTGTAGAGGCGCGGAGAACGCGGGAACCCGGCGTCCCCCGGCGGTCGGACCGCCCGGAAACGCCGGGTTCCACGGAGTCCCGGCAGGGCGTTACGCCTTGAGCGCCTTGTCGATGGCCTTGGTGAACTCGTCGGCCGTCATCGGAGCGTTCTCGCTGCCCTCGGCCGTGATCTTCTTGTCGTCCATCATCAGGGTCGGGGTGCCCTGCACCCCGCTCTTGTCGAACGTCTTGGACATCTTCATCGCCCAGGCGTCGTACGTGCCGTCCTCGACGTTCTTCCGGAAGTCCTCGTTGCCCTTCAGCGCGTCGACCGAATCCGCCACCTCGATCAGGTAGCTGTCCTTGGCGAACTTGTCGTCGCTCTCCGCGGGGTGGAACTTCGCCGAGTACAGGGCGGCCTTGTACTCCATGAACGCCTCGGGGCTCACGTCCAGCGCCGCGCCGAGCGCGCTCAGGGCGTTCTTGGAGCCCTCGCCGTTGTCGGTGTTGTCGATGAAGGTCGCACCGACGTACCTGACCTTGTACTTGCCGGCCTCGACGTCCTTCGAGACGGTCTCGCCGACGCCCTGCTCGAACGTGGCGCAGACCGGGCAGCGCGAGTCCTCGTACAGCTCCAGCGTCTTCTTCGCGCTCGGCTTGCCGACCACCACGGTGGTGCCGTCCTCGCCCGAGGTGTTCTTCGGCGCGGTGACGTTCTTCGCGTCGGCGGCCTCCTCCCAGGCGCCCGGCTTGTTCAGCTGCATCACGCCGAAGCTGATGCCGCCGATCACGGCGAGGGCCGCGACGACCGAGCCCGCGACGACGAGCTGCTTGCGGGTCTTGTCCTTCTTGGCCTGGCGCTCGCGCTCGGCGCGCAGCCGCTCGCGGGCCGCAGCCTTGTTCGCCTGGGTGTTGCGCTTGCTCATGATCGTTCTCCGTGGGTGCGTGTGGGGCGTGAAGGGGTGCTGCCGTCGTCGCGCCGCCGTGCTCTCAGGCAGCGGCGTACGTCACGGGTGGCGGGCCCCTGCGCCCCACGCAGTGCACGAGGAAACGGGTGGCCGCCGGCGGGTACGGCCGCCCGGCGGGCCGGGAGCGGCGGGCCGAGGACCGGACGCCCGCGCCGGCCACCGCGACCGCCGTCAGGAGCGGCCGGAACGCCAGCAGGGCCGCCGTGCGCACCAGCCCCGCGAGGGCCGCCTCGCCGCGCCGCAGCCAGGCCGCGGCGAGCAGCCCGACCGCCACATGCGCGACGAGCAGCAGCCACGGAACGGCCGGACCGGGATGGGCCAGCAGCGCCGCCGCGCGGTCGCCCGCCCCGGCCACGTCGGCCAGCGGGGTCCCCACCGCGCCGACGCCCGCGATCCGGGCGCCGCCCGTGCCGACCTCGCCGCCGCACAGCACGTCGAAGCCCACTGCGCGCAGCGGGCCCGCGACCGGGCCACCGGCCGCCCCGTAACAGAGGTGCTGGCCCGTGGTGAAGAGCGTGTCGGCGGCCAGCTCCAGCGGGACCAGCAGCCCCGCGATCGCGCCGAAGCCGCGTTCCCGGCCGGCCAGCGCGTAGGCCACGGCGAAGACCGCGGCTGCCAGCAGCGCGACCGCGGTCAGCGGCAGGGGGACGCGGGAGAGCAGCACATGGGACGCCGTGGACAGGGTGACGACGAGCGCGGTGAAGACCGCCGCGCGCGCGACCCTGAGCTGCGTCCCTGAGATGTCCATCGCCGGAAAGTGTGTCATGCGCCGAGGTAAGCGGACCTTAAAAGAGGCTGAGAGTCCGCAGGGCGGCCGGGGCCCATCGTGGCGGCCCCGCGGATCAGGCGGGCCCCCGCAGCCCCGGAATCCTCCCGTTGCGGAAGAGGTCCACGAAGATCCGGTGGTCCGTGCGGGCCCGTGCCCCGTAGCTGTGGGCGAAGTCGACCAGCATCGGCGCGAAGCCCTCCTCGTCGGCGGCGATCGCCGCGTCGATCGCCCGCTCCGTGGAGAACGGCACCAGTGAGTGCCCGCTCTCGTCGTCCGCCGCCGCGTGCATCGTGGCCGTCGCCCGGCCCAGGTCCGCCACGACCGCCGCGATCTCGTCCACCTCGTCGATGTCGGACCAGTCCAGGTCGACCGCGTACGGAGAGACCTCGGCGACCAGCTGGCCGGCCCCGTCCAGCTCGGTCCAGCCCAGCCAGGGGTCCGCGTGCGCCTGGAGCGCCCGCTGCGAGATCACCGTGCGGTGCCCCTCGTGCTGGAAGTACTCCCGCACGGCGGCGTCCGTGATGTGCCGGGAGACCGCCGGGGTCTGCGCCTGCTTGAGGTAGATCACGACGTCGTTCTCCAGGGCGTCGCTGTTGCCCTCCAGCAGGATGTTGTACGAGGGCAGACCGGCGGAGCCGATCCCGATGCCCCGGCGGCCCACCACGTCCTTGACCCGGTAGGAGTCGGGGCGGGCCAGGCTCGACTCCGGCAGCGTCTCCAGATAGCCGTCGAAGGCGGCGAGCACCTTGTAGCGCGTCGCGGCGTCCAGGTCGATCGCCCCGCCGCCCTCGGCGAAGCGGCGCTCGAAGTCCCGGATCACCGTCATCGAGTCCAGCAGCGAGAACCGGGTGCGCGACCGGGCCGCGCGCAGCGCGCCCAGCAGGGGGCCGTCCGCGGTGTCCAGCGTGAACGGCGGCACCTCGTCGTTCTTCGCGCCCGACGCCAGGGCACGGATCCGCTCGCGGTACGCGGCGGCGTAGATCCCGACCAGGTCGGTGATCTGCTCGTCCGACAGGGCCTTCGCGTACCCGATGAGCGCCACGGAGGCGGCGAACCGCTTCAGGTCCCAGGTGAAGGGGCCCACGTACGCCTCGTCGAAGTCGTTGACGTTGAAGACGAGGCGTCCGTTGGCGTCCATGTAGGTGCCGAAGTTCTCCGCGTGCAGATCGCCGTGGATCCACACCCGGCCGGTGCGCTCGTCCACGTACGGGCCGCCGTGCCGCTCCCGCCCCAGATCGCCGTAGAACAGGCAGGCGGTGCCCCGGTAGAAGGCGAAGGCCGATCCCGCCATCTTGCGGAACTTGACCCGGAAGGCCGCCGGGTCGGCGGCCAGCAGCTCCCCGAAGGCGGTGTCGAAAACGGCGAGAATCTGCTCCCCGCGCTGCTCCGCGCCGGTCTGCGTCTCCGACATCTCTGACTGCCTCCTGCTGTAGCTGGCGTACGGGACCGAACCGCGGATCGGCGTGACCGAGTGCATGACAAAACGGACACGGGTCCCGCCCTCTCCAACGCTCGGCGGGAGCCGGGAGTGCCCGTCGTCCGACTCCGTCACGTCGTAGACTTCCACGCTGTCCCCCCGTCCGTCATCGCCCGACTTCCCGGAGGCCCGACGCCGTGACCAAGCCGCCCTTCACGCACCTGCACGTTCACACCCAGTACTCGCTGCTGGACGGTGCGGCGCGGCTCAAGGACATGTTCGAGGCGGCCAACGAGATGGGCATGACGCACATCGCGATGACCGACCACGGCAACCTGCACGGGGCGTACGACTTCTTCCACTCGGCGAAGAAGGCGGACGTCACGCCGATCATCGGGATCGAGGCGTACGTCGCCCCGGAGTCGCGCAAACAAAAGCGCAAGGTGCAGTGGGGGCAGCCGCACCAGAAGCGCGACGACGTGTCCGGATCCGGTGGGTACACCCACAAGACGATCTGGGCGTCCAACAAGACCGGGCTGCACAACCTCTTCCGGCTCTCCTCCGACGCGTACGCCGAGGGCTGGCTCCAGAAGTGGCCCCGGATGGACAAGGAGACCATCTCCCAGTGGTCCGAGGGGCTCATCGCCTCCACCGGCTGCCCCTCGGGCGAGGTGCAGACCCGGCTGCGGCTCGGCCAGTTCGACGAGGCGGTCCAGGCGGCATCGGACTACAAGGACATCTTCGGCGAGGGCAAGTACTTCCTGGAGCTGATGGACCACGGCATCGAGATCGAGCGCCGGGTCCGCGACGGGCTGCTGGAGATCGGCAAGAAGCTGAACATCCCGCCGCTCGTGACGAACGACTCCCACTACACGTACGCCCACGAGGCCACCGCCCACGACGCCCTGCTCTGCATCCAGACCGGCAAGAACCTCTCGGACCCGGACCGCTTCCGCTTCGACGGCACCGGCTACTACCTGAAGACGACGGACGAGATGTACGCCGTCGACTCCTCCGACGCCTGGCAGGAGGGGTGTGCCAACACTCTCCTGGTCGCCCAGCAGATCGACACCACCGGCATGTTCGAGGCGAAGAACCTCATGCCGAAGTTCGAGATCCCCGAGGGCTTCACGGAGATCACCTGGTTCCAGGAGGAGGTCCGGGCCGGCATGGCCCGCCGCTTCCCCAACGGGGTCCCCGACGACCGGCAGAAGCAGGTCGAGTACGAGATGGACATCATCATCCAGATGGGGTTCCCGGGGTACTTCCTCGTCGTCGCCGACTTCATCATGTGGGCCAAGAACAACGGCATCGCGGTGGGCCCCGGCCGTGGTTCGGCGGCCGGTTCGATCGTGGCGTACGCCATGGGCATCACCGACCTCGACCCGATCGAGCACGGGCTGATCTTCGAGCGGTTCCTCAACCCCGAGCGCGTCTCCATGCCCGACGTCGACATCGACTTCGACGAGCGCCGGCGCGTCGAGGTGATCCGGTACGTGACCGAGAAGTACGGCGCCGACAAGGTCGCCATGATCGGCACGTACGGCAAGATCAAGGCGAAGAACGCCATCAAGGACTCCGCCCGTGTCCTGGGCTACCCGTACGCGATGGGCGACCGCCTCACCAAGGCCATGCCCGCCGACGTCCTCGGCAAGGGCATCGACCTCAACGGCATCACCGACCCCAAGCACCCGCGCTACAGCGAGGCGGGCGAGATCCGGGCGATGTACGAGAACGAACCGGACGTCAAGAAGGTCATCGACACCGCCAAGGGCGTCGAGGGCCTGGTCCGGCAGATGGGCGTGCACGCCGCCGGCGTCATCATGTCCAGCGAGCCGATCGTCGACCACGCCCCCGTCTGGGTCCGGCACACCGACGGCGTCACCATCACGCAGTGGGACTACCCGCAGTGCGAGTCGCTCGGCCTGCTGAAGATGGACTTCCTCGGCCTGCGCAACCTGACGATCATGGACGACGCCATCAAGATGGTGAAGTCCAACAAGGGCATCGACCTGGAGATGCTCTCCCTGCCGCTGGACGACCCCAAGACGTACGAACTGCTCTGCCGCGGCGACACGCTCGGCGTCTTCCAGTTCGACGGCGGGCCCATGCGCTCCCTGCTGCGCCAGATGCAGCCCGACAACTTCGAGGACATCTCCGCCGTCTCGGCCCTCTACCGGCCGGGCCCGATGGGCATGAACTCGCACACGAACTACGCGGAGCGCAAGAACGGCCGCCAGGAGATCACCCCGATCCACCCGGAGCTGGAGGAGCCGCTCAAGGAGGTCCTCGGCCTCACCTACGGCCTGATCGTCTACCAGGAGCAGGTCCAGAAGGCCGCCCAGATCGTCGCCGGGTACTCGCTCGGCGAGGCCGACATCCTGCGCCGCGTGATGGGCAAGAAGAAGCCCGAGGAGCTGGCGAAGAACTTCGTCCTCTTCGAGAAGGGCGCCAAGGAGAAGGGCTTCTCCGACGCGGCGATCAAGGCGCTGTGGGACGTCCTGGTGCCGTTCGCCGGGTACGCGTTCAACAAGGCGCACTCGTCCGCGTACGGGCTGGTCACCTACTGGACCGCCTACCTCAAGGCGAACTACCCCGCCGAGTACATGGCCGCCCTGCTGACCTCGGTCAAGGACGACAAGGACAAGTCCGCGGTCTACCTCAACGAGTGCCGCCGTATGGGCATCAAGGTGCTCCCGCCCAACGTCAACGAGTCGCTGTCCAACTTCGCCGCCCAGGGCGACGACGTGATCCTCTTCGGCCTGACCGCGATCCGCAACGTGGGCCAGAACGTCGTCGACTCGATCATCCGGTCCCGCAAGGCGAAGGGGAAGTACAGCTCCTTCCCCGACTTCCTGGACAAGGTCGAGGCGGTCGTCTGCAACAAGCGCACCGTCGAATCGCTCATCAAGGCCGGCGCCTTCGACGAGATGGGCCACACCCGCAAGGGGCTGGTCGCCCACCACGAGCCGATGATCGACAACGTCGTGCAGGTCAAGCGCAAGGAGGCCGAGGGGCAGTTCGACCTCTTCGGCGGCGGCGAGGAGGAGAGCGGCGAGCCGGGCTTCGGGCTCGACGTGGAGTTCTCCGACATCGAGTGGGAGAAGGCCTACCTGCTCGCCCAGGAGCGGGAGATGCTCGGCCTGTACGTCTCCGACCACCCGCTGTTCGGTCTGGAGCACGTGCTGTCCGACAAGGCCGACGCCTCGATCTCCCAGCTCATGGGCGGGGACTACTCGGACGGCTCCGTCGTCACCGTCGGCGGCATCATCTCCGGCCTCCAGCGCAAGATGACCAAGCAGGGCAACGCCTGGGCCATCGCCACCGTGGAGGACCTGGCGGGCTCCATCGAGTGCATGTTCTTCCCCGCCACCTACCAGCTGGTCTCCACCCAGCTCGTCGAGGACACCGTCGTCTTCGTCAAGGGACGCCTCGACAAGCGTGAGGATGTGCCCCGGTTGGTGGCCATGGAGATGCAGGTCCCCGACATCTCCAACGCGGGGACCAACGCGCCCGTCGTCCTCACCATCCCCACGGTGAAGATCACCCCGCCGATGGTCACCCGGCTCGGCGAGGTGCTCAGCCACCACCGGGGCGACACCGAGGTGCGCATCAAGCTCCAGGGCCCCCGCAAGACCACGGTCCTGAGGCTCGACCGGCACCGGGTCAAGGCCGACTCGGCCCTCTTCGGCGACCTGAAGGTGCTGCTCGGCCCGTCCTGCCTGGCCGGCTGAGCCAGGACCCGGAACACGCCATGACGAGGGGGGCGTCCCGCACGGGACGCCCCCCTCCGGTGTCCGGTGACCGCGAGCGGCCGACGCGTCAGTTGTGGCCGAAGCGCCGCTGGTGCTTGCGCGCCACGTCGGACGGGCTGCCCTGGGCCTGAGCCTGCGTCTGGGTCTGCGACTCGAACGACGTCGACTTGGCCTGCTCCGCACTACGCTCCGACGCGGACGCGCGGTCGTGCTGGCTGCCCTGCTTGCGGTTCTTGTTCTTGGCCATGGTGAATGCCTCCTGTGGGGAGTCCTGGCTGTCCAGGACCGCTGTCAGACTCACATAGCCCCGCAAACAGTGCATGTTGGATCATTACTGTGCGTAAGGTGCCTCGGGTGGCCGGCCGATTCCGGGGCGCCGCCCGGTCCGCGCGCCGCCCCTCCTCCGCCGTTTCGTCTTCTTTCCGCCTTCTTTCACCATTCCTCTCCCGATCCGCCACGCCGATGATCGAGTTCCGGCCGTCAAGCCCCGCGCGGTCGGGCAGACTCGAAGGAAACCCTGGGTAAGCGGGCCCGGTCACCCGGGAACGGGCCGCTGAACCGTTCCCGAGTTCTGGAAGAGGGTGGAACGCGTGGACCGTTGCGTCGTCCTGGTGGACGCCGGCTACTTGCTGGGCGCAGCCGCGAGTCTGCTGGCCGGAGAGCCCGCCCGTTCCCGCATCACCGTGGACCACACCGCCCTCATCCAGGGACTGCGCGAGCGCGCCGAGGCCGACACCCAACAGCCGCTGCTGCGCATCTACTGGTTCGACGGGGCCCCCGACCGGGTGCCCCAGCCCGAACACCGCCGGCTCCGCGTGATGCCCCGCGTGACCGTACGGCTGGGGGCCCTGACCCGCAGCGACGGGCGCTGGGCGCAGAAGGGCGTCGACGCCGCCATGCACGCCGAGCTGACCGAACTGGCCCGCAACCGGGCCTGCTCCGACATCGTCCTGGTGACCGGCGACGGCGATCTGCTGCCCGGACTGATGTCCGCCAAGGAGCACGGGGTCGCCGTCCACCTCTGGGCGGTCCAGGCGGCCGACGGCGACTACAACCAGTCCGAGGACCTGGTCGCCGAGGCGGACGAACGCCGGGTGCTCGACCGGGCCTGGATCACCAAGGCCGTACGCGCCAAGGACACCGGCGGCGCCTGCGCCCCGCAGCCCGTCACCCGGCCCGAGATCGCCGCGATCCTCTCCGCCCCGCTCCCCGAGGCGGCGCTCGCCGCCTCCGCCGAACGCGCCTCCGAGGCGGCCCGTGCCGCCTCGGGCGGGGGCGGCGCCCCGGTCCCGGCCGAGACCACGCCCGCCGCCGCGTCGGCCGCTCCCGAAGTGCCTGCCCCCACCGGCCACCGGGGCGTCCCCACCCCCAAGGATCTGGCCGCGCTGCGCGCCCATGCCGCCCACCCGGACCGCCCGCAGCCGACCCAGCCCGCCAACGCCACCCTGCGCTGGTCCTCCGACAAGGGGTGGGTGGAGCGCGGCGGCCTCGGCGAACCCCCGGAGACCGCCTCCCTGCCGACGCTCGCCCAGGTCACCAGCGCCGAACAGCGCTGGGCGGACCGGGAGGAGGACATCACCACCGTCGGCGGCGACCCCTTCGAGGTGGGCCAGGTCTTCGCCCGCCGCTGGATGGAACGCCTCCCGGAGACCGTCCACCTCCAGAAGCTCTCCACCATGTACCCGCGCATCCCGCACCGGATCGACGGCGAACTCCTGCGGTACGCGGCCCGCTTCGGGCTCCTCGCCCACAAGGACGACCAGATCGACGAGCACGACCGGTACGCGATCCGGGCCGGTTTCTGGCGGGAGATCGACGTGCGGGCCGCCGCCGAGCACGTACCGGCGGGGGAGTAGCCGCTCGCCCGGGAGGGCGGCGCGGGACGGCCCCGGGCGCGAACCGGGGCATGTGACCCCGTACCCTCGTACCTCGTGAGTACGGGCACAGCACAGGCGCAGCGGGACACCGGCACCGTGTGCGCGGTGCGCGATCTGGTCAAGACCTATCCCGCGACGCGGGGCCGCCGCGGCGCCCCGCCGACGCCCGAGGTCCGCGCCACGGACGGCATCGGCCTGGACATCGGGCGCGGCGAGATCTTCGGACTGCTCGGCCCCAACGGCGCCGGCAAGTCCACCCTGGTCCGCCAGCTCACCGGTCTGATGCGCCCGGACTCCGGCAGCGTCGAGGTGCTGGGCCACGACCTCGTACGCCACCCCGAGCGGGCCTCCCGGCTGATCGGCTACCTCGGGCAGGAGTCCACCGCCCTCGACGAGCTGACCGTCGCGCTCGCCGCCGAGACCACCGGCCGGCTGCGTGGCCTCCCCGTCCGCGAGGCCCGCGCCGAGCGCGACGCGGTCCTGGAGGAGCTGGGCCTCACCGCGCTCGCCGGGCGGCCCCTGAAGAGGCTCTCCGGCGGCCAGCGCCGCCTCGCCTGCTTCGCCGCCACCCTGGTCGGGGACCGGCCCGTCCTGGTCCTCGACGAACCGACCACCGGCATGGACCCGGTCGCCCGCCGCGCCGTCTGGGCCGCCGTGGACCGCCGCCGGGCGGAGCGCGGGGCCACCGTGCTGCTGGTCACCCACAACGTCATCGAGGCCGAGACGGTCCTCGACCGGGTCGCCGTCCTCGAACGCGGCCGGGTCATCGCCTGCGACACCCCCGCCGGACTCAAGGAGCGGGTCGCCGGGGAGGTCCGCGTCGAGCTGGTGTGGCGCGAACGCGCCCCGCTGGACGTCCCCGAGGTCGCGGCGCTCCGGCCGTCCGCCCAGGAGTCCGGGCGGCGCTGGGTGCTCCGGCTCGGCCCCGACGAGGCGCGGGCCGCGGTCGCCGCGGTGACGGGCGGTGCGGCCTTCGCCGCGCTCGACGATTTCACCCTGGCCACGCCCAGCCTGGAAGATGTCTACCTCGCGCTCGGCGGAGACGCGGCCGACGCGACCAAGGGGCTGGTGAAGGCGTGAGCGGCACGACAGGCCCGAGGAGTCCGGACGGCGCGGACCGCGCGGTGCCCGCCGGGGACGTACTCGGCCGGGACGGACACGACAGGTGGGACGGGTTGGACGTGTGCGTGGGGAGCGGCCGCAGGTGACGAGCATCATTCCGGCCAGGACCGCACCGTCGCGCGTCCGGCCCGCGCCCGGTCCCTCGGACCCGGCGTCCGCCGCCCGTACGGAACCGGCCCCCCTCGCCCCGCGCGCCCGGCTGCTGCCCTCGCTGGCCGCCGTCTACCGCGCCCAGCTCTCCCGTGCGCGGGTGGCCCGCATCCCCCTGCTGTTCGTGGCGACGTTCCAGTCCGTCGGGATCATGATCCTGATGCGGGGTGTCGTGGACGGCGGCGCGGAGGCGCGTGCCGTGGTCGCGGGTTCCAGCGTCCTGGTCGTCGCGTTCGTCGCGCTCAACCTGCTCGCCCAGTACTTCGGGCAGCTGCGCGCGAGCGGCGGACTCGACCACTACGCGACACTGCCGGTGCCGCCCGCCGCGGTGGTGCTCGGGGCGGCCGGCGCGTACGCCTCGTTCACCGTCCCCGGCGCGGTCTTCACCGCGATCACCGGAAGCGTGCTGTTCCAGCTGCCGCTGACCCATCTGTGGGTCCTGGTCGCCGTCGTCCCGCTCTCCGGCGCCGCCCTGGCCGGGCTCGGCGCGGCGCTCGGGCTGCTCGCCCCGCGCCCGGAACTGGCGACCCTGCTGGGCCAGCTCGGGATGTCGGCCGCCCTGCTGCTCGGGGTCCTGCCCGCCGAGCGGCTGCCGGGGCCGGTGGGCTGGGCGCGCGACCTGCTGCCCTCGACCTACGGGGTCGAGGCGCTGGCCCGCTCCTTCGACGCCCGCCCGGACTGGGGGCTCATCGCGTTCTTCCTGGTGATCTGCGCGGCGGTGGGGGTGCTGTCGCTGGCCGTCGCCACGTGGGCGTACCGGCGCGCGGCCGTACGGTAGCGCTCCCGTCGGTACGGGGCGCCGGTCTCCACGCGGGACGTACGGCGCCGGGCGGGCCCGTGTGCGGTATCCGGTGAGGCGCCGCACAGGGTGGCCTGGCACGATGGCACGGTGACCGCACCTCTGACGCCGCCCGACCAGCCCGGCCCCCACGACCCGTGGCAGGCCCCGCCCTCCGGCTCCCACCCCACGCCCTCCTCGGGCTCGCCGGACGACCCGGACACGGCGACGGAACTCCGTCAGGCCGCCCTCGTCGCGGTCCTGGTCGCGCTCTCGGGCATCGCGCTCGGGCTGCTGTGGCTGTGGCTCGCGCCGCGCGTCCCGCTGGTCTCGGACGACACGGCCGTCTTCCTGAAGAACAGCGAGGGCGAGGAGGCGATCGGGGCGGACGGAACGTTCGTGCTGCTGGCCCTCGGCTTCGGCGTGCTCACGGCGGCGGCCGTCTTCTGGCGGCTGCGGCGCGGAGGCGTCCTCGTGGTCATGGGGCTGGCCCTGGGCGCGCTGCTCGCCTCGCTGATCGCGTGGCGGGTCGGCGTCTGGCTCGGACCGTCCTCCGACGTGGTGGGGCGGGCCAAGGAGGCGGGCCGGGGCGTGACGTTCGACGCTCCGCTGGAGTTGCACGCGGTGTGGGCGGCGGTGCTGGCGTGGCCGTTCGCGGCGATGGCGGTCCATCTGCTGCTGACGGCGGCGTTCGGACCGCGGGACCCGGAGCCGGAGTGGGCGGGGTTCTCGGGGTACTACGACGGGGCCGTGCAGGGGCCCCTCGCGGGGCCGGGGTCGGCTTCCGGGCCGTCCGGAGGGTCGCCGTCGCCGCCGTCCGCGGGTGGGGGCGGGGCGGCCTAGGGTCGCCTGCGGCGGACCTGTTTCCCCTTCCCGGAACCGGAGACCCGTCTCTTCCCGGAACCGGGGCTCCGCCCCGGACCCCGTTCCTCAAGCGCCGGAGGGGCTGGAAAGCCGGCTCGGCGGCGGGGCCGGACAACCGGTCCGCCGGAAGGACCGTGGGGCTACGGGGGCCTCGCTCCTCACGCGCCCCGCGCGATCTCCGCGAACACCGCCCCCGTCAGCTCCGCCAGGTCCGTCGCCGCCAGCTCCACCTCCAGGCCCCGGCGCCCCGCCGACACGCAGATCGTGGCGTGGGCGCGGGCCGAGGCGTCCAGGACCGTGCGCAGGCGTTTGCGCTGGCCGAGCGGGGAGATGCCGCCGCGTACGTAGCCCGTGGTGCGTTCCGCGGCGGCCGGGTCCGCCATCGTGGCGCGTTTGCCGCCGACCGCCGACGCCAGCGCCTTGAGGTCCAGCGAGCCGGCCACCGGGACCACCGCGACCGTCAGCTCGCCGTCCACGTCCGCGACCAGGGTCTTGAAGACCCGGTCGGGGGAGACGCCCAGAGCCTCGGCGGCCTCCTCGCCGTACGAGGGGGACGCCGGGTCGTGGTCGTACGCGTGGACCGTGAAGGCCGTGCCCGCCGTGCTCAGAGCGACGGTGGCGGGGGTGCCGCCCGCCTGCTTCTTCGGCTTCTTCGCCACCGGGGGAGTCCTCGATCAGTTGGGGTGGGTGGGGGCCCGCGTCAGGTCGGCCGCGGGCAGCGAGGGCAGATGCCGGATGACCGCGGTCTCCTTGCGCAGCAGCGTCAGTTCCTCGCGCAGCCGGGTCGCGGTGTCCGGGGCCTGGAGCAGCCGCTGCTTGGTGGGGACGTCCAGGACCGTGGCCGCGGCGACCAGGTAGGAGACCACCGACGGGTCGTCGGGCAGCTCGGCGCCGGTCGCCAGCGAGCGTTCGCTCGCCCCGGCCAGCCGCTTCTGGTAGGCGCGGAAGGCCCGCAGGACGCCCTCGGAGAGCGCTCCCGCCTCGTCCCCCTCGTCCTCGCCGGGCGGTTCCTCCGTGACGTCCTCGACCTCGGCGGTCAGATACGGGCCGCTCGACTCGACGGACAGCAGCCTCACCCGCGTGGTGCCGGTGGCCAGGACCTCGAAGCTGCCGTCGGCGCGCTCGCGGATCGTCGCCGCGTCGGCCACACAGCCGACCCGGTGGAAGGTCTGGATCGGATCGGGGCCGAAGCCCTCGGCCGGGGCGCGCTCGATGATCGGGGCGGGCGCGGCGGGGTCCGGCATGCCGGTGCCCGTCGCGGCCGTCTCGCGGCCGTCGCGGATCGCGACCACGACGAAGCGGCGAGGCTCGTCCTCGTCACTTTTCAGCAGCTCCCGCATCATGGCGCGGTACCGCTCCTCGAAGACGTTGAGAGGCAGCACCAGGCCGGGGAACAGCACCGCGTTGAGCGGGAAGAGGGGAAGGCGGGCGGTGGTCACAACGCTCAAGCGTAATGGCCCCGCGGGCGTCCGTGGTCGGCCCGGCTGCGCGACGGGGCCGGGGAGGCCGCCCGGAGCCGCGCGCCGTCCCGTGCGTCGAGGAACCGGCCGAGCGCGTCGTCGGACACCGACGACCACGGGAACGACGTCGCGTGGCGGCCGATCATGTGGAACTGGTGCACCGCCTCCGTCCAGCGGCCACGGGCGAGCAGCACGTACGCGAGGAGGTTGCGGACCTCCGCCGGCCACAGGTCGCCCGGCCGGTAGGCGGCGGAGAGCCTGATCGCCAGGTCGGCCGCCGCGTCCACGCGGTCCTCCAGCACCGAGGTGGTCCGGCTCGCCGCCCGGGAGTCCAGGAGCAGCGCGAAGGCCGCCCGGACCGGCAGGGCCTGCACCAGGGAGTCGGGCCGCGCGTCCTCGGCGGCCCGCTCGGCGAAGTCGAAGCACTCGCGGTGCGAGCCGTACCAGGCGGCGGAGAGGTAGCGCAGCGCCGCCACGTGGCAGCCGTAGTGGTGTGCGGAACGCCGTACCGCCTGCTCCCACAGCGACTCGAAGGCGGTGTGGGTGGCGTGGGTGCCGCGCGCGTGGTCCAGGGCGAGCCGCCACGGCACGGGGTCGCGCGGGTCGGCGTCGGCGGCGGCGGTGATCAGCGGGGCGACCTCGCGCAGCCGTTCCGCGCGGGCGGGCGACTCCCAGGCCCGCCGGACCGACAGCTCCGCCTTGACCAGCAGGGCGTCCGGGTCGCGCGGGGCGGTGGCCAGCCAGTCGACGAGCCAGCCGTCCCGGTTGCGGGCGAAGGTGACGAGCCGGCCGAGGTAGCGGTCCCGGTTCTCCCAGTCCGCCGCCTCCCGCGTGGCGGCGAGCAGCCCGGCGGCCGGTTCGTGGTCGCCCAGGGCAGCGGCGACCAGCGCGGGGGAGAGCCGCTCGTCCGGGGCGTCGAGCAGCACCGCGTCATCCGCGGCCGCCGGCCCGGCGGACAGCGGAGAACTGTGCCGGACCATGCGCGCGGTACGGAGCAGAGCGCGAAGGAATGCCATGGTGCAGACCATTGAAAAGCGCTGGTGAAGGGCGCGCCAGAGGCATGCTGTGAAGCTTCTGTGCCGAGTGGAGGGGTTGTATCGGGCCGGGTCAAGAAAGGGCAAAGGAAATGCCCGTAGATGGCTTGATCACGCCCATCCGGAGTGCTGGCGCACCCCGCTGGACGCCGGGCCGGGGCGGCCGGTCCCCTCGGGCCCGATCGCCCGTGTCCGTGGGCCGGAGCCCCTCCGGCCGGGCGTCGCGCGCCCCGCGCGACGCCCTCCGCGTCAGCCCCTGCGGAGCATCCGGGAGGCTCCCGCCGCCACCGTGGTGGCCAGAACCCATCCCACCAGCACCAGACCGGCCGCGGCCCACTGCCAGGCGTCCTCCATCCGCCAGTAGCCGTCCTGCCCGAGGTTGATCACCGGGATCAGCAGATCCAGCGCGTACAGGGCCGGGTTCCACTGCGGATGCTCCGTGCCCTTGATCGACGGCGGATCGTGCTGCGCGAAGGCCGCCGTGCCCGCCGCCCACAGCACCGCCATCCAGACCGCCGCCCGCCCCGGCCGGTAGCCGTACGCCACCATCCAGTCCTGGAGGTACCCCCACGCCTTCGCGGCGGGTGGGAGCGTCTCGCGGCGGCGGCGCTGCTTGGCCAGCAGCACCTCGCGCGCGTCCGCGTCCTCCCCGCAGCTCCGCATCACCGCAGCCAGCCGCTCGTACGGCTCGGGGACGTACTCCGGCGTCGCGGCCTGCACCCACTCCAGCCGCCGGGAGAGCGGGAAGTGGCCGTAGGGGACCAGGTTCTCGTAGACGAAGCCGCCCATCGCCAGGCCGCCGGGGCCCGGCCAGCTCGTCGACAGGTCGATCAGCGTCACCACCTTCGCGCCGTTCAGCACGACCCGGCCCTCCTCCGGGCGCTCCGCGTTGAACCGCAGCTCAGGAGTGACGATCCTGCGCAGCGACAGCTCCTCCTGCCGCGTCAGGGTGAACCGGGCCTTGTGCAGGTCCACCGCGTCCCCGAACCGCCCGTCGTCCAGCCGCACCCCGCCCCGGCACTCGAAGATCTGCGACCGGGTGCCGCGCGCCGGGGTGGGGGCGTAGACCACGCCGTACGGGGGAGTGGTGCCCTGGTTCCCCGTGTCGACGCTCACCCACGCCTCGGTCATGTAGAGCGTGCGCTCCACCGTCAGCTGCGGGGCGTTCAGCGCCCGGCGGTCCTCCGCCGCGCGCAGCCGGCTGCCGCGCAGGGACAGCGAACCGCCCACCTTGGTCCCGCGCAGACTCAGCTCGCCCAGCGTCTCGATCATCTCCGCCTGGAGGTCCTGCGCGACCGTCATGCCGTCCCCGACGACGGCCCGCCCGTGCCGGTCCGGGCCGACGCTGAGCTGGTTGATCAGGAGGTCCGTCCCGATCTGGGCGTCGGTCAGCCGGATGCCCCGGTCGACCCGGCAGCGCGGCAGATGCAGATCGCCCTCCGTCTGCAGCCGCGCCGCCTCCAGCCGGGGCAGCGCGCAGCCCACCAGCCGCAACGTCGTGAAATGGCACTCCGGGAGCACCACCTCCTGCTCGAAGCGGCAGCCGGTCAGCTCCACGTACGGAGAGACCCGGCCGCCCGCCAGATCCAGCTTTCCGGTGATCCGCACCCCTCGGAGCTTCAGCGCCGCCACCCGGCCGGGCCGGGCGGGCGGGCCGCTCAGCAGCAGCCGCGCCACCGTGCGCGCGCCGACGCTCCGCTCCGGCCCCCAGGCGTGCGGGGCGAACGGGTCGTTGCGGGTCGGGTCGTAGGTCCGTAAGTCGTAGGTCGTCCCGTTGCGGAAGGACTGCCACATGCCCAGCTCCGCTGCGCTGAGGCCGTCCGGGATGTCGCCGTCGTGCGGCTCGGTCACGGCCGCTCCCTCCGTGCACACATGCTGTCGTGCCGTCATGCCTTCGTGGTGCACACATGCTGTAGGGCCGTTATTCCCGTGTGTGACGCCGTGGAAGCCCGTGGTCAGCGGTGACGGCCGGACATGGCCGAGACACGTATCAGCCAGTGGTGCGGACGGCCGGTATCAGCCAGTGATACGGACGCCCGGCGGCTCCGGGCGGTCTGAGAGAATTGCCGTGTGATCTCTCGAATCGATCTGCGCGGCGACGTCCTCCCCGAGGGCGGAGCCCTGCGCGACCTGCTGCCCCGTGCCGAGTTCGACGTGGAAGCCGCCCTGGAGACGGTACGGCCCATCTGCGAGGACGTACGCCATCGTGGTTCCGCGGCAGTGATCGAGTGGGGAGAGAAGTTCGACGGTGTCCGGATCGCGTCGGTGCGGGTGCCCGCCGAGGCCCTCACCCGCGCCCTGGAGGAGCTGGACCCGGCCGTCCGGGCGGCGCTGGAGGAGTCGATCCGCCGCGCCCGCCTCGTCCACCGCGAACAGCGCCGCACCACGCACACCACCCAGGTCGTCCCCGGCGGCACCGTCACCGAGAAGTGGGTCCCCGTCGAGCGCGTCGGGCTCTACGTCCCCGGAGGCCGCTCGGTCTACCCCTCCTCGGTCGTGATGAACGTCGTCCCGGCCCAGGAGGCGGGCGTCGAGGGCGTCGCCGTCGCCTCCCCGCCGCAGAAGGACTTCGGCGGCCTGCCGCACCCCACGATCCTCGCCGCCTGCGCCCTGCTCGGCGTCGACGAGGTGTACGCGGCGGGCGGCGCCCAGGCCGTCGCGATGTTCGCGTACGGCACCGGGGACTGCCCCCCCGTCAACCTGGTCACCGGCCCCGGCAACATCTACGTCGCCGCCGCCAAACGCCTCCTCAAGGGCCGTATCGGCATCGACGCCGAGGCCGGGCCCACCGAGATCGCGATCCTCGCGGACGCCACCGCCGACCCCGCGCACGTCGCCGCCGACCTGATCAGCCAGGCCGAGCACGACCCGATGGCCGCCGTCGTCCTGGTCACCGACTCCGAGGAGCTGGCCGCCGCCACCGAGGCGGAGCTGGCCGTGCAGGTCGCCGCGACCAAGCACGTCGAGGACCGCGTCGCGCCCGCCCTCGCCGGCCGCCAGTCCGCCATCGTCCTGGTCTCCTCGGTCGAGGACGGCCTCACGGTCGTCGACGCCTACGGGGCCGAGCACCTGGAGATCCAGACCGCCGACGCCGCCGCCGTCGCCGACCGGGTCCGCAACGCCGGGGCGATCTTCGTCGGCCCCTGGTCCCCGGTCTCCCTCGGCGACTACTGCGCCGGCTCCAACCACGTCCTGCCCACCGGCGGCTGCGCCTGCCACTCCTCGGGCCTGTCCGTGCAGTCCTTCCTGCGCGGCATCCACATCGTCGACTACACCCGCGACGCGCTCGCCGAGGTCACCCATCACGTCGTGGCCCTCGCCGAGGCGGAGGACCTCCCCGCCCACGGCGCGGCCCTCAAGGCACGTTTTGCCGAAGGCGAACTCGACGAACACCGTGGCTGGAAGGTCCCGCAGCAGTGACGAACGACCCCGCCCCCCGCGACGCCCGGGACGAGCTGCCCGTCCGCGACGAACTGCGCGGCCGGTCCCCGTACGGAGCGCCCCAGCTCGACGTCCCCGTACGCCTCAACACCAACGAGAACCCCTATCCGCTGCCCGAGGCCCTGGTCGAGCGGATCGCCGAGCGCGTCCGCGAGGCCGCCCGCGGCCTCAACCGCTACCCCGACCGGGACGCCGTCGAACTCCGCACCGAGCTGGCCCGCTACCTGACGCGGACCGCCGGACACCAGGTCACGGCCGCCCACGTCTGGGCCGCCAACGGCTCCAACGAGGTCCTCCAGCAACTGCTCCAGACCTTCGGCGGACCCGGCCGCACCGCGATCGGCTTCGAACCCTCGTACTCCATGCACGCCCTGATCTCACGGGGCACCGGCACCGGCTGGATCTCCGGGCCGCGCGACGACGACTTCACCATCGACGTGGACGCCGCCCGCGCCGCCATCGCCGAGCACCGGCCCGAGGTCGTCTTCATCACCTCGCCCAACAACCCCACCGGCACCGCCGTCGGGGCCGACACCGTCCTCGCCCTGTACGAAGCGGCCCAGGCGGCCGGACCCTCGATCGTCGTCGTCGACGAGGCGTACGGAGAGTTCAGCCACCACCCCTCGCTGCTCCCCCTGATCGAGGGCCGCCGCCACCTGATCCTCTCCCGGACCATGTCCAAGGCGTTCGGCGCGGCGGGGCTCCGCCTCGGCTACCTCGCCGCCGACCCGGCCGTGGTCGACGCCGTCCAGCTGGTCCGGCTGCCCTACCACCTCTCCTCCGTCACCCAGGCCACCGCCCTCGCAGCGCTGGAGCACACCGATACGCTGCTGGGGTACGTCGCCCAGCTCAAGGGCGAGCGCGACCGGCTGGTGGCCGAGCTGCGCGCCATCGGTTACGAGGTCACCGACTCGGACGCCAACTTCGTCCAGTTCGGCCGCTTCGACGACAGCCACGCCGTCTGGCAGCAGATCCTCGACCGGGGCGTCCTGGTCCGGGACAACGGCGTACCGGGCCGGCTGCGGGTCACCGCCGGCACCCCGGAAGAGAACGACGCGTTCCTCGATGCGGTACGCGAACTGAAGAAGGAGCACGACGCATGAGCCCCCGCGTAGGCCGCGTGGAACGCACCACCAAGGAAACGTCCGTGCTCGTCGAGATCGACCTCGACGGCACCGGAAAGGTCGACGTCGCCACCGGGGTCGGCTTCTACGACCACATGCTCGACCAGCTCGGCCGCCACGGCCTCTTCGACCTCACGGTCAAGACCGAGGGCGACCTGCACATCGACAGCCACCACACCATCGAGGACACCGCCCTCGCGCTGGGCGCCGCCTTCAAGCAGGCCCTCGGCGACAAGGTCGGCATCTACCGCTTCGGCAACTGCACCGTCCCGCTGGACGAGTCGCTCGCCCAGGTCACCGTGGACCTCTCCGGCCGCCCCTACCTGGTGCACACCGAGCCCGAGAACATGGCCCCCATGATCGGCGCGTACGACACGACGATGACCCGGCACATCCTGGAGTCCTTCGTCGCCCAGGCGCAGATCGCCCTGCACGTCCACGTCCCGTACGGGCGCAACGCCCACCACATCGTCGAGTGCCAGTTCAAGGCGCTCGCCCGCGCCCTGCGCTACGCCGCCGAGCACGACCCGCGCGCGGCCGGCATCCTGCCCTCCACGAAGGGTGCCCTGTGAACGGCCTCAACACCATCCTGATCGTCGTCGGCCTCTTCCTCGCCGGCGGCGTCTACTCCTTCGCCAAGCAGGGGATGCCCAAGGGCGTCATCGTGCTGCTGTCGATCGGCTCCGTGATGTGCCTGGTGGCGGGCATCCTGCGGATCCAGGGACTCTGGGACTGAGGGCGGGCACGTGATGAGCGAGTACGACAAGAAGGCCATGCCATGACCGACACCAAGAAGGTCGTCGTCTTCGACTACGGCTTCGGCAACGTCCGTTCCGCCGAGCGGGCCCTCGCCCGCGTCGGCGCGGACGTCGAGATCACCCGCGACTTCGACCGCGCCATGGCCGCCGACGGGCTGCTCGTCCCCGGCGTCGGCGCGTTCGCCGCCTGCATGGAGGGGCTGAAGCGCGCCCGCGGCGACTGGATCATCGGCCGCAGGCTCTCCGGCGGCCGCCCCGTCATGGGCATCTGCGTCGGGATGCAGATCCTGTTCGAGCGCGGCATCGAGCACGGCGTGGAGACCGAGGGCCTGGACGAATGGCCCGGCACGGTCGGCCCCCTGAAGGCCGACGTCGTTCCCCACATGGGGTGGAACACCGTCGAGGCCCCCGAGGACTCCCGGCTCTTCGCCGGTCTGGACGCCGACGCGCGCTATTACTTCGTGCACTCCTACGCGGCGCACGACTGGTCCCTCGAAGTCACCAACGCCAAGATCCGGGCCCCCCGGGTCACGTGGTCCACGTACGGCGAACGGTTCGTGGCCGCCGTGGAGAACGGCGCGCTGTGGGCCACCCAGTTCCACCCCGAGAAGTCCGGCGACGCCGGCGCCCAGCTGCTGACCAACTGGATCGAGACGCTGTAATGCCGAAGCTTGAACTGCTCCCCGCCGTCGACGTCCGCGACGGCCAGGCCGTCCGCCTCGTCCACGGCGAGTCCGGTTCCGAGACCTCCTACGGCTCCCCGCTGGAGGCCGCCCTCGCCTGGCAGAGCGCCGGCGCCGAGTGGCTGCACCTCGTGGACCTGGACGCCGCCTTCGGGACCGGCGACAACCGCGCCCTGATCGCCGAGGTCGCCGGGGCCATGGACATCAAGGTCGAGCTGTCCGGCGGCATCCGCGACGACGCCTCGCTCGCCGCCGCCCTCGCCACCGGCTGCCGCCGCGTCAACCTCGGCACCGCCGCCCTGGAGACCCCCGAGTGGGTCGCCAAGGTCATCGCCGAGCACGGCGACAAGATCGCCGTCGGCCTCGACGTCCGGGGCACCACCCTGCGCGGCCGGGGCTGGACCCGTGACGGCGGCGACCTGTACGAGACCCTCGCCCGCCTCGACTCCGAGGGCTGCGCCCGCTACGTCGTCACCGACATCGCCAAGGACGGCACCCTCCAGGGCCCCAACCTGGGCCTGCTGCGCGACGTCTGCGCCGCCACCGACCGGCCGGTCGTCGCCTCCGGCGGGGTCTCCTCGCTCGACGACCTCCGCGCGATCTCCCTCCTCGTCCCCGAGGGCGTCGAGGGCGCGATCGTCGGCAAGGCGCTGTACGCCAAGGCGTTCACGCTGGAAGAGGCGCTCAAGGCGGTCGCCGCATGAGCGGCGCCCCCGCCTCCGTACGCCGGATCTCCACCGGCGCCCCCCGGGAGGAGAAGTTCGGCTACTCGCGCGCCGTCGAACTCCCGAACGGGCTCGTCCTGGTGGCCGGCTGCACCTCCGTGATCAACGGCGAGATCGCCGCGGGCTCCCCGTACGAGCAGGCCGTCACCTCCTTCGACGTCGCGTTCGCCGCGCTGGAGCAGGTGGGCCTCGGCCGCGAGGACGTCGTCCGCACCCGGATGTACATCACGCACGCGCGGGACGTGGAGGAGGTCGGCCGCGCCCACAAGGAGCTGTTCGACGCCGTGCGCCCCGCCGCCTCGATGATCATCGTGTCCGGCTTCGTGGACCCGAGCCTGGTCGTCGAGGTCGAGGTCGAGGCGTACCGGGGAGGTGCCCGATGAGTCTCGCCGTACGGGTCATCCCCTGCCTGGACGTCGACAACGGCCGGGTCGTCAAGGGCGTCAACTTCCAGAACCTGCGCGACGCGGGCGACCCCGTCGAGATGGCCACGCTGTACGACGCCGAGGGCGCCGACGAGCTGACCTTCCTGGACATCACCGCCTCCAGCGGCGACCGCGAGACGACGTACGACGTGGTCCGCCGCACCGCCGAGCAGGTCTTCATCCCGCTCACGGTCGGCGGCGGCGTCCGCACCGCGGACGACGTCGACAAGCTGCTGCGCGCCGGGGCCGACAAGGTCGGCGTCAACACGGCCGCCATCGCCCGCCCCGACCTCATCCGTGAGATCGCCGAACGCTTCGGACGCCAGGTCCTGGTGCTCTCCGTGGACGCCCGCCGCACCCCGCAGGGCACCTTCGAGGTCACCACGCACGGCGGCCGCAAGGGCACCGGCCTCGACGCCGTCGAGTGGGCCCACCGGGCCGCCGAGCTGGGAGCGGGGGAGATCCTGCTCAACTCGATGGACGCCGACGGCACGAAGGACGGCTACGACACCGAGATGATCGAGGCGGTGCGGAGGCACGTCTCCGTCCCCCTCATCGCCTCCGGAGGCGCCGGCGGCCTCGCCGACTTCGCCCCGGCGATCGGCGCGGGAGCCGACGCGGTGCTCGCCGCCTCCGTCTTCCACTTCGGTGACCTCCGCATCTCCGAGGTCAAGGGCGCGCTGCGGGAGGCGGGCCACCCGGTCCGCTGAGGCGCCGCCGAGCGGTACCGGCGGTGTCACCGGTCCACCGAGACCGGTGATACCGCCGATGCGTGTCCACGGGACGCGGGGCGAGAGTGGCGACCGTCGGCGAGCGAACGCCGGCCGCCGCCACGGCGCGCGTCCCGCGGCCCTCGGACGAGGGGCCGCGGACCCGCGCGTGGTGTGGTCCGTCACCACCGAGAGGATCCCCCCGTGCAGCAGCACCTCCTCCCCTCCGGCACCCTCCCCCCGCGCCCTTCCCGCCCGAGCCGCGTCCGTACGCCGATGGGCCTGATGGCCGCCGGCGCGGCCACCGCCGGTCTCCTGATGACCGCCCTGGCCCCCGGCGCCCGGGCCGCCGACAACCCCTACGAGCGCGGCCCGGCCCCCACGAACGCCTCCATCGAGGCGAGCCGCGGCTCCTACGCCACGTCGCAGACCTCCGTCTCCTCCCTCGCCGTGAGCGGGTTCGGCGGCGGCACCATCCACTACCCGACCTCCACCGCCGACGGCACCTTCGGCGCGGTCGTCGTCTCGCCCGGCTTCACCGCCTACGAGTCCTCCATCGCCTGGCTCGGGCCGCGCCTGGCCTCCCAGGGCTTCGTGGTCTTCACCATCGACACCATCACCACGCTCGACCAGCCGGACAGCCGGGGCCGCCAACTCCTCGCCGCCCTGGACTACCTGACCCAGCGCAGCTCGGTACGGAACCGGGTCGACGCCTCCCGGCTCGGGGTGATGGGCCACTCGATGGGCGGCGGCGGCAGCCTGGAGGCCGCGAAGAGCCGCACCTCGCTGAAGGCGGCGATCCCGCTGACCGGCTGGAACACCGACAAGACCTGGCCCGAACTGCGCACGCCCACCCTCGTGGTGGGGGCGGACGGCGATACGGTCGCGCCCGTCGCCACGCACTCCGAACCGTTCTACGAGTCGCTGCCGGGCTCGCTCGACAAGGCTTACCTGGAACTGCGCGGCGCCTCGCACTTCACGCCGAACACCTCCAACACGACGATCGCCAAGTACAGCATCTCCTGGCTGAAGCGCTTCATCGACGACGACACCCGCTACGAGCAGTTCCTCTGCCCGCTGCCCGCGCCGAGCCTGACCATCGCGGAGTACCGGGGGACCTGCCCGCACACCGCGTAGGGTCCTTCGTGCCCCGCCGTCCCTGCCGCGCTGTGCTCCGGCACAGCGCGGCAGGGCCCGCACTGGGCGCGCGCACCGCACCGGGGAGTCCGCGCGCGCCACCCGGACGGGGCGCTTCCCGGCCCGCCGACGCGACCGTACCGTGCCGGTGTGACCTCATCGACGACCGTGCGCAGTCCGGGCCGGCTGTACGGCCGGGACGATGAACTCGCCGCTGTGCACAGCTTGTTGGACGCATCCTGGCGGGGCCGTGAAGGGGCGATCGTCCTGAGCGCGCCACCGGGCCTCGGCCGTACGGCACTGCTGCGCGCGGCCGCCGACGCACACCGGGACCGAGGTCCCGTGCTGTACGCCACGGCCGCCCGCCCCGACCGGTCCGCGACCGGTGACGGGCCGGACGGGTCGTTCGCCCCGCCGACCGCCGCCGCGTACCCCGTCATGTCGCCGGAGGCGCTGGCCGCCCGGCTGCGGGAGCCGCGGAAGCGGTGGGCACCGGACGACGGGCGGCCCCTGCTGATCTGCGCCGACGACACGCACGTCTGGGACCCGGCCTCCCGGACCACCCTGGCCGCCGTGGCCCACGGACCGGGCGCGGGCAGCCGGACCGCCGTCCTGCTCACCGCCGCCGACGGGGCCGCCCCCTTCGCCGGACTGCCCACGCTCCGCCTGGGGCCGCTGGACGCGGAGGCGGCCTCGGCGCTCCTGGACCGGCTCGCTCCGGGCGCCGGTACGGACGTGCTCGACCCGGTCGTGCGCGCCGAACTCCTCCGCGAGGCGGCCGGAAACCCCCGGCTGCTCGTCGGGCTCACCGACCGCCTCACCCCGGACGAACTCGCGGGACGGGCCCCGCTGCCCTACCCCCTGCCGGGCGGCGAAGCGGTACTGGCCGCCCACGCCGCACGCCTCGACGGCCTCCCGGCCCCGGCCCGCGCCCTGCTCCTGCTCGCCGCGGCGGCCCAGGAGCACGAGCCGGACGGCGCCGGGGCGGACGCTCTGCTCCTGCTGCGCGCGGGCACCCGCCACGGGCTGTCCCGCAGCTTCCTGGACCGCGCCCTGTCCGGCCTCACCGGCGTCGGTGGCCTCCTCCAACGCGCGGGCAGCCGCGTCCACTTCGCCCACCGCCTGATCGCCCCCGCCGTCCTCCGCCACACCCCCTGGCCCCACCGCCGCGCCGCCCACGAACTGCTCGCGGCCCTGCTGACGGAGGCCGCGGACCGGACGCCGGAAGACTCCGCTTCCGGCCGGGCCCGCGCGGCCGGCCCCGGCGGCCGGCCCTCCACGCGCGCCGGCGACGACCGGGTCCTCCCGGAACCGGCCGACCGGGGGGCCGGGGAGGCCGCCGCCCGAGCCTCCACGGAGGCTGCCGCCTCACGGACGCGGGATGGGGCTGCTCCTGTGGCCCCGCCGGACGGCCCCGCTGCCGGGTTCGTGCCGGGCGGTCCCCCTGCCGGGTTCTCGCCGGACGGCCCGGCTCCTGTGGCCCCGCCGGGCGTCTCCGCCCCCGTGCCTCTCGCCGCGCTCGTCCAGCGGGCCTGTGCCGCGCCGGGGCCGGACCCCGTGCTGGCCGCCCGGATCGAGGCGGCCGCCGTGGCCCCCCGGCCGCATGCCGAACGCTCCGCCGCCCTCGTCCGTGCCGCCCGGCTCTCCGCCGGACCGGCCCTGCGGGCCGCCCGGTTCGCCGCCGCGGCCGAGCAGGCGCGACTGGCGGGTGACCCGTCCCTGGCCCGCGCCCTGCTGGCCAGGACCGGGTCGCGGGCGGCCGGTGCGGCGAGCCCCTCGGGCGGGGGCTCGCGGGGCCTGGCGTCCTACGTCCACGGCATGCTCGCCCTGCGCTCCGGGCCCGCCGCCGACGCCCACGAAGCCCTGCTCGCCGCGGCCGAACTGCTCGGGCCCGACGACCCCCGCACACCCGACGCCCTCCTCGGTGCGGCCGAGGCCGCCTGGGCGGCGGGGGACGCGCTCGGCTACCTCGGTGCCCTCGACCGGCTCGCGCCCACCTCGCCGGAGGGGAGCCTGGAGGACTACCGGGCCGGTATGGCCGCCGTGCTGGAGGGCCGTACCGCCGAAGGCCACGCCCGGCTCCGCCGCTGCCTCGACCCCGCCGGGAGCCCCGCCCGGAACCCTGCCGGGGACGCCGGAGGCCCGGCCGAACTGCTGCGGGCCGGGGTCGCGGGGCTGGTGCTCGGGGACATCGGCGCCGCCTGCCGGGCGGGAGCGCGGGCGCTCGCCGCCCTCCGGACGCGGGGCCCCGACGCGCTCCTGCCCCAAGCGCTCGAACACCTCGCCTACGCGGAACTGCGGGCCGGGCGGCACGCCGGTGCGCGGGCCCACGCGTTGGAGGGGCTGCACGCCGCCCGGCGCGCGGGGCAGCCCAACAGCTCCGCCCGACTGCACGCCGTCCTCGCGCTCGCCGCGTCGGTCGAGGGCCCCGCCGAGGCGTGCGCCGCGCACGCGGACGCCGCGCTGGCCGGGGCCGCGCCGAACGGGCTGGTCCAGGCCGCCACCCTCGCCACCTGGGCGCGGGCCCGCGCGGATCTGGCGTCCGGACGGCCCGGCGAAGCGGCCGCCCGGCTCGCCCCCCTGATCGGGACCGGGCCGGGCCGGGGCCACTTCGCCGTCCGGACACTCGCCGTGCCCTGCTGGGTCGAGGCCGCGGTCCTGGCGGGACGGCCGCCGGAGGAATCCGGAGAACTGCACGCCGCCGTCGACGCGTTCGCCTCCTGGGCGGCCCGGACCGCCGATCCGGGAGCCCCCGCCCAACTGGCCCGCTGCCGTGCCCTGCTGGCCCCCGCCGACGAGGCCGACGCCCGATACGCGGAGGCCCTGGCCCACCACGGCCGGGCCGACGGCGACTTCGAGAGGGCCCGCACTCTGCTGCTGTACGGGCAGTGGCTGCGACGCCGCCGGCGTACCCGCGAGGCGCGCGGGCCGCTGCGCGACGCCCTGGTGGCCTTCCAGCGCTGTACGGCCCGTGCCTGGGCGGAACGGGCGGCCGGAGAGCTGCGGGCGGCGGGGGAGCCGGCCGGGAGCCCGCGGGACGCGGGGGACGAACCGCTGGCCGCACTCACCCCGCAGCAGCAGCGCATCGCCCGCTGCGTCGCCGAGGGGGCCACCAACCGCGAGGTGGGGCTGCGTCTTTCGCTCAGCCCGCGCACGGTCGACCACCACCTCCGCAATGTCTTCGCCGCCCTCGGCATCCGCTCCCGCACCGAACTGGCCCGGCTGCTGCGCCCCTGAGCCGCCGGGCGGCCCGGAGGTTGCCGGACCGTGATGACGAGTTCGCGCAGACCTCTAGGTACCGACCGGGCGGTATGCCATTCTGCGGGCGTCAGGATCGTCTCGCCGCGCTCATGCCCGCCGGGCCGGGGACGCCGTACGCCGGGCCCGCCGTTCGCGCGGCCGGCCGAATCCGGGTGGAGGCCGCCATGCCACAGGTCGTACGTTCGCGGATCGGGTCGCCGCACGGAAGGTACCCGGCGTCCCGCGCGCCGGTGCCTCCGTTGCCGGAGCGCTTCCGGTCGCTGGCCGACCGGGAGGCGGTCGAGGTGCTGCACCGGGCCGCCCGGGTCCTCGTCGCGTCCCTCCCGAGCCTCACCGACCGGCTCGTCGAGGCCCTGCACGCCGAGGAGCCCGCCTACCGTGCGGTGATCGACTCCGGCCGGGCCGAGATCTGGCAGGAGGTGCACCACTCGCTGCGGCACAACGTCGGCTCGCTGCTCCAGCCGCGGGAGTTCCGGGAGGCCGCCCACCGCACCTCCCGCTGGATCGGTGAGATCCGCGCCGGGCAGGGCATGCCGCTCGACGCGGTCCTGCACGCCTTCCGGATGGGCGGCGCGATGGTCTGGCAGGGCCTCGTGGACGAGACCGCGCGGCGCGACCCCGACGACGTGCGGCTGCTCGTCCATGTCGCCGCCGACGTGTGGAACTTCGTCGACGAACACTGCGGCATCGTCGCGGACGCCTACCGGCAGGCCGAGCGGCGGCTGACCTGGCGGCGCGAGAACCGGCAGCGGCTCATGGTCGCCGCCCTGCTCGACGGGACCGCCCGGATCGCGGACCTCGCGGAGGCGTCCGCGATGCTGGGGCTGCCGGAGCAGGGCCGGTACGCGGTACTCGCCGTGGCCGCCGCCGACGGGGGCAGGACGGTCCCCGCGGCTCCGGCCGGGCCGGGGAGCGCACCCGACGGACCGGGAACGGCACCGCGCGGGCCGGGGAGCGCACCCGACGGACCGGGGGCCGCGCCGGGCGGTTCCGGTTCCGCCGCCCGGCCGCCGCTCCTGCTTCCCGCCGCCTCGGGCGCCGCACCGCTCTGGCACCCGGGCCCGGACGCCGAGTTCGCGATCCTGCCGCTGACGGGAGGGCCCGGCGAACTGGGCGCGCTGGCCGCCGGGCTAGACGTACCGGCCGGACTCCGGGCCGGGATCGGCTCCGCCGTGGAGGGGCTGGCCGCGCTCGGCGAGGCCCGGCGGCTGGCGGAGACCGCGCTGCGCGCCTGCCCCGCGTCCGGGGGCGCTGTCCTGCTCGACGAGCACCTCCCGGACGCCATGGTCGTCGCCTCCCCGGACCTCGCCGGGGCGCTCGCCGACCGGGTGCTGGGGCCGCTGGACCAGCTGGACCCCGCCGACCGCGACGTCATCGTGGAGACCCTCACCGCCTGGCTGGACGCGGACGGCTCGGCGCAACGGGCGGGCGCGCGGCTCTACTGCCACCGCAACACCGTCCTCAACCGCCTCCGCCGCTTCGAACAGCTCACCGGCCGCTGCCTCACCCGCCCCCGCGACGCGGTCGAGATCTCCCTCGCCCTGGCCGCGCGACGGCTGCGCGGCGCGTGAAACGCACCCCACCACGCCCCGCCGAACCGGCCCGCCGCGCCGCTCCGCCCCGCCTCACAGCCCTCCGCCGCGCCGGGCCGCCCGGCCGAGGGCTACATCCCCAGCTCCGCCATCCGCAGCCGCTCCACCGCCGCCTCCTCGCCCTCCACCTGGACGTCCGCGGCGTCCTGCCGCCCGAACGCGTACAGCAGCAGCTCGCCGGGCTCCCCGGTCACCGTCACCACCGGGACCCCCTTGTGCGCCACCGCCGTCCGTCCGTCCGGACAGCGCAGCACCAGCCCCACCGGGGACCGGCGGCCCAGCAGCCGGGCCGTCTTCTCGAGCCTCGACCAGAGCACATCGGAGAAGACCGGGTCCAGTTCACGGCGCGACCAGTCCGGCTGGGCCCGGCGCACGTCCTCCGTGTGGACGAAGAACTCCACCGTGTTCGCCGCCTCGTCGATCTGCTTGAGGGACATCGGGGAGAACCGCGGCGGACCGGTGCGGATCAGCTGGATCAGCTCCTCGTAGGGCTTCGCCGCGAACTCCGCCTGCACCCGCTCCAGCCGGGGCCTCAACGCCCCGACCAGCAGCCCGCCCGCCGCGTCCGCGCGACGTTCGCGGACCACCACATGGGCGGCCAGATCGCGGGTCCTCCAGCCGTCGCACAGGGTCGGCGCCCGGGGACCGGCCGCTTCCAACAGATCGGCCAGCAGGAGACGTTCACGCTTCGCATGGGTCGACATGTCCGCCAGCGTACGACCGTGACCCGGCGTCCGCCCAGTGGACACCGGGCCGGGCGGCGTTCCCCGCCACGGCACAATGGGCCCATGACGAGCACGCCCGGCGCCACGCCGCCCGCCAGCAGCCTCGACCCGGCCGTCGCCGCCCGCCTCAAGCGCGGCGCGGACGGTCTGGTCCCGGCCATCGCGCAGCAGTACGACACCGGCGAGGTGCTGATGCTCGGCTGGATGGACGACGAGGCGCTGCACCGCACCCTCACCACCGGCCGCTGCACCTACTGGTCCCGCAGCCGCCAGGAGTACTGGGTCAAGGGGGACACCTCCGGCCACGTCCAGCACGTGAAGTCCGTCGCCCTGGACTGCGACGCCGACACCGTACTGGTCAAGGTCGACCAGACCGGCGCGGCCTGCCACACCGGCGACCGCACGTGCTTCGACTCCGACGTCCTGTCCCTCCTCGACCGCTAAGGTCCGGCCATGGATCTCGACACCTTCCGCAAACTGGCCGTCGACCGGCGCGTCGTCCCCGTCAGCCGCCGCCTCCTCGCGGACGGCGACACCCCGGTCGGGCTGTACCGCAAGCTCGCCGCCGAACGCCCCGGCACCTTCCTCCTGGAGTCCGCGGAGAACGGCCGGACCTGGTCGCGCTACTCGTTCATCGGCGTCCGCAGCGCCGCCACCCTCACCGCCCGCGACGGAGAGGCCCACTGGATCGGCGTCCCGCCCGTCGGCGTCCCGGCCGACGGAGACCCGCTGGAGGCGCTGCGCGCCACCGTCGAGACCCTGCACACCCCGCGCGACCTGGTGAGCGACCTGGGCCTGCCGCCGTTCACCGGCGGCATGGTCGGCTACCTCGGCTACGACATCGTCCGCAGGCTGGAGAAGATCGGCGAGCACGGCGGCGACGACCTGCGACTGCCCGAGCTGACCATGCTCCTCACCTCGGACCTCGCCGTCCTCGACCACCGGAACGGCACCGTCCTGCTGATCGCCAACGCGATCAACCACAACGACCTCGACACCGGGGCCGACCAGGCCTACGCGGACGCCGTCGCCCGCCTGGACGCGATGGAGCGGGACCTGCGCCGCCCGGTCGAGAGCGCCCCCGCCACCCTGCCCCCGTCCGAACTGCCCCCGTACACCGCACGCTGGGGCGGTGACGCCTTCCAGGACGCCGTCGTCGACATCAAGGAGCGCATCCGGGCCGGGGAGGCGTTCCAGGTCGTCCCCTCCCAGCGGTTCGAGACCCCGTGCACGGCGAGCGCCCTGGACGTCTACCGGGTGCTGCGGGCCACCAACCCGTCCCCGTACATGTACCTCTTCCGCTTCGACGGGTTCGACGTCGTCGGCTCCAGCCCCGAGGCCCTGGTCAAGGTCGAGGACGGCCGCGCCATGGTCCACCCCATCGCCGGCACCCGGCACCGGGGCGCCACCCCGCAGGAGGACCAGGCGCTCGCCGAGGAACTGCTCGCCGACCCCAAGGAGCGCGCCGAGCACCTGATGCTCGTCGACCTCGGCCGCAACGACCTGGGGCGGGTCTGCGAACCGGGCAGCGTCGAGGTCGTCGACTTCATGTCGATCGAGCGCTACTCCCACGTGATGCACATCGTCTCCACCGTCACCGGCCGCGTCACCGACGACCGGACCGCCTTCGACGTGCTCACCGCCTGCTTCCCCGCGGGCACCCTCTCCGGCGCCCCCAAGCCGCGCGCCATGCAGATCATCGAGGAGCTGGAGCCGAGCCGCCGGGGCCTGTACGGGGGCTGCGTCGGGTACCTGGACTTTCGCCGGGGACTCCGACACCGCCATCGCCATCCGGACCGCCCTGCTCCGCGACGGCACCGCGTACGTGCAGGCCGGGGCCGGGGTCGTCGCCGACTCCGACCCGGTCGCCGAGGACACCGAGTGCCGCAACAAGGCGGCGGCCGTGCTCCGCGCCGTCCATACGGCCAACCGGCTCCACGACCGCTGAACCGGTAGGGGATAGTGGAAGGCGTGAGTGCCGTCCCCGTACCCCAGCCCCGAACCGCCGACCCCGCCTCCGCCCCCGACCCGGCGGGGAGCCGCCGCAGTCTCGCGGCCGCCCTGCTCCTCGGCGCGGCCGGCGCGACCGTCGTCCTCCTCGCCTCCGGACAGACCTGGGCCGAGGGCGACGCGGCCACCGGCGGTGGAGCCCTCCCGCTCTCCGTCGACGGCCGGGACGTCACCGGCGTCCCGGCGGCCCTGGCCGTCGTCGGCCTCGCCGCCCTGGTCGCCGTCTTCGCCGTACGCGGCGCGGGCCGCCGGACCGTCGCCGCCCTGCTCGCCCTCAGCGGCCTCGGGGCCGCCGTCAGCGCGTGGGCCGGCGCGTCCGACAGCTCGGCCCTCGACGAGGAGGCCGCCAGAACCACCGGTGACACGGCGGCCACCATCGGCGCCCTCAGCCACACCGGCTGGCCCTACGTCACGGCCGTCGGCGGCCTGCTGATCCTGCTGGCCGGGCTCCTGGCGCTGCGCCACGGCGCCCGCTGGCCCGCCATGTCCGGGAAGTACGAGCGCGACGGCACCCCGCGCCCCGGCAGGACGCCCCGGACGGCCCCCGACCCGGACCGCCCCGAGGACCTGTGGAAGGCCCTGGACCGGGGCGAGGACCCGACGCGCGGGTGACCCCAGGCTCACCTCCCGCGGCCCTGTACGGGACAATGGGAGCGAGCCGTCCCCCGGGCGGCGGCCACACGTATCAGCGCCACCCACGGCGCAACACCAACGAGGAGCAACTCATGGCGGGCACGAGCCACGGACACACCCCGGCCGCCTGGACCGGTGTCATCATCTCGTTCATCGGCTTCTGCGTCGCAGGCGTCTTCATGGTCGCGGCCAACCCGCTCGGCTTCTGGGCCGGTATCGCCGTGATCTTCGCCGGTGGCCTCGTGGGCCTCGCCATGAAGGCCGCCGGTCTCGGCATGCCGAAGGAGTCGGCCGAGATGGTCGAGGCGCGGGCGCGTGCCGGCCGGGCGCAGGCTTCTCACTGACCCCGGCCGCCGGCCCGTCCCGGCGACCGACACGCGGAAAGGCGCGGCCCCACCGGGCTGCGCCTTTCCGCGTCGACGGGGGACAATCGGCGGGTGGACGCCTCGCCAACCCCCTCCGCCGCCGCCGAGTCGCCGGACCCCGACGCCGCCCCGCGGCCGGACGCCCCGCAGCCGGTGCCCGACCCCGCCGTCGGCCACGCCCCCGATCCGGCCCGCCCGGAGGCCGCCCCGCAGGGCGTCGGCCCCTGGAACCTGCCGCTGACGGTCTGCCCGGCCCCGGACGCGGCTCCGGTCCCGACCCCGTACGCAGCCCCCGATCAGCACGTCCCGCACGCCGCGCCCGGTACACCGGCGGCACCGGGGGGCCCGTACCCCGCCGGGGCCGCGTCTCCCGCCCCGTACGCCCCCGGTCTCGCGCGGGCCCGGCGGCCCGAGCCTCCGGCGCACCCCTCCCGGCTCCGCCGCCTCGCCGTCCCGGCGGGCATCCTCGCCGCGGTCGCCGGGGCCTTCGCGTACGTCGGCGCCGTGGACCCCAACGAGGGCGGGCACTACCCCGTCTGCCCGCTGCTCAAGCTGACCGGCGTCCTCTGCCCCGGCTGCGGCGGACTGCGCAGCGCCCACGCCTTCATCACCGGCGACCTCGGCGCGGCGTTCTCCGCCAACGCGATCGCCACCGCCGGCTACTTCCTCTTCGCCGCCGTCTGGGCCCTCTGGCTGGTGCGGGCCTGGCGCGGCCGACCGCTGCGGATCGGCCTGGCCCCCGCCCACCTGTGGGCTCTGGGCGCGGTCCTGGCGGTCTTCACCGTCGTCCGGAATCTGCCGTTCGGCTCGGCGCTGGCCCCCTGAAACGACCGGGCCGGCCACCCGGACATGCCCGGGTAGTGGGATGCGGTGTGGCCGGATGCGGGCCCCGGGCCCTGCTGCGGATACCATCGGTACGGCTGATCCTGTTCCCTCATCACCGTTCCGGAAGGGGGCCGCTCGCGTGAGTGTGCTCGACGAGATCATCGACGGCGTACGCGCCGACCTCGCGGAGCGGCAGGCGCGCGTCAGCCTCGACGAGCTGAAGGAGCGCGCCGCCCGCGCCCCCCGGGCCAAGGACGGAGTCGCCGCCCTGCGCGGCGAGGGCGTCACCGTCATCTGCGAGGTCAAGCGCTCGTCCCCGTCCAAGGGGGCCCTGGCCGCCATCGCGGACCCCGCCGCGCTCGCCGCGGACTACGAGGCGGGCGGCGCGTCGGTCATCTCGGTCCTCACCGAGGAGCGCCGCTTCGGCGGCTCGCTCGCCGACCTGGAGGCCGTCCGTGCCAAGGTCGACATCCCGGTCCTGCGCAAGGACTTCATCGTCACCTCGTACCAGCTGTGGGAGGCCCGCGCCTACGGCGCCGACCTCGCCCTGCTGATCGTCGCCGCCCTCGACCAGGAGGCCCTGGTCTCCCTGATCGAGCGGGCCGAGTCGATCGGGCTCACCCCGCTCGTCGAGGCGCACGACGAGGAGGAGGCGGAGCGCGCCGTGGACGCCGGAGCCAGGATCATCGGTGTCAACGCGCGCAACCTGAAGGACCTCAAGGTCGACCGCTCCACCTTCGAGCGCGTCGCCCCCGAGATCCCCGACCACATCGTCAAGGTCGCCGAGTCCGGTGTCCGGGGCCCGCACGACCTGATCGCGTACGCCAACGCCGGCGCCGACGCCGTCCTGGTCGGCGAGTCCCTGGTCACCGGCCGCGACCCGCGCGCCGCCGTCGCCGACCTGGTCGCCGCGGGCGCCCACCCGGCGCTCCGCCACGGCCGCGGCTGACCGGGGCCCGACGATCATGACCGACCGCCCCCCGCACCGCACCCGGCCCGGCCTCCGCCGTGCCGAGGTCCCGGTCCGGGACCCGCACGCCCCGCTGGCGCGCGGGTGCCGGCCGCGCGGCTGCCGCGCCCCCGCCCGGCGGGTGCACGGCCGACGCGTGCGGTACGTCATCGGGGACGAGCCCGGCCAGGTCAACGGCATGCGATGGCGCACGGGGTCCGCGCCGTAGCGAGCCCCGGCCGACGTACCGCACCACCCCCTTCTCCTTCCGTACGTACGACCGCACCTCCGTGACCGCACCCCGGTCGCGGAGGCGCTCGCTGCCCGGCGCATACGGTGAACCCACCCGCTGCCATGCCAAGGAGCACGCCGCATGTCGTCCGACTTCTTCATCCCGGACCCCGAGGGTCTGATCCCCAGCGCCGAGGGCTATTTCGGCGCGTACGGCGGCAAGTTCATCCCGGAGGCGCTCGTCGCCGCCGTGGACGAGGTCGCCGTCGAATACGACAAGGCCAAGGCCGACCCCGCCTTCGCCGCCGAGCTCAACGAGCTCATGGTGAACTACACCGGCCGCCCCAGCGCGCTGACCGAGGTCCCGCGGTTCGCCGAACACGCGGGCGGCGCCCGGATCTTCCTCAAGCGCGAGGACCTGAACCACACCGGCTCGCACAAGATCAACAACGTGCTGGGCCAGGCGCTCCTCACCAAGCGCATGGGCAAGACGCGGGTCATCGCCGAGACCGGGGCCGGCCAGCACGGCGTCGCCACCGCGACCGCCTGCGCCCTCTTCGGCCTCGACTGCACCATCTACATGGGCGAGATCGACACCCGGCGCCAGGCGCTGAACGTCGCGCGGATGCGGATGCTCGGCGCCGAGGTCGTCGCCGTGAAGTCCGGCTCGCGGACCCTGAAGGACGCCATCAACGAGGCGTTCCGCGACTGGGTCGCCAACGTGGACCGCACGCACTACCTCTTCGGCACGGTCGCGGGACCGCACCCCTTCCCCGCGATGGTCCGCGACTTCCACCGCGTCATCGGCGTCGAGGCCCGCCGCCAGCTCCTGGAGCGCACCGGCCGCCTCCCGGACGCGGCGGTCGCCTGCGTCGGCGGCGGCTCCAACGCCATCGGCCTCTTCCACGCCTTCATCCCCGACGCCGGAGTCCGCCTGATCGGATGCGAACCCGCCGGGCACGGGGTGGAGACCGGCGAGCACGCGGCGACCCTCACCGCCGGGGAACCCGGCATCCTGCACGGGTCGCGCTCCTACGTCCTCCAGGACGACGAGGGCCAGATCACCGAGCCGTACTCCATCTCGGCCGGTCTGGACTATCCGGGCATCGGCCCGGAGCACTCCTACCTCAAGGACGTCGGGCGCGGCGAATACCGCGCCGTCACCGACGACGCGGCCATGCAGGCGCTGCGCCTGCTCTCCCGCACCGAGGGCATCATCCCGGCCATCGAGAGCGCCCACGCGCTCGCCGGCGCCCTGGACCTCGGCAAGGAGCTGGGCCCGGAGGGGCTCATCCTGGTCAACCTGTCGGGCCGCGGTGACAAGGACATGGACACCGCCGCCCGCTACTTCGGGCTCTACGACACCGACGCCGCCGTCGAGGCGGACGCGGCCGGCGACCGCGCCGAGATCGAGGGGGACGCCAAGTGAGCGGCAACATCGAGCTGTTGAACACCACCCTCGCCGGTGCGAAGGCGGCGGACCGGGCGGCGCTCATCGCCTACCTCCCGGCCGGCTTCCCGACCGTGGACGGCGGCATCGAGGCGGTCAAGGCCGTCGTCGCGGGCGGCGCGGACATCGTCGAGGTCGGACTTCCGCACAGCGACCCCGTCCTCGACGGTCCGGTCATCCAGACCGCCGACGACATCGCCCTGCGCGGCGGCGTCCGGATCGCCGACGTGATGCGCACGGTCCGTGAGGCGTACGAGGCCACCGGCGTCCCGATCCTGGTCATGACGTACTGGAACCCCCATCGACCGCTACGGCGTCGAGCGGTTCACCGCCGAACTGGCCGAGGCGGGCGGCGCCGGGTGCATCCTGCCCGACCTGCCGGTCCAGGAATCCGCGCTGTGGCGCGAGCACGCCGGGAAGCACGGCCTCGCCACCGTCTTCGTCGTCGCCCCCAGCAGCCGGGACGCCCGCCTCGCCACCATCACGGCGGCCGGCAGCGGCTTCGTCTACGCCGCGTCCCTGATGGGCGTCACCGGCACCCGCGCCTCGGTCGGCGACCAGGCCCGGAACCTGGTGGAGCGCACCCGCGCCACCACCGGCATCCCGGTCTGCGTCGGCCTCGGCGTCTCCGACGCGGCGCAGGCCGCCGAGGTCGCCGGCTTCGCGGACGGGGTGATCGTGGGATCGGCGTTCGTCAAGGCCATGCTGGACGCCCCCGACGAGGCGGCGGGCCTCGCCGCCGTCCGCTCCCTCGCGGGTGAACTGGCCGAGGGCGTTCGAAAGCGCTGACCCCTCGCATCACCCGAACGGATGGATTGTGGGCCGGGGAGGCGCGTAGGCGCCTCCTCGGTTCGTTCCCCTGGGTGTGAGCGACAAGATCCCAGAGGGAAACAGAAGCGCGCGTGAGCGCCTGGCCCAGCAGCGCGAGCAGGAGAAGGGGCGCGAGAAGCGCCGTCGGACGCTGATCGTCGCCTCGGCGGTGGTCGGGGTGCTCGGCCTGGCCGCCGTGGTCGGCCTGATCGCGGCCAACGTGGGCAAGGACGGGGGCGAGGACACCGCGTCCGGACCCGCCATCGCCCCGTCGGGCGCGTCCGGCGAGGACGCGTTGACCCTGCCGGTCGGCGCGGCCGACGCCCCGTCCACCCTCACGATCTGGGAGGACTTCCGCTGCCCCGTCTGCGCCCAGTTCGAGAACGCACTCCGCGACGCCGTCGCGGAGCTGGTGAACGACGGCCAGGTCAAGGTGGAGTACCACCTCGCCACGATCATCGACGGCAACCTCGGCGGCTCCGGCTCGCTGCGCGCCGCCAACGCCGCCGCCTGCGCCCAGGACGCCGGCAAGTTCGCTCCGTACCACGACGTCCTCTTCAGCAACCAGCCGCCCGAGCCGGACGACGCGTACGGCAGGAACAGCCGGCTGATCGAGCTGGCCGGGAAGGTCCAGGGGCTCGACACGCCGGAGTTCCGCAGCTGTGTGGAGGACGGCGACCACGACAGCTGGGTGAAGAAGTCCGACACGGCGTTCCGCGAGGGCGGCTTCCAGGGCACGCCGACCGTGCTGCTCAACGGGGAGTCGGTCTTCCCGGCCAAGGACGGCGAGCAGATCTCCCCGGCGGCCCTGAAGAAGTGGGTCCTCGCGGCCAACAAGGGCAAGAAGCCGGGCACCGCCGCCCCGGCCGAGTCGCCGGGAGGAGCCGCCACGGCCGACGAGTCCGCCGACCCGGCCGCCCCGTCCCCGGCCGCCGGGCCCTGACCGGGCCGCGGACCCGTCCGTGACGCGGTCCCCGTTACCCAGACGTTGCCGGGTGGCTTGCCGTACCCACCGCCCGGCAGGGTAGCGTCGACCTCGCCATGAACCTTGCCTCCATTCCCAGTCCGTCGACCGGCGTGATCGAGCTCGGCCCGATCCCGCTCCGCGGCTACGCGTTCTGCATCATCATCGGTGTCTTCGTCGCCGTCTGGTTCGGCAACAAGCGCTGGATCGCCAGGGGCGGCAAAGCCGGCACCGTGGCCGACGTCGCCGTCTGGGCGGTTCCCTTCGGCCTCGTCGGCGGCCGGCTCTACCACGTGATCACCGACTACCAGCTGTACTTCAGCGACGGTGAGAACTGGGTCGACGCCTTCAAGATCTGGCAGGGCGGCCTCGGCATCTGGGGCGCCATCGCGTTCGGCGCGGTCGGCGCGTGGATCGCCTGCCGCCGCCGGGGCATCCCGCTGCCGGCCTGGGCCGACGCGCTGGCCCCGGGCATCGCCATCGCCCAGGCCATCGGCCGCTGGGGCAACTGGTTCAACCAGGAGCTGTACGGCAAGCCCACCGACCTCCCCTGGGCGCTGGAGATCAGCGAGGGCACGAACCGGGTCGCCGGGACGTACCACCCGACCTTTCTCTACGAGTCGCTGTGGTGCGTCGGTGTGGCGCTGCTCGTCATCTGGGCGGACCGCCGCTTCCGGCTCGGCCACGGCCGGGCGTTCGCGCTGTACGTCGCGGCCTACTGCGCCGGGCGCGGCTGGATCGAGTACATGCGGGTCGACGAGGCCCACCACATCCTGGGCCTCCGCCTGAACGTGTGGACCGCGATCGTCGTCTTCGTCCTCGCCGTCGTCTACATCGTGGTCTCCGCGAAGATCCGTCCGGGCCGTGAGGAGATCGTCGAGCCCGACCGGACCGCCCCCGCGAAGGCCTCCGACGAGGACGGCTCCGGCAAGGACGGTTCCGGCGAGGACGGTTCCGTGGAGACGGACGCCGCCGAGCAGGACGCCGAAGCGAGGAAGGACCCGTTCACGAAGGACGAGGCGGGGGAGCCGGGCACGGGCCTCACCGCCGGAAGCACCGAAGCGGCGGCCGAGAAGAGCTGACCGGGCGGTGGCCGGAAAGCACCGGCCGCCCTCCCCGCCGCACCACCCGCTCGCCGGGCGGGCCCGCAGTCTCAGGCCCGCCCGGCGAGCGCGATCGTACGACGGGCGGACGCCACCACCGCCGCGTCCACGAACCTCCCGTCCGGCAGGGCCAGCGCGCCCCCCTCCACCGCTGACGCCGCGACGATCTCCTCGGCCGCCTCCACCTCCTGGGCGGTCGGCAGGAACGCCCGCTCGATCACCTCCAGCTGGCGCGGGTGGATCGCCGCCCGGCCCAGCATCCCGAGCGCCCGCCCCCGCCCGCACGACGCCCACAACCCGTCCAGGTCCCGGACGTCCGGGAACACCGACTGGACCGGTGGCGGAAGGGCCGCCGCGCGGGCCGCCACCACGACCCGGCCGCGTGCCCAGTCCAGCCCGGCGTCGTCCCGCACCCCGAGATCCGCCCGCAGGTCCGCCTCACCCAGCGCGATGCCGTGGACGCGGTGGTGGGCCGAGGCGATCGAGTACGCGTGCTCGATCGCGAGCGCCGACTCCAGCAGCGGGTACAGCGGCACCCCCGGCGCCACCGCCGCCACATGGTGCACCGAGACCGCGTGGGTGATCTTCGGCAGCCGGAACGCGGCCAGGCCCGGCAGCCCCGCCAGCGCCCGGATGTCGTCCTCGCCGTGTACCCGGACATGGACCGGTACGGCGTCGGGGGCCGCGGTCACCTGGTCGCCGAGGAGCTCGGCGGTGGCGGCGCGCGCGTACTCCTTGCGGTCCGGGGCGACGGCGTCCTCCAGATCGACGATCACCACGTCCGCTCCGGACCCCAGCGCCTTGGCCACCACCTCCGGACGGTCCCCGGGCACGTACAGCCAGGTCAGCGGCGGCCGGACGGCGTCGGGCCGCGGGTCCTCCGGCAGCGGCGGGAGGGGTGGCACCCGGCCGGTCACAGCGCCCCCTGGTCCCGCAGCGCGGCGATCCGGGTCTCCGTGAGGCCGAGCCCGGTCAGGATCTCCTCGGTGTCCGCGCCGTGCGGGCGGCCCGCCCACCGGATTCCGCCGGGGGTCTCCGAGAGCCGGAAGAGGACGTTCTGCATCCGCAGCGGCCCCAGCTCCGGGTCGTCGATCTCCGCGAGGGTGCCCAGCGCCCGGTACTGCGGGTCCTCCATCACCTCCCGTACGTCCTGGATCGGCGCGACGGCCGCCTCCGCCTTCTCGAAGGCGTCCAGCACCTCGTCACGGTCGTGGCGGGAGATCCAGTGGCCGACCGCCGCGTCCAGCTCCTCGGTGTGCTCGGCGCGGGTGGAGCCCGAGCCGAACCAGGGCTCCCCGATCAGCTCCGGGCGGCCCACCAGGCGCATCACCCGCTCCGCGACGGACTGGGCGGAGGTGGAGACCGCGACCCAGTGGCCGTCGGCGGTGCGGTAGGTGTTGCGCGGGGCGTTGTTGCGGGAGCGGTTGCCGGTGCGCGGCTGGACGTAGCCGAGCTGGTCGTACCAGAGGGGGTGCGGGCCCAGCACGGTGAGGATCGGCTCGATGATCGCCAGGTCCACCACCTGTCCCGCGCCGGTCTTCTCCCGCCCGGCGAGCGCCGCCATCACCGCGTACGCCGTAGCCAGCGCCGCGATGGAGTCCGCGAGCCCGAACGGCGGCAGCGTCGGCGGCCCGTCCGGCTCCCCGGTGATCGCCGCGAACCCGCTCATCGCCTCGGCCAGCGTCCCGAATCCGGGGCGGTGCGCGTACGGACCGAACTGGCCGAAGCCGGTGACCCGTGCCAGCACCAGGCGCGGGTTGACCGCGTGCAGCTCCTCCGGGCCCAGTCCCCAGCGCTCCAGGGTGCCCGGCCGGAAGTTCTCGATGATCACGTCGGTTCCGGCGGCCAGCCGGAGCAGTACGTCCCGGCCGCCGGGCGCGGACAGGTCGAGGGCCAGGGTGCGTTTGTTGCGGCCGAGCAGCTTCCACCACAGGCCGACCCCGTCCTTGGCGGGCCCGTGCCCGCGCGAGGGGTCCGGCTTGCGGGGGTGTTCGACCTTGATCACGTCGGCGCCGAAGTCCCCCAGCATGGTGGCGGCGAGGGGTCCGGCGAAGAGGGTGGCGAGGTCGAGGACCTTCAGCCCGGTCAGCGGTCCTGCCATGGTGGCGCTCATGGGGCCTCGATCTCGCTGCGGTAGGGCATGGACGTGGACGCGCCGGGCTTCTGGACACAGAGCGCGGCGGCCGAGGAGGCGAACGCCACGGCCTCGGCCACCGGCCGCCCCTCGCCGAGGGCCACGGCCAGCGCCCCGACGAAGGTGTCCCCGGCCCCGGTCGTGTCGACGGCGGTCACCGAGGGGGCCTCGAACAGCACCGGCTCGCCGCCCCGTGCCGCGTACAGGCAGCCCTTCGCTCCGAGCGTGATGATCACCTCGGGCACCTTCCGCAACAGGATCTGGGCAGCGGCGTGCGGCTCGTCCTGCCCGGACAGCTCGGCGGCCTCGTGCTCGTTGGGGACCAACAGGTCGATGTGGTCGAAGAGTTCGTCGGGCAGCGGCTGGACGGGGGAGGGAGTGAGGATGGTCCGTACGCCCTGGGCGTGGGCGGCGCGGGCCCCTTCGACGACGGCGGGCAGGGGGAGTTCGAGCTGCATCAGCAGCAGTTCGGAGGCGGCGACGGCCGCGATCTCGCCGGGGCCGAGCGCGGTGACGGTCCCGTTCGCTCCGGGGACCACCACGATCGCGTTGGACCCGGTGTCGTCGACCACGATGTGCGCGGTGCCGCTGGGGCCCTCGGCGGTGTGCAGCAGATCGGTGTCCACCCCCGCGTGTTCGAGGCCGTCGCGCAACCGCGCCCCGTACGCGTCGTCCCCGACCGCGCCGATCATCATCACCTCCCCGCCCGCGCGGGCGGCGGCGACGGCCTGGTTGGCGCCCTTGCCGCCGGGGATCGTCCGGAACTCCCGTCCGGTGACGGTCTCGCCGCGTCCGGGGGCGCGGGCCGTGTAGGCGACGAGGTCCATGTTGGTGCTGCCGAGCACCGCGATGCGGGTCATGGGCGCAGAGCCTCCTGGTGGGTCAGTGCGGCGAGGGTGTCGAAGCCGACCCGGTCGAATCCGGGGACGGAGGTGGCGAGCCGGTTCTTCAGCGGAGCCGTCCACCGTTCGGGCAGGGCGTCCGGGTCCCCGGTCAGCAGTCCGGCGATGGAGCCGGCGCTCGCCCCGTTGGAGTCGGTGTCCCAGCCGCCGGAGACCGCGTTCCCCACGGACCGGGTGAAGTCGCCGTCGGCGTGGGTGAGGGCGGCGGCCAGCAGCGCGGCGTTGGGCAGGACGTGCACCCAGTGGTGCGTGTCGGCGTAGACGGCGTGCAGCCGGTCCACGACGGCGTCGAACTCCCTTTCCGTACGGGCTGTTTCGATGCCGAGGCGGATCGCGCGGGCGTAGCGGGAGTGCGGCGGCACCACCCGCAGCCCGGCGGTCAGGCAGCCGTGCACGTCGCTCTCGCCCCCGGCGGCGACGGCGAGCGCGGCGGCGATGAACATCGCTCCGTACACCCCGTTGCCGGTGTGGGTGAGGACCGCGTCGCGGTGGGCCTGGGCGGCGGCTCCGGCCGGGTCGCCGGGGTGGGTCCAGCCGTGCACGTCGGCCCGGATCTGCGCGCCGATCCACTCCCGGAACGGGTTGCGGCGGCGAGCGGTCTCGGGGGGCTCGACGCCGGCCAGGAGGTTGCCGTACGCGACGCGCTCGGCGGTGAAGGTCCGCCCGGCCGGAAGCTCGTCCAGCCAGAGCCGGGCCAGGTCGGCGGTGGTGAAGGCGCGCCCGTGCCGCTGGAGCAGCAGCAGGGTGAGCACAGGGTGGTCGAGGTCGTCGTCCTCCGGCATGCCGTCGATGTTCTCGGCGAGCGACGTGGAGGCCGAGCGACGGTTCCAGGGGTGGGCGGCGAGCAGTTCGGCGGGCACGCCGCGTCCGGTGAACCAGGTGGCGAGCGGCCAGTTGCCCGTGGCGCGGGCGAGCGCGCGGATGCCGTCCAGGGGCAGCTTCTCGACCGGCTTGCCGAGCAGGCAGCCGGCCGCCCGGCCCAGCCAGGCGGCGTGCAGCCGGTCCCGGCCGACCGTGAATCCGCTCTCCGGCGGGCCGGGCCAGTGCGGGCAGGCGGCCACGATCGCGTCCAGCCCGGTCGGCTCGTCGGCGGCCAGCGGCGACGTCGACAGGGCCAGCTCGTCGAGGAGCCGGACGGCGAGCGCGCGCAGCCGGGCCGGTGCGGGCGGCTCCGAGGCGCCGGCGCGGTCCGGGGCGGGGGAGCCGCCGGCCGCGTACCACCGCTCCGCGATCTCCCGCGCGTCCCGGCCGTCCTGCGCTGCCTGCCGCAGCTCGTGTCCGACCAGGTCCTCGGGCTGCACCCAGGTGAGGCGGACGTCCGGGGGGCGGGGCGGGCGGACGCTCACCGCTCACCGGCCAGCGCGGTGAACGCCTCCTCGTGGGACCGGCGGCGTTCCAGGTCGCGGGCGAAGACCTGCCGGGCCACACGGGCCAGGGTGCGGGCCGGAGCCTCCAGGTCCAGGCGGCTGGCTTCGGCCACCGCGGACGCCCAGTCGGCCGGGACCTCGCCGCCCAGCGCGCCCGCGATAGCGCCGCTCATCGTGGCGATGGAGTCGCAGTCGCGCCCGTAGTTCACCGAACCGAGCACCGTGCGCCGGTAGTCGCCGCCGCCGACCAGCAGCATCCCGAGCGCGATGGGCAGTTCCTCGATGGCGTGCAAGCGGGACGGGCGGCGCGCGCCGAGCCGGGGGCTGCGGTAGTCGGGGCCCACCGTGTCGAACGGTTCCACGGCCGCCCGCAGCGGGACGAGCGCGGACTCGGCGTCGTCGTGGTGCGCGGCGACGTCGCAGACCGCCTCGATCGCGGACCGGGTGCCGTCCTTGGCCAGGGCGAGGGCGGCGTCGATCACCGTGTCCGGGGTCGCGTCCGGGTGGCAGGCGGCGGCGACGGCGGCCGCGAAGACCCCGGCGGCCTCCCGCCCGTACGACGACTGGTGCGGCGCGGCGACCTCCAGGGCCTCGGCGTAAGCGGCCTCCGGGCGGGCCGCGTTGACCAGGCCGACCGGGGCCATGTACATCGCCGCCCCGCAGTTGACGATGTTGCCCGCGCCGGCCTCGCGCGGGTCCACGTGTCCGTAGTGCAGCCGGGCCACGATCCACTTCTCCGCCAGGAAGATCCGCTGGAGCGGCAGCGCCTCGGCCTCCAGCTCCGGGATCCAGCGCGGTGCGAGCAGATCCGGGACGAGGTGGTCCGCGACGGCGTACGCGTCGAGGTGGTCGCGGACCTTGTCGTACACGCGGATCAGCGCGTGGGTCATCAGGGTGTCGTCGGTGACGTGGCCGTCGCCCTTGTGGTACGGGGCGATGGGGCGCGCGGTGCGCCAGTCCTCGCCGTACCAGGGGCCGACGATCCCGGTCACCCGTCCGCCGTGGCGCTCGACGATCTGCTCGGGGGTCCAGCCCTCGACCGGGCCGCCGAGCGCGTCGCCGACGGCCGCGCCGACGAGGGCCCGGCTGATGCGGTCATCGAGTCCGGGCGTGCCGGGGGAGAGCGGTGGTGTCGCGGGGGCGGGCGTTGCCGCCATGGCCGTTGTGGGCGTCATGCCGGAATTGTCCACCCGAGGTGGCCGGTTCCGTGGCTGCCAGCAGCCCGGCGAGTTCGATCAGGTCCGTGCCCGCGAGCCGGGGCAGCGCGCACCCCGCGAGCGTCCGGCACGCCTCGCGCCACCCCGCCGGCACGGCGGTGACCGAACCGACCGCCCCGGTCAGCGCCCCGGCCAGGGCGGGAGCCGAGTCGGCCACCCGCGAGAGGCAGGCTGCGGCGGGGACCGCCTGGGCGATCTCGCCCCGCGCGGCGGTGGTGAGGGCGAGGGCGACGGGCACGGTCTCGGCCGCCGCGATCCCGTAGCTGTAGACGTGGTCCACGATCTGGTGCTCCAACACCGGGACCAGGGCGAACGCCCCGGCCGGCTCGTCGGCGAACTCGCGGGCCAGGCGGACCGCGTGCGCGGCGTTGCGGGCGATCTCGGTGCCCTCGGGGAGCTGGTCGAGGGCGGCGTTCACGACGGTGTTCACGTCCGCCCCGGCCAGCGCCACGGCGATCGCGGCGGCCATGGCCCGCGCCCCGTGCACCCCGTCGCCGTCCTGGGTGTAGCGGGCGTCGAACTCGGCGAGCGCGGCGGCCTCCGCCGGATCGCCCGGATGGACCACGGCGAGGACGGCCGCCCGGACGCAGGCGGCGTCGTCGAAGTAGTGCGGGTTGTCGTGGCCGGTGGCGGGGGGCCGCAGCCCGGCGGCCAGGTTGCCGAGACCGGCCCGCACCGAGATCCGGGCCCGCAGCGGGAGCACCGCCGCCTCCACCTCGGGGGCCCGCGCGCTGGCGGCGGCCACCGTGGCGGCGAGCGCGTTCCAGGCCCGGTCCACCGCGTCCCGCATCCGGCGGCCGCAGGAGAGGGCGGCCGCGTCGTCGGCCGCCGCCAGCACCGTGCGGGCGGCGAACGCGGCCCACTCGGCGTCGTCGGACGGGCCGAGCCGCAGCGGCTCGGGCGGCTGGTTGAGCGCGATCGGCACCGGGAGGGTGGTGGTGGAGTTCTGCTCGGCGAAGGTGTCCAGCTCGCGGGTGAGCCGCCGGGTCCACTCGGGCATCCGGGCCGCCCGGTGCCGGGCGGCGGGCCATCCGGCGGCGTCCCCCGCCGCGAGCCCGAGCAGCAGCCCCTCGATCCGGGCACGGCGCGTGGGGGTGGGGGTGGTGGGGGCGGTCGCGTCGGGTGCGGTCGTGGTCATCGCCGGTCCTCCCGTGGGTCTCGTGGCCGGGCGGCTGCCGGCCGTTCCGTGCGTGGCCGCGGTCGTCGCCGGTCACGCCGAGGACACCGTGGCCCGGCCTCCTCGCGCGCGGCCGTGGTCACCCCCCCTCCTGCCGTACCGGGGCGAAGGAGACCGCCGTGGACGCCGGGCCCCGTACGGCCGAAGGCCCGGGGAGGCCGCCGCTCCACTCCCGTACGGACCCCGCCGGGACGGTCGCGGCCGGGCGCTCCTGGGTCTCGCGGTGCTCCGGGGCACCGCTGCCCTCCGCGGCCCCGGGGTCCTCCCGGGTCTCGGGGTGCTCCGGGGCCTCGGGGTCCTCCGGGGTCAGCAGCTCCGCGATGTCCAGCACGTGGTAGCCGCGCATCGAGGGCAGGCAGCTGCCCCGGACCGGTCCGATCGCCTTCGCCCACTCCGGCGGGACGGCGCTCTCCCCGTGCAGCGCCCCGGCGAGCGCTCCGGCCACCGCCGCCGTCGTGTCCGCGTCCCGGCCCATGTTGACGGCCGTCAGCACCGCCGTCCGGAAGTCGCCGCGCGCCGCCGTGAACGCCCCGAACGCCAGGCCCACCGCCTCCGGCGCGAGGTCCGTCCACGGGTAGCCGGCGATCACCACCGCCGAGCGCACCGCCCGCTCCATCGTGAGCCGGTCGGGGTAGGGCCGCTGGGCCGCCGCGACCGCCCGGCGCAGCGACCGGGCCGTCCAGGAGTCCATCGGGACCACCGAGAGCGCGGCCGCGATCACCGAGGCGAGGCCCGAGCCGACCATCGCCGCCGCCACCCCGGCCGCCACCGCCTGGCCCCCGTAGATCCCCTCGCCCTCGTGGCTGACCCTGCCGTCCACCGCGACCAGCCGGGCCGCTTCGGCGGGTCGGCCCGCCGCGAACACCCCGAAGGGGGCCGCCCGCATGGCGAGCCCGTCGCTCCAGGCGTGCCGGTGCTGGGCCGAGATCGGCGCGGCCAGGCCCCGGCGCAGGTTCTCCAGGGTGCCGCGCTCGCTGAACCCGGCTCCCCGGAACGGGCCCTCGTCCAGGTCGGCGATCCAGTGGTGCCAGGCCCGCTCCACATGGGACACGTCGAGCGCCGAGCCGTGCCGGGCGAGCAGCAGCCCGGAGAAGATCGCGTACTCCGTGTCGTCGGTGCCCGCCGGGTCATCGCTCACGAACCCCTCGATCCGCCCCCAGCGGTGGCGGATCTCGGAGGGCCGCAGATTCTCCGCCGGGGCCCCGAGCGCGTCCCCGACCGCCAGCCCCAGCAGTGCGCCCCTGGCCCGCCCCCGGCCGGCCGCCGCGCCCCTCGTGTCGCCGTTCACCGCGTCACCGTTCACCGCGCCGCCCTTCCGCTCGTCCGGCGGGACCGGTCCGAGCCCGGAGCGGCGTCCGCGTCCTGAACCGGTCCGTCTCCGGGCCCTGTCCGCATCTGTGCCACGCGGCGGCCCGAGAGAGGCGGAAAAGGCGCGGAAAGGGGCTGGGTGGATGACGGCCGGGATAGCTGAGGCTCACCTTTCTTTGCAGGTCAGAGGGGGTATAGGTCAGCCTTGCCTTGCTGGCGGAGGTCACCCGGACGGCGTAGTTTGGACTTTGTCGAAAGTTATACGCGCAGGGGAGCGGCGGGTGAAGTCCGCCGTGACGAGGGGAGAGGCACGCCGTGGCCATCATCGAGACCGAAGCCGTCCTGCACGAGGCGCACCGGGACAACCACACCCACCGGGACGTGAACGGCGGCTGGCTGCGCCCCGCGGTCTTCGGGGCGATGGACGGTCTGGTCTCCAACCTCGCCCTGATGACCGGGGTGGCGGGCGGTGCGGTCTCCCAGCAGACCATCGTGATCACCGGCCTCGCGGGGCTCGCGGCCGGGGCCTTCTCCATGGCGGCGGGCGAGTACACCTCCGTCGCCTCCCAGCGCGAGCTGGTCGAGGCGGAGCTGGACATCGAGCGCCGCGAACTCCGTAAGCACCCCACCGACGAGATGGCGGAGCTGGCCGCGCTCTACGAGTCCCGCGGCGTCGACGCCCCGCTGGCCCGCGAGGTCGCCCGGCAGCTGTCGCGCGACCCCGAGCAGGCGCTGGAGATCCACGCCCGCGAGGAGCTGGGCATCGATCCGGGCGACCTGCCCTCCCCGCTGGTGGCCGCCGTCTCCTCGTTCGGCGCGTTCGCCCTGGGCGCGCTGCTGCCCGTCCTGCCCTACCTCCTGGGCGCGAGCGCCCTGTGGCCCGCCGTGCTCCTGGCCCTGGTCGGACTCTTCGCCTGCGGTGCCGTCGTGGCACGGGTGACGGCCCGCAGCTGGTGGTTCAGCGGCCTGCGCCAGCTCGCCCTCGGCGGAGCGGCGGCGGCGATGACGTACGGCCTGGGCACCCTGTTCGGCGTGGCGGTCGGCTGATTCCGGGGCGGCCCGCGGCCGGGCCGGGCGGGCCCGGTGGGCGGCGGAACCGGGCCGCCCGAACGGCGCAACGGCCCCCCTCCCCGTGTGACGTACGTCTTGGCGCCTGCCCCTGGGCGGGACGGACCACGCGGCCGTAAAATGAGACGCTATGCAGCGCTACACATAAGTAGCCATTACCCGGTGGTTTCGTTTCCTCGGCCGCCGGGCAAGAGCCGTAAGCACCGCAGGCAACGACGCCTGCTCTCTGCGACTCCCCGGGCGCCGATCGTTCCGACAGCGACCCACTCCTGGTACGTCCGGTCACCTCTGGTCATCCAGTCGTCCCTGACTCCCATGATGTCCGCATGTTGGAACGAGCCTTCCGCTTCTTGAGAAGCGCCCCATCATGTAACCTGCACGAAATTTCGCAGAGGGCCAACGTCGTCCCTCGGCACTGCACATGCCACGACGACGACGGGAGAGCCGATGCGTATCGACGCCTGGTCGCCCATGGACGGTCGCCCCGCCCAGCAGGGGATGTACGACCCCCGTAACGAGCACGACGCCTGTGGCGTCGGGTTCGTGGCCACTCTGACCGGTGTGGCCAGCCATGAGCTGGTCGAGCAGGCGCTGACCGTGCTCCGCAACCTCGAACACCGCGGTGCCACCGGCTCCGAGCCCGACTCCGGCGACGGCGCCGGCCTCCTCTGCCAGGTCCCCGACGCCTTCCTGCGCGCCGAGACCCCCTTCGAACTTCCCGAGGCGGGTTCGTACGCCGTCGGTATCGCCTTCCTGCCCGCCGACGGCACCACCGAGGCCGTCCGCACGATCGAGACGATCGCCGCCGAGGAGGGCCTGACGGTCCTCGGCTGGCGCGACGTCCCGGTCACCCCGGCTCTGCTCGGCAACGGCGCCCGCGCCACCATGCCCGCGTTCCGCCAGATCTTCGTCGCCGACGGCGAGTCATCGGGCATCGTCCTGGACCGCAGGGCGTTCGTCCTGCGCAAGCGTGCCGAGCGGGAGGCCGGGGTGTACTTCCCCTCGCTCTCCGCCCGCACCATCGTCTACAAGGGCATGCTCACCACCGGGCAGCTGGAGCCGTTCTTCCCGGACCTCTCCGACCGCCGCTTCGCCTCCACCGTCGCGCTGGTCCACTCCCGCTTCTCCACCAACACCTTCCCCAGCTGGCCGCTGGCCCACCCGTACCGCTTCGTCGCGCACAACGGCGAGATCAACACGGTCAAGGGCAACCGCAACTGGATGAAGGCCCGCGAGTCCCAGCTCGCCTCCGAACTCTTCGGCCCGGACCGGCTCGACCGGATCTTCCCCGTCTGCACCCCGGACGCCTCCGACTCCGCCTCCTTCGACGAGGTCCTGGAACTGCTCCACCTCGGCGGACGCTCGCTGCCGCACGCCGTGCTGATGATGGTCCCCGAGGCGTGGGAGAGCCCCGAAGCCAAGAACGCCATGGATCCGGCCCGGCGCGCGTTCTACCAGTACCACGCCACGATGATGGAGCCCTGGGACGGCCCGGCCTGCGTCACCTTCACCGACGGCGTCCAGGTCGGCGCGGTCCTCGACCGCAACGGTCTGCGCCCCGGCCGCTACTGGGTCACCGACGACGGCCTCGTCGTGCTCTCCTCCGAGGTCGGCGTCCTGGACATCGACCCCGCGAAGGTCGTCCGCAAGGGCCGCCTCCAGCCCGGCCGGATGTTCCTCGTGGACACCGCCGAGCGGCGCATCATCGAGGACGACGAGATCAAGGCGTCCCTCGCCGCCGAGCAGCCGTACCAGGAATGGCTGGAAGCCGGCGAGATCGAGCTGAGCGACCTGCCCGACCGCGAGCACATCGTGCACACCCACGCCTCGGTCACCCGCCGCCAGCAGACCTTCGGCTACACCGAGGAAGAACTGCGCGTCATCCTCGCACCGATGGCCCGCACCGCCGGCGAACCGCTCGGCTCGATGGGCACCGACTCCCCGATCGCCGCGCTCTCCGAGCGCCCCCGGCTCCTCTTCGACTACTTCACCCAGCTCTTCGCCCAGGTCACCAACCCTCCGCTGGACGCCATCCGCGAGGAACTGGTCACCTCCCTGCGCTCCTCGCTCGGCCCCCAGGGCAACATCCTGGAGCCGACCGCGGCCGCCTGCCGCAGCGTCACGCTGCCGTTCCCGGTGATCGACAACGACGAGCTCGCCAAGCTGATACACATCAACGCCGACGGCGACATGCCGGGCATGAAGGCCGCCACCCTCGCCGGCCTCTACCGCGTCGGCGGCGGCGGCGCAGCACTGGCCGCCCGGATCGAGGAGATCCGGGCCGAGGTCGACGCCGCCATAGAGGACGGCGCCCGCCTGATCGTCCTCTCCGACCGGCACTCCGACGCCGAGCACGCGCCGATCCCCTCGCTGCTGCTCACCTCCGCCGTCCACCACCACCTCATCCGCACCAAGCAGCGCACCCAGGTGGGCCTGCTGGTCGAGGCCGGGGACGTCCGCGAGGTCCACCACGTCGCCCTGCTCATCGGTTACGGCGCCGCCGCAGTCAACCCGTACCTCGCCATGGAGTCCGTCGAGGACCTGGTCCGCGCCGGCACCTTCATCGAGAACGTCGACTCCGAGCAGGCCATCCGCAACCTGATCTTCGCGCTCGGCAAGGGCGTCCTCAAGGTCATGTCCAAGATGGGCATCTCCACCGTCGCCTCCTACCGGGGCGCCCAGGTCTTCGAGGCCGTCGGCCTCGACGAGGAGTTCGTCGCCACGTACTTCAACGGCACCGCCACCAAGATCGGCGGCGCGGGGCTGGACGTCATCGCCAAGGAGGTCGCCGCCCGGCACACCAAGGCGTACCCCGCCTCCGGCATCGCGGCCTCGCACCGCGCCCTGGAGATCGGCGGCGAGTACCAGTGGCGGCGCGAGGGCGAACCGCACCTGTTCGACCCGGAGACGGTCTTCCGCCTCCAGCACGCCACCCGCAACCGGCGCTACGACATCTTCAAGCAGTACACGGAACGGGTGAACGAGCAGTCCGAGCGCCTCATGACGCTCCGCGGCCTCTTCGGCTTCACCTCGGACCGGGCCCCGATCCCCCTCGACGAGGTCGAGCCCGCCTCCGAGATCGTCAAGCGCTTCTCCACCGGCGCCATGTCGTACGGTTCCATCTCCCGCGAGGCCCACGAGACCCTCGCCATCGCCATGAACCGGCTCGGCGGCAAGTCCAACACCGGCGAGGGCGGCGAGGACCCGGAGCGGCTGTACGACCCGGAACGCCGCTCCTCCATCAAGCAGGTCGCCTCCGGCCGCTTCGGCGTCACCAGCGAATACCTGGTCAACGCGGACGACATCCAGATCAAGATGGCCCAGGGCGCCAAGCCCGGCGAGGGCGGCCAGCTTCCCGGCCACAAGGTCTACCCGTGGGTCGCCAGGACGCGTCACTCGACGCCCGGCGTCGGCCTCATCTCGCCGCCGCCGCACCACGACATCTACTCCATCGAAGACCTCGCGCAGCTCATCCACGACCTGAAGAACGCCAACCCGCGGGCCCGCATCCACGTGAAGCTCGTCTCCGAGGTCGGCGTCGGCACGGTCGCCGCCGGGGTCTCCAAGGCCCACGCGGACGTCGTCCTCATCTCCGGCCACGACGGCGGAACGGGCGCCTCCCCGCTCACCTCGCTCAAGCACGCGGGCGGCCCCTGGGAGCTGGGCCTCGCCGAGACCCAGCAGACCCTGCTGCTCAACGGCCTCCGCGACCGCATCGTCGTGCAGACCGACGGCCAGCTCAAGACCGGCCGCGACGTCGTCATCGCCGCCCTGCTGGGCGCCGAGGAATTCGGTTTCGCCACCGCGCCGCTCGTCGTCTCCGGCTGCGTCATGATGCGCGTCTGCCACCTGGACACCTGCCCGGTCGGCATCGCCACCCAGAACCCGGTCCTGCGCGACCGCTTCTCCGGCAAGGCCGAGTACGTCGTCAACTTCTTCGAGTTCATCGCCGAAGAGGTCCGCGAACTCCTCGCCGAGCTGGGCTTCCGCTCCATCGAGGAGGCCGTCGGCCACGCCGAACTCCTCGACACCGACCGGGCGATCACCCACTGGAAGGCGCAGGGCCTCGACCTCGCCCCGATCTTCCACGTGCCCGAGCTGCCCGAGGGCGCGGTCCGCCACCGCATCGTCGAGCAGGACCACGGCCTGCCCAAGGCGCTCGACAACCAGCTCATCAAGCTGGCCGCCGACGCCCTCGGAGCACCGAGCGCCGAGGCCGCGCAGCCGGTCCGCGCCCAGGTAGCGATCCGCAACATCAACCGGACCGTCGGCACCATGCTCGGCCACGAGGTGACCAAGAAGTTCGGCGGTGCGGGCCTGCCCGACAACACCATCGACATCACCTTCACCGGCTCGGCCGGCCAGTCCTTCGGCGCGTTCGTGCCGCGCGGGATCACCCTGCGCCTGGAGGGGGACGCCAACGACTACGTCGGCAAGGGCCTCTCCGGCGGCCGGGTCGTCGTCCGCCCGGACCGGGGCGCCGACCACCTCGCCGAGTACTCCACCATCGCCGGCAACACCATCGGCTACGGCGCGACCGGCGGCGAGATCTTCCTCCGCGGCAGCACCGGCGAACGCTTCTGCGTCCGCAACTCCGGGGCGCTCGTCGTCTCCGAGGGCGTCGGCGACCACGGCTGCGAGTACATGACCGGCGGCCACGCCGTCGTCCTCGGCGAGACCGGCCGCAACTTCGCCGCCGGCATGTCGGGCGGCGTCGCCTACGTCATCGACCTGAACCGCGACAACGTCAACGTCGGCAACCTCGGCGCCATCGAGGAGCTGGACGACACCGACAAGGAGTGGCTGCACGACGTCGTGCGCCGCCACCACGAGGAGACCGCTTCCACCGTCGCGGAGAAGCTCCTCGCCGAGTGGGACAGCGCCTCCGGAGGCGCGTCCCGCTTCAGCAAGATCATCCCGTCCACGTACAAGGCAGTGCTCGCCGCCAAGGACGCCGCTGAGCTCGCCGGTCTCTCCGAGCAGGAGACCACCGAGAAGATGATGGAGGCGGCGACCCATGGCTGACCCCAAGGGCTTCCTGACCACCGGGCGCGAGGTCGCGAAGACCCGCCCCGTGGCCGAGCGCGTCAAGGACTGGAACGAGGTCTACGTTCCGGGCTCGCTGCTCCCGATCATCAGCAAGCAGGCCGGCCGCTGCATGGACTGCGGCATCCCGTTCTGCCACAACGGCTGCCCGCTCGGAAACCTCATCCCCGAGTGGAACGACTACGCCTACCGCGAGGACTGGACCGCCGCCTCCGAGCGGCTGCACGCCACGAACAACTTCCCGGAGTTCACCGGGAGGCTGTGTCCGGCCCCCTGCGAGTCGGCGTGCGTGCTCGGCATCAACCAGCCCGCCGTCACCATCAAGAACGTCGAGGTCTCCATCATCGACAAGGCGTGGGACAGCGGCGACGTCACCCCGCAGCCGCCCGAGCGCCTCTCCGGCAAGACCGTCGCCGTCGTCGGCTCGGGCCCGGCCGGACTCGCCGCCGCCCAGCAGCTGACCCGGGCCGGCCACACCGTCGTCGTCTACGAGCGCGCGGACCGTATCGGGGGCCTCCTCCGGTACGGCATCCCCGAGTTCAAGATGGAGAAGTCCCACATCAACCGCCGCATCGAGCAGATGCGCCTGGAAGGCACCAAGTTCCGTACGGAGGTGGAGATCGGCCGGGACATCGACGCCGCGAAGCTCCGCCGCCGCTACGACGCGGTCGTCATCGCGGCCGGCGCCACCGTCTCCCGCGACCTGCCGGTCCCCGGCCGCGAGCTGAACGGCGTCCACTTCGCGATGGAGTACCTGCCGCTCGCCAACAAGGTGCAGGAGGGCGACCTCACCGTCTCCCCGATCCACGCCGGCGGCAAGCACGTCGTCGTCATCGGCGGCGGCGACACCGGCGCCGACTGCGTGGGCACCGCCCACCGCCAGGGCGCGGCCTCCGTCACCCAGCTGGAGATCATGCCGAAGCCGGGCGAGGAGCGGAACGCGAACCAGCCCTGGCCGACCTTCCCCATGCTCTACAAGGTCACCTCCGCGCACGAGGAGGGCGGCGAGCGGGTCTACTCCGTCTCCACCACCCACTTCGAGGGCGACCAGGACGGCAACGTCCAGGCCCTCCACCTGGTGGAGGTCGAGTTCAAGGACGGTAAGCTGGAGCAGAAGCCCGGCACGGAGCGGCGCATCCCCGCCCAGCTCGTCACCCTCGCCATGGGCTTCACCGGAACCGACCAGTCCAACGGTCTGGTCCAGCAGTTCGGCCTGGAGCTCGACCAGCGCGGCAACGTCGCCCGCGACGAGCACTACGCGACCAACGTCGACGGCGTCTTCGTCGCCGGTGACGCGGGACGCGGCCAGTCGCTGATCGTCTGGGCGATCGCCGAGGGCCGCTCCGCAGCCCGCGGAGTGGACCGCTTCCTGACCGGGACCAGCGCCCTGCCGGCCCCGATCCGCCCGACGGACCGGTCCCTGCTGGTCTGAGCACCACCTCCGGGTCCCCCCGGCCCACGCGGCCAGGAGGGAGCCCCCACCACACGTCCCGTACAACGGCGTACGGAACTGAACGCGGCGCCTGCCTGTCCCCGACCGGACACCAGCGGGCGCCGTGGCGCGTCCGGGGCCGGTACGGGCCCGCCGGAACACCTTTCCGCCGGGCCCGTACCCCTCCGCCCTCAGCCGCCCGTCAGCGCCGACGTCTTCGCCACCACCGCCAGGGCGAACAGCCCCAGCAGCACCAGGCCGCCCGCCAGCTGGGCCGGCCGGACGCGCAGCTTCCGCGGGGCGAAGGCGAGCCCGTACGTCACCAGGGCCCCGGTCAGCAGCCCGCCCAGGTGCCCCTGCCACGAGGTGAACGCGGCCGAGATCAGCATCCAGATCAGGAACCCGGCCATGAAGCGGTTGACCGCCGCCATGTCGTGGCCGAGCCGCCGGTGGATGACCCAGTACGCGGCGGCCAGCCCGAAGACCGCACCGGACGCGCCGACCGTCGAGGTGTCCGGGGCCAGGAGGTACACCAGGACCGAACCGCCGACCGCCGACAGCAGGTACAGCGCCAGATACCGGGCCCACCCGAGCTGCCCCTCCACGGCCCGGCCGATGTTCCACAGCGCGAACATGTTGAACACCAGGTGCATCACCCCGAACGACGCGTCCGGCGGCATGTGCAGGAAGGCCCCGGTCACCAGCCGGTACCACTCGCCGTCCGCGATGCCCGTCAGCTCGTACCCGGGGAACGTGTCGCCCCGGTAGTAGTACTGCTCACCGTCCGGCCCCGTGAGCGCCGCCCCGAGCACCGCGAACCGGCCCACGATCTCCGGCCGGACCACCTCGCCGACATAGGCCAGGATGTTGAGCGCCATCAGCACGTACGTCACCACCGGCGCCGTCGCCCGCGACACCGCGCCGCCGAAGACCGTACGGGCCTGCCGCACCGACCGCTGCCCCTCCTTCACGCACTCCACGCAGTGATGGCCGACGGCGGCCTCGCGCATGCAGTCCGGGCAGATGTAGCGGTCGCAGCGCGTGCAGCGGACATACGTCTCGGCGGACGGATGGCGGTAACACGCGGGGGCGGCGGCGGCCTCCATGGCCGGCTCCTTCACTGGGGGTGGGCAACGGGGCCGGTGGGGGCGGCGGCGATCAAGATAGCGAACCGGTACGCCGGTCCTGGAGGCCGGGGGCCGCCCCGGCGGGTGGCCTACGCTCGGGGGCCGGGCGGCACGGCACGGGAGAGGCCGCGCCCGACGACCACCACGCGGACACGGCCCCGAGGCCGGAACGGGGGACCCCCACCATGACCGTACGCATCCTGCGCGCCGCCGACCGCGCGCCCGTCCCCTGGAAGAACGGCGGCGGGACCGTCCGGGAGATCGCGGCCGCGCCGCAGGGCGCAGGCCCCGACGCCTTCGACTGGCGCGTCAGCCTCGCGGACGTCACCGCCGACGGGCCGTTCTCCGCCTTCCCCGGCGTGGACCGCGTCCTGACCGTGGTCGAGGGCGCGGGCATGGACCTCGTCGTCGGCGGTGAGCACCACATCGTCGACGAGCCCCTGTGGCCGCACGGCTTCCCCGGCGACCTGCCGACGGAGGGCTTCCTGCTGGGCGGCCCGGTCCTCAACCTCAACGTCATGTACCGCAGGGCCCGTGTCCGCGCGGAGACCGCCGTCGTCTGCGGCACGGTCCGCCTGCTTCCCCCGGAGGGCGGCGCGGTGCTGGCCGTCTCCCTGGACGACGGCGCGGAACTGGAGGGCGCCGGCGTCCGGCTGGACCGTTACGACGCGGTGCTGGCGACCGGGGCGTCGCCCGGCGTGCTGCGGACGATGGGCCGGGCGGCACTGGTCACGGTCTCGGCCGGGTGACCGGCCGGCCGGCGGGGCGGGACATATCCGGCTGACGGGTCCGCGGCCGCGGGATACGGTCACCCCCATGGCCGCCTCCGTATCCCGACCCACCGTCATCCGCCGCTACGCCCCCGCGGACGAGACCGCCGCGATGGACGTCTGGTCCCGCGCCGGCCGGGCGGCCCACCCCTTCGTCCCCGGCGAGGGCGAGGGCGAACGCGCCCGCAAGATGCGCGAGATCTACCTCGTCCACGCCGAGAACTGGGTCGCCGATGCGGACGGCCGTGTGGTGGCTCTCCTGGGCCTCCTGGGGGCCGAGATCGGCGGCCTCTTCGTGGCTCCGGAGGCACAGGGCACCGGGGTGGGCAGGCGTCTGGTCGAACACGCGGCGGCGCTGCACGGCTCACTGACCCTCGACGTGTACGAGAAGAACACCGGGGCCCGGAGCTTCTACGCCCGGATGGGCTTCGTGGAGGAGAGCCGCCGCGTCGACGAGGAGTACGACGAGGTCATGCTGAGGCTCATCCGGCCGGCCCCGGCGGACCTGGCCCGAGAGGCGGTCACGGCGTTCGGCCCGGCGTGATCGTCCGCCGGGCGCGGTGAAACGTGATCGTCCGCCTGTCGCGGTGAAAACCGACAGGAGATGTCGGGTATCCGGTGTTCCATGGCGTCCATGACGACTTCATCGCCCACCCCCGCCCCCGCTGCCGTTTCCTGGGACGGCTTCGCCACCGCCGAGCCCGACTTCGCCGACACCGTGCGGCGGCGCTTCCGCCTCTACAAGCACCACGTCCTCGCCACCCTCCGGAAGGACGGCTCGCCCCGGCTCACCGGCCTGGAGGCCGACTTCCGCTTCGGTGAGCTGCTGCTCGGCATGATGCCGAACTCGCTCAAGGCCCTGGACCTGCGCCGCGACCCCCGCTTCGCTCTCCAGGCCAATCCGGGTCCGGACGCCGAGATGAACGACGGGGACGTGCGCGTCAGCGGCCGGGCCGTGGAGATCACCGACCCCGCGGTCATCGCCCGCTTCATCGAGGAGGCGGCCCCGCCGGAGCCCTTCCACCTCTTCCGGACCGAGCTGACCGAGGTCGTCCGCATCGGGCTCGACGGCGAGTCGCTGGTCATCCGGTCCTGGCGGCCGGGCCGCCCGCTGCGCACCGTACGACGGACCGGGGACGACGCCCCGGCGGTCGAGGCGCCCTGAGCCGACGGACGCGGCGCGGGCGGACCCGCGCACCCGGCCGCGCCACCTCCCGTACGCCCTCCGGTCGGCGAAGTCTCACCCTCCCGGCGTGGCCGGCCCCACCACGGGAGGGGAGGACGTGCTACTGTTGTCCGCGTTGCAGTTTTGGTACCCATGAACATTATGTGCGCCTGACGGGAATGCTTCCTCAGGCGCATTATTGTTTTCCGGCTTTCTCCGGATGGGGCTCAATGCGGCGACTTGGAATTCGTAAAGTGCGGATTTCCGGCACTGCACCTGTTTTAGGAGAATGACATGGCCACCGGCACCGTGAAGTGGTTCAACTCGGAAAAGGGCTTCGGCTTCATCGAGCAGGACGGCGGCGGCGCCGACGTCTTCGCCCACTACTCCAACATCAACGCCTCCGGCTTCCGCGAGCTGCAGGAGGGCCAGAAGGTCTCCTTCGACGTCACGCAGGGCCAGAAGGGCCCGCAGGCCGAGAACATCGTCCCGGTCTGATCACCGGACGCGTACCTCGCTGACCGGGGCCCGCACCTCACGGTGCGGGCCCCGGTTTGTGCTGTCCGAGCAACGACCTCGTTGCACCCATCCGTTTCCGTGCGCACATCCTGGGGGCGCACGGAACGGCCGGACCGGCACACCCCGCAGTCACCCATTCGGCAGTTGCCCAGGAATCCCCCAGGAGGGCAATTCCGTATGACCAGCTCCGAACGCCAGGACCGCACCCCCCGCTCCCGTCCGGCCCGTGGCCGGGGACGCGGCCAGAGCGGCCAGACCCCGTCGAACGGCTCCCAGGCCCCGTCGGGCGGCCGACGTTCCCCGGCCTCCTCGAACGGCCAGGGCGGCGCGCCCCGCTCCCGGACCCAGGGCGGCTCCAAGGCCCCGGCCCGCCGTCGCGCCACCCCGCCGCAGGGTGAGTTCGCCCTGCCCGAGACCGTGACCCCCGCGCTGCCCGCCGTCGACGCCTTCGCCGACCTCGACATGCCCGCCGCGCTGCTGAAGACCCTCGCCGCGCAGGGCGTCACCGAGCCGTTCCCGATCCAGGGCGCCACCCTGCCGAACTCGCTGGCCGGCCGGGACATCCTCGGCCGGGGCCGCACCGGTTCCGGCAAGACGCTCGCCTTCGGCCTGGCGCTGCTGGCCCGCACCGCCGGCCGCCGCGCCGAGCCGCGCGCCCCGCTCGCCATGGTCCTCGTCCCCACCCGTGAGCTGGCCCAGCAGGTCACCGACGCGCTCACCCCGTACGCGACCGCCGTCAACCTGCGGCTCGCCACCGTCGTCGGCGGCATGTCGATCACCAAGCAGTCCGCCACCCTGCGGCGCGGCGCCGAAGTGCTCGTCGCCACTCCGGGCCGGCTCAAGGACCTCATCGAGCGCGGCGACTGCCGGCTGGACGAGGTCTCCATCACCGTCCTCGACGAGGCCGACCAGATGGCCGACATGGGCTTCATGCCGCAGGTCGTCGCCCTGCTCAAGCAGGTCGAGACGGACGGCCAGCGGATGCTGTTCTCCGCGACCCTGGACAAGAACATCGACCGGCTCGTGAAGATGTTCCTCACCGACCCGGTCGTGCACTCGGTCGACCCCTCCGCCGGCGCGGTCACCACCATGGAGCACCACGTGCTCCACGTCCTCGACGAGACCGACAAGAAGGCCGTCGCCACCAAGATCGCCGCCCGCGAGGGCCGGGTGATCATGTTCGTCGACACCAAGCGCGCCGCCGACCGCTTCGCCAAGCGGCTGCTCGCCAGTGGTGTACGGGCGGCCGCCCTGCACGGCGGGCGCTCGCAGCCGCAGCGCAACCGGACGCTGGACCAGTTCAAGAACGGTCAGGTCACCGCGCTCGTCGCGACGAACGTCGCGGCGCGCGGCATCCACGTCGACGACCTCGATCTGGTCGTCAACGTGGACCCGCCCACCGACCACAAGGACTACCTGCACCGCGGCGGGCGCACGGCGCGCGCCGGGGAGTCCGGCAGCGTCGTCACCCTGGTGCTGCCCGACGAGAAGCGCGAGATGACCCGCCTGATGCAGGACGCGGGCATCGCGCCCCGCACCACGCGGATCACCTCCGGCGACGCGGAGCTGAGCCGGATCACGGGGGCCCGTGAGCCGTCGGGCATCGCGGTCGTGGTCGAGGTCCCGCAGCCGACGCCGCCGAAGCAGCGGACGCGGTCGGGCGGCTCGGCGGGCTCCTCCGGCGGGGGAGCGGTGCGCTCCGGCAGCCGGGGACGGGGCCGGCGGGGCTCGGGCGGCGGCGGGGGCACCGGCACCGGCGCCGGCACCGGGGGGCGTTCGGCCGGGGGCGCGGGCCGCTCTGCCGGCACCCCGCGTTCGGGCGCCGCTCCGCGGGGCCGTCGGGCGGCCTAGCGGTACTTCACGCCGTCGGACGGGCGCCCTTCCCACCGGGGAACCGCTTCAGCCGTGGCGCGGGTTGCTGATCCTCCCGCGCCGGACGCACCGGACGCCGGACGCGCCGCACGGGCCGGGTGACGACCGCCCGAAAACCGATGGCGCGGCCCGGCCGACCGTGGAGAGGATCACCTCCATGCGCCCCTTCCTGGAGACCGCCCGGCTCGTGCTGCGCCAGGTCACGCCCGACGACGCCGCCGACCTGTTCGCCCTCGACGACGACCCCGAGGTCATGCGGTACATCAACGGCGGCCGTCCGGCGAGCCGCGAGGACATCCGGGACCGGACGCTGCCGAGGCTCCTCCACACCCACCCGTGCACCGGGACCCACGGCTACTGGGCGGCGCGGCGCAAGGACACCGGAGCGTTCCTCGGCTGGTTCGAGCTCCGGCCGCTGGACGACCTCGACCCCACCGTGGTGGAACTGGGCTACCGGCTCAACCGGGCCGCCTGGAGGCACGGATACGCCACCGAAGGCGCGCGGGCCCTGGTGGACAAGGGGTTCACCGACCTCGGCGTCCGGCGGGTCACCGCGAACACCATGGCGGTCAACACGGGGTCGCGCCGCGTGATGGAGAAGACGGGCCTGACCTTCCTGCGCGCCTACACCGACGACTGGCCCGAGGTCATCGAGGGCTCCGAGCACGGCGAGGTCGAGTACGAGCTCACCCGCGAGGTATGGGCGGCGCGGGCGGCGAAGCAGGCCCCGGCGGAGGCGGCGGGGGAGCACGGCCGGTAACGGCATGCGCCCCGGCCGACGCCTCCCCGCGCGGCCCTCGCGCCTCCTCATGCGGCGCCCCGAGCCTCCTCGCTCGGCCCCCGAGCCTCCTCATGCGGCGCCCCGAGCCTCCTCGCTCGGCCCCCGAGCCTCCCACCCCTCCAGCAGCGCCGCGATCTCACCGTGCCCCGTGTGCTGGTCCACGCCGGCCGTCGGCACCCCGTCGCGGAGCAGCTCCACGGCGATCGTCTCCTCACCGTCGCGCCGTTCCCGCCGGGTCACCGTCTCGATGCCGGAGCCGTAGCCCTCCTCCAGCCGCTGCCGCAACTCCCGCTCCGCGTCGAGCGCGGCGATGCGCCGCGCCTCGGCCGACGCCAGGACGACCACGGCCTCCTGCCCCTCGGCCCCCGCGCCGTGCGCGAGCAGCGCCTTCACCGTGCGCACGGACCCCCGCCGCGCGCCCAGCACCAGCATCGCCTCGCCCTGCGGGCCCGGCAGCAGCGGGTCCGCGCCCCCGGCGAGGAGCGCCTCGACCGTGGGAGCGTGCCCCAGACCGACCGCCCACCGCAGCGCCGTGAAGCCGAACTGCTCGCGCAGATCCGGCCGCGCCCCGGCGGACAGCAACGCGTCCACCACCTCGGTGTGCCCGCCGCACGCCGCCCCGCACAGCGGAAGATCGCCCGCCTCGGGGCCGCTCGCCCGGTCGGGGTCGGCCCCCGCCGCGAGCAGCAGCCGTACCGCCTCGGGGCGGTCCTGGACCGAGGCCAGATAGAGCGCGGTCGTGCCCTCCTCGTCGCTCGATTCGGCGGAAGCGCCCGCGCGCAACGCCCGTACGACCGCGTTCTCATCCTCGTACAGCGCGTCGAACAGGCTTGGTTCGTCCCTGATCGGCTCGTTCGTCATGCTTCGACCCTAAGGGGGACCGCCGACAACACTCCTGCTCAGGTGTCGCACTCCAGGCGTGTACGGCACAGCCCGCACCGCGCGCTGAACCGGCCCCGGACCGGGACCCGGATGCGCTGGTGGCAGGTGGGGCACGGGAAGGAGACCCGCAGCCCCTGGACACCGTTGTCGAAGGCGTACGGAACACTCGGGTCGGGTACGGCGCCGGGGTGCTCCTGCGCGTACCGCCGGTCCTTGGCGTAGCGGCGGCGGCCGGCCCAGCCCGCGGCGGTCAGCGGCGGCCGGCGCAGATCGCGCAGCGCCCGCTCCCGCCCCCGGGTGTACGCGGTGTACGCCCGGGGGCTGGTGAACCAGGGCGAGGGGTCCTCGCCGAACGCGAACGCCCGCTTGGCCAGGACGTATCCGAACTCCTCCGGGGTCAGGTAGCCGAGTTTCTGGCGGGAGACGGCGTCCTCCCGGAACGCGTCCAGCAGGAGCCAGCCGGCTCCGAGGTAGGCCGTCACCGTGTCGGTCAGGATCTCGTTGGCGCGGGTGCCGGGGAACTCCAGGCCGAGCCGGTGCAGCAGCACATGGGTGACCTCGTGCGCGAGCGCCGCCCCGATGTCCCGGCGGTGGGTGCGGAAGCGGTCGTTCAGCTCGATGAAGTACTCGGGCCCCGCGGTGAGTTCCACGCTCGCCGCGTGTTCCATCGCCCGGAAGCCGACGATCACGCGGGCATCGGGCAGACGGAGGTGCTGGACCAGGGAGCGCGCCACCCGCTGGGCCCCCAGATGCAGGTCCTCGTGGTCCGCGAAGGCCGCGTCGGCGGGTGCGAGGCTGGTGGCGTAGGCGTGGACGCCGTCCGCGGAGAGCCGTCGGTAGAGCGCGGTGACGGCGGAGCGGACCGTGTCCAGGTGCGGAAAGCCATGGACGACGGGTGCGCCCGGAGGGCGGTTCGCCACGTCGGAACCCCCCATCTGCGACGGTCGACTCCGTGACGCCGGCACCCTGGTGCCGACGGGTCCCCACTGTATGCCGCAGCCGTGCGAAGAGGGCGCGCGATGGGGTCGTGTGCGGCGCGATGGGGTCCCGCGCAGGGGCCGTGCGGCGGGCGGGCCGGGGCGGTTCCGCACGGTGGGGGAGCGGGCCCGGAGAGGCGTTGGGCGGGTCGAGGCGCGCGGTCGTCCGTGCAGCCGGATGCCTGGCTGAAAGAGTGTGGCTGGAAAGTGCGCCTTGTGGCAGCGGTCACGCGGCACCGATAATCGGAGTGTCCTTGTCAGGTGCATGACCTTCTGTGCCGCGGTGCGGGAGGTCGTCATCCGGCCGGGACACGCGTGCCGGACCACGCGACCCACAGCACTCCAGCACGCACGCACGTGTCGAACTCCCGCTCCTGCGCGCAGCGCTCGTACGCCGTGCGGCGCCGCCGTGCGGGCGTCCCCACCCACTGATCCGTACGGGGACTCCTGCACGGCGACACGGCACGCCAACCCCCCACAGCGACCCCCCACACGAAACCCCCCACGAAAGAAGGCATCCGTGAAGCTTCTGAGCGTGCTGAAAAGGTGCTCCGTCGCCGTAGCCGCCGTCGCCCTCGCGTCCGTCAGCCTCCAGCCCGCGTCCGCGGCCCCCCAGCCGATCGTCGGCGGAGAGCGTGCCGAACAGGGCGAGTTCCCCTTCATGGTCCGGCTCTCCATGGGCTGCGGCGGCGCCCTCTACACCCAGGACATCGTCCTGACCGCCGCCCACTGCCTGGACGGATCGGGCGACGACACCTCGATCACCGTCACCGGCGGTGTCGCCGACCTGGAGTCGCCCGACGCCGTCCAGGTCCGGTCCACCAAGGTCCTCCAGGCCCCCGGCTACAACGGCACCGGCAAGGACTGGGCGCTGATCAAGCTCGCCCAGCCCATCGACCGGCCCACGCTGAAGATCGCCACCGACGACACCTACGACGAGGGCACGTTCACCGTCGCGGGCTGGGGCGCCGACCGCGAGGGCGGCAGCCAGCAGCGCCACCTGCTGAAGGCCGAGGTCCCGTTCGTCTCCGACGCCGACTGCCGGAGCGCCTACAGCAACCTCGTCCCCGCTGAGGAGCTGTGCGCCGGCCTCCTCGACACCGGCGGCGTCGACAGCTGCCAGGGCGACTCGGGCGGCCCGATGTTCCGCAAGGACGACTCCGACGAGTGGATCCAGGTCGGCATCGTCAGCTGGGGCCAGGGCTGCGCCCGTCCGAACTACCCCGGCGTCTACACCGAGGTCTCGCACTTCGCGGCCGACATCGCCGCCGCGGCCGACTCGCTCTGACCCACGCCGGGCGGCCGGCTCGCTCCGGCGAACGCGAGTCGGCCCGCCCGGCTCCCACCCGTGCAGGGGGCGGCCGCCCGGCTCCGACGAGGCCCGCCCGCCCGGCCCCGACCACCCGGTCACCGGACGTGGGGCCGGTCACCGGACGTGAGCCCGGTGACCGGATGACGGCCGAGGGCCGATCAACTCCGCACCACGCCGGGGGCGTCCGAGATCACGGGCGCCCCCGGACCCAGCTCCACCCGCGGCTCGCCCGCGTCCTCCAGCTCCAGCACCCACACCTCGTTGACACCCGCCCGGAGCACCGGGCCCGGCACATACAGGGTCCGCTGCGGGCCCACCGACCAGTAGCGACCCAGGCAGAAGCCGTTCACCCAGACGAACCCCCGCGTCCAGCCCGGCAGTTCGAGCCCCGCGTGATCGAGGACCGCCGCACCCGAAGCACGCGAGGCCCCCGAAGCCACCGCCGCGTCACCCGCCGCGCCCTCCACCGTGAACGTCCCCCGGAACAGGCCCGTCCGCCCCGCGTCGCCCGCCCCGGCGGCCGACGCCACCGGCGCGAACGGCACCGCCGCCACCGCGTCCGCCCCCTCGAACGCGTCCAGCCGCAGCCCCCGCGCGCGTACCCCGTGCAGATACTGCCGCTCGTGCAGCACCCCGCCCGTGACGCCCTTCGGCTCCCCCAGGCGCGGACCGTAGTTGACCCGGCCCAGCGACTCCACCCACAGCTCGACCTCCGCCGGACCCGCCACCGGCTCCGGCAGCGTCCCGGACTCCTCGGTCAGCACCCCGGCCCGGACCCCGTCCACGGAGACCACCGCCCGGTCCCGCAGCCCCGACACCCCCAGCGGATACGGCTGCCGCGGCCCCGGCACCGCGACCCGGTAGCGCACCAGGCCCCGGTCCACACCCAACTCCTCGAAGGTCGGCGGCACCCCCGACTCCGTCTCCGGGTCGCCCAGCGCCTCCAGTACGTCCCCGAGCCCGGCCCACTCCGCCAGCTCCACCCGCCGCACCGCCCCGGCGAGCCCGACCGGCTCCGGCGGCAGCGCGGGCAACGGGCCCTCGGCGTACTCCTGGAGAACCTTCCGGAACAGCCGGAACTTCTCCGTCGCCCGCCCGTACTCGTCCACCGGCGCGTCGTAGTCGTACGACGTCACCGTCGGCTGGAACACCCCGTCCTGCACCGGACCGGACCGGTTCGCCCCGGCCCAGCCCGCGAAGTTCGTCCCGCCGTGCGCCATGTAGACGTTCACCGACGCCCCGCACTCCAGGATCTCCCGCAGCGCCCCGGCCGCCTCCTCCGCGTCCCGTCGCACCGGCTCGGCCCCCCAGTGGTCGAACCAGCCGCACCAGAACTCCATGCACATCGACGGGCCCTTCGGCTGATGCCGGCGCAGCACCTCGAAGCCCTCCCGCGCCCCCGAACCGAAGTTGGCCGTCGCGAGCAGCCCCGGCACCGAACCGCCGGTCAGCATGTGGTCCTCCGGACCGTCCGACGTGAACAGGGGAACCGTCACCCCGCACTGCCGCAGCAGCCCCGCAAGCCACTCCAGATACACGGCGTCGCTGCCGTAACTGCCGTACTCGTTCTCCGCCTGGACGAGGATCACCGGGCCGCCACGGGACGCCTCCCGTCGCACCACCTGCGGCAGCAGCGCGCGGAACCACCGCTCCACCACCGCCCGGTACTCGGCGTCCCGCGTCCGCACCCGCCGCCCGAACCGGCCCGTCACCCACACCGGCAGGCCCCCGTTCTCCCACTCGGCGCAGATGTACGGGCCCGGCCGCACGATCGCCCACAGCCCCGCCCGCTCCACCGCGTCCAGGAACCGGCCGAGCGCCTCCACGTCCCGGACCTCGCCCTCCCGGCGCTCGTGCAGATTCCACGGGACGTACGTCTCGACGCAGTTCAGCCCCATCGCGGCGAGCATCGCAAGCCGGTGATCCCACTGCTCCTCGTGCACCCGGAAGTAGTGCAGGGCGCCCGACAGCAGCCGCACGGGCCTCCCGTCGAACCGGAAGCAGTCGTCGCCCACGGTGAAGTCGGTCATGGTGCTCGTACGCTCCTGTGCTCGGCCGCGCCGCGGCCCTCGGGTCGAGTGGTCCGACCACTGTCACCTCTGGCGCGCACCGGGTCCATGGACAAAGATCGCTGTTGATTGGACGCAACGGACCCGCCGGTCCGGGCACGAGGAGCCACCCGGGAGGGAAGGACCGCGATGTACCACACCTGGATGCGCTTCTTCACCCCGAGCCCGCTCCACCACCGCCTGGGGCTCGTCTGCCTCGGCGTCGGCCTCCAGCACGGGGCGCTGCCCACCGTCGGCCCCCGCACCCTCGACCACCACGTCGCCGTGATCGTCCACTCCGGCACCGGATGGTTCAAGGGCCCCGACGGCCGCCGCACCCCGGTCACCGGCCCCAGCCTCATCTGGCTGACCCCCGGAACCCCCCACCACTACGGAGCCGACCCCGGCGCCGGCTGGGACGAGAGCTTCGTCGACTTCACCGGACCCGCCACCACCACGTACACCGAACTCGGCTACATCGAGCCGGACCGCCCCCTCGTCCCGCTCTCCGACACCGCCGCCCCGCGCGCCGCCGTGGGACGCATGGTGCGCGCCGCCCGGCGCGGCAACCCGCTGCTGGAGGTGGAGACCGCGGCCGCCGTCCACGAACTCCTCGTCTCCCTGCGCCGGGCCCGCGCCGGCATCGGCCCGGACGGCGACCCGGTCCTCCAGGCGCTGGCCCGCGACGCCTACCAGCCGCTCACCGTCGCCGAGCACGCCGCCCGGCACGGCATGACGGCCGCCGAACTGCGCACCGTCGTACGGCGCGGCGCCGGCTGCAGCCCCAAGGACTACCTGCTCGGCATCCGGCTGGGCCGGGCCAAGGAACTCCTCGCCGCCACCGACCTCCCGGTCGCCGCCGTGGCCCGCCGCGTCGGCTACGACGATCCGGCCTACTTCTCCCGCCTCTTCGCCCGCCGGGTCGGCACCGCCCCCGTCCGCTTCCGCGAGCAGCAGGGCCGCAGCGTGCCCGGCGGCTGGAGCGACCAGGTGCCCGACCCCGACGATCCGCCGACGATCGCCACCTGACGGCGGCGGTCTAAGCTCGCTGACCATGAGTACGAGCGAGATCGACGCCTCCGTCCAGGCCGAGCTGAGCCGGCTGCGCGAGAGCATCGACAACATCGACGCCGCCGTCGTCCACATGCTGGCCGAGCGTTTCAAGGCCACCCAGCAGGTCGGCCGCCTCAAGGCGGACCACCGGCTGCCGCCCGCCGACCCCGCGCGCGAGACCCGCCAGATCGCCCGGCTACGGCAGCTGGCGCAGAGCGCGAACCTGGACCCGGCGTTCGCGGAGAAACTGCTGAACTTCATCATCGCCGAGGTGATCCGCCACCACGAGCGCATCGCCGAGGAGACGGAGAACGGCGCCGGAGCCTGAGACGGCGCGGAAGCCCCTCCCGGCCCCGTGCCCGCCGCCGGAGCGGCGGATGCCGAGCAGCCGTCAGAACGACGGGTGGTGCGGCGACGGCTGAGGCTGGGCCGGCTGAGGCTGCGACGGTCCGTGGACGTCGAGCCGGTCGTACGCCGCCGGGTACGGGACCGTACGCCGGGGCGTCGCCGTACCGGGGGGCGTGGGTGTTCCGTGGTACGGGGACGGACCGGGGGGCGTGGGTGTTCCGTGGTACGGGGACGGACCGGGGGGCGTGGGTGTTCCGTGGTACGGGGACGGACCGGGGGGCGTGGGTGTTCCGTGGTACGGGGACGCTCCGGGGGCCGTGGGTGTTCCGTGGTACGGGGGCGGACCCGCGTGCGCGGCCCCGAAGCCTGCGGGCCGCCCGGCGTCCGGGTTCCGCGGGGCCTCCGGCGCGGCGGGGGCCGCCCACTCGCCCTCACCGAGCACGAGGATCGGGTCGAACATCACCACGACGGCCGCGAGAAGCAGGAACGCCAGGGGCCCGACCATCATCGGCAGCACGATCGAGACCGCGGAGTCACCGCCGAGCGTCTGCGAACCGTGGGACTGGTGCAGCCGCACCGAGAGGCCGCTCATCCCCGTGTAGTGCATGCCGGTGACGGCGACGCCCATCACCAGGGACGCGCCGAGACTCGGCAGGAATCCCTTGACCGACACGGCCGCCCACAGGGCGGCGGTCGCGGCGACGACCGCGATCAGGACGGAGAGCGTGACGGCCACCGTGCTGTATTCCAGCCGCCCGTTCATCCGCATGCCCGCCATGCCGATGTAGTGCATGCCCGCGACCCCGAGCCCGGTGGTCAGGCCCGCCGCCAACAGCGCCGTACGGGTCGCCCCCCGGTAGCCCACGATGAAGACGCCCGCCCCGACCACCACGATCGCGACGACGAGGCTCAGTACCGTCTGCCGGAGGTCGTAGGAGATCGGCGTCTCCGCCACGTGGAAGCCCATCATGGCGACGAAGTGCATCGTCCAGATGCCCGAGCCGATGGCGGCCGCGCCGAGCGCGAGCCAGCCGGGCTTCCACGAGGTGTCGTTGCGCAGGGAGCGGATGGTGCAGCGCAGCCCCAGCGCGCTGCCCAGACAGGCCATCACGTAGGCCACCACGGGGGTCACGGCGCCGTAGGTGAAACCGTCGATGGTTCCGTGCATGGGCAGGCTGCTCCTTGGCGTGAGAAAGATGAGGAGGAAGAAAGGAAGGTGGGGACGCGGTGTGACCATAGAGTCGACTTTTCGCCTGACCAAATCCGATCGAAACGGATCTGGCCAAAAGGGGAGCAAACGCCTTATCTGACGGTCGATTAGGGGTAAATCGGGTCCGCCAGCCATGTGATCAAGACACTGGTTTCGGTGGCCCGCTCCGTACGCGAAGCGCCCGGCACGGGCCACGACGACCTCTCCCGACTTCTCCTCCCCGACCTTCCTTCCCGGACCCCCGGCCCGCCCCTCCCCGAACCGTCCCCCTCTCCGAACCGTCCCCTCCCCGAACCGTCCCCCTCTCCGGGCCTCCCTCCTCCCCACCTCCTCCTCCGGGCCGTCTCCGCGCCGGCACTTCCCGTCCGCCGGATCCGCCCCGTCAGCGGAGGCCCCGGACCGGGTCCGCCCTGCGAGAACCCCGCTGCGCCCTCCGTCCCCCGTACGGCAGCATGGGGCCATGTCCGTACTGACGCGCGACGAAGCGCAGACCCGAGCCCAGTTCCTCGACGTGGAGCGGTACACGATCGCCCTCGACCTCACCACCGGCGAGGAGACCTTCGACTCCCGCACCGCCATCCGGTTCACCGCCCGGGCGGCCGGAGACACCTTCGTCGAGGTCAAGCCCGCCACCCTGCGCTCGATCAGCCTCGACGGACAGCCGCTCGACCCCGCCCTCCTCGACGGCAACCGCTACCCCCTCACCGGCCTCACCGCCGGCCCCCACGAACTGCGCGTCGACGCCGCGATGCACTACTCCCGCACCGGCGAGGGCATGCACCGCTTCACCGACCCCACCGACGGCGAGACCTACCTCTACACCCAGCTCTTCATGGAAGACGTCCAGCGCGTCTTCGCCGCCTTCGACCAGCCCGACCTCAAGTCGGTCTTCGCCATCGACGTCACCGCCCCCGAGGGCTGGACCGTCCTCGGCAACGGCGTCGCCGAACACACCGGGGAAGGGCGCTGGACCATCGCCCCCACCCCGCTGATCTCCACCTACCTCGTCGCCGTCGCCGCCGGCCCCTGGCACTCGATCACCACCGAACACGCCGGACTGCCCTTCGGCATCCACTGCCGCCGCTCCCTCGCCCCCCACCTGGACGCCGACGCCGACGAGATCCTCGACATCACCCGCGCCTGCTACGACCGCTACCACGAGAAGTTCGACGAGCCCTACCCGTTCGACTCCTACGACCAGGCCTTCGTCCCCGAGTTCAACGCGGGCGCCATGGAGAACCCCGGACTCGTCACCTTCCGCGACGAGTTCGTCTACCGCTCCGCCGTCACCGACACCGAACGCCAGACCCGCGCCATGGTCATCGCCCACGAGATGGCCCACATGTGGTTCGGCGACCTCGTCACGTTGACCTGGTGGGACGACATCTGGCTCAACGAGTCCTTCGCCGAGTACATGGGCTACCAGACCCTCACCGAGGCCACCCTCCCCCGAGCCGTCAACTCCGCCCGCGCGGGCGAGGCCCCGTTCCCCGACACCTGGGTCGACTTCGGCGTCGCCCGCAAGGGCTGGGGCTACGACGCCGACCAGCGCCCCTCCACCCACCCCGTCGCCCCCGACCCGGACGCCGTGCCCGACACCGCCTCCGCCCTCCTCAACTTCGACGGCATCAGCTACGCCAAGGGCGCCTCCGCCCTGCGCCAACTCGTCGCCTGGCTCGGCGAGAAGGACTTCCTGGCCGGCATCAACGCCCACTTCGCCCGCCACAAGTTCGCCAACGCCACCCTCGCCGACTTCATCGACAACCTGGCCTCCGCCACCGACCGCGACGTCCACGCCTGGGCCGAACAGTGGCTGCGCACCACCGGCATCGACACCCTCACCGCCGAGGTCGGAGCCCTCGAATCCGCCGAGCCCGCCACCCCCGCCCCGAACAACGCCGGCCAGTCCTGGACCCTCACCGTCACCCGCGACGGCTCCCGCCCCCACCGCATCACCGTCGGCGCCTACGACCACGCCCTGAACACCCAGGCGGGCCCCGGCCACCTCGCCCTGCGCGACCGCTTCGAGATCGACGTACCCGGCGACGGCACGCCCACGGTCCGCCCCGGCCACCGCCCCGCCCTCGTCGTCCTCAACGACGGCGACCTCACTTACGCCAAGATCCGCCTGGACACCGCCTCCTGGGACACCGTCCTCGCCGGCCTCTCCGGCATCCCCGACGCCCTCACCCGTGCCGTCCTGTGGAACACCGCCCGCGACATGGTCCGCGACGGGGACCTGGACCCCGCCACCTACCTCGCGACCGCCCGCACCCACCTCCCGTACGAGAGCGACCTCGCCCTCGTCCAGGGCGTCCTCACCTTCGCCGCCGGACAGATCGCCGACCGCTACATCGCCCCCGAGAACCGCCCCGCCGCCCTCGCCACCCTCGCCGACCTCTGCCGCGACCTCATCCGCCGCACCGAGGACGGCTCCCAGCCGGGCCTGCGCCTCATCGCCGTACGCCACTTCATCGACGCCGCCACCCAGCCCGACACCCTGCGCAACTGGCTCGACGAAGGCACCGTCCACGGCGGACCCGAGCTCGACCCCGAACTGCGCTGGCGCATCCTCACCCGGCTCGCCGCCCTCGGCGCCACCGACGAGAAGGCCATCGCCGCCGCCCTCGAAGCCGACCCCAGCGCCTCCGGCCGCGAAGGCGCCGCCCGCTGCCGCGCCGCCCTGCCCACCCCCGAGGCCAAGGCCGCGGCCTGGGACGCCCTGTTCACCGACGACACCCTCTCCAACTACCTCTTCACCGCCACCGCCCAGGGCTTCTGGCAGCCCGGCCAGGAGGACCTGCTCGCCGCGTACGTGCCCCGCTTCTACCCGGACGCGATCGCGCTGGCAGCCCGCCGGGGCCCGGCCATCGCCGAGGCCGCCGGACGCTACGCCTTCCCCGCCTACGCCATCGACGCCGAAAGCCTCGCCACCGGCATCCGCGCCCTGGAGGACCCCGACCTGATCCCCGCCCTGCGCCGCAAGCTCGTCGACCAGCTCGACGACCTCCGCCGCGCCCTCGCCGTACGGACGGCCGCCGCCACGAACGGCTGACCCGCCGCACACGGCCGCGGGACGGGGAGACCGGCCCCCGCCCCGCGGCCGTGTCCACGCGGACGGTCAGGAGAGCGCAGGCGGCAGGAGAACACGGCAGCCGGGGGAGCGCACCCGCGGCCGGGCACGTACACGGGGCCCGGGTGCCGGTGCACCCGGAGGTACGCGGACGCGCCGGCCGCCCGCACCGCCCCCGCCCTCGACGTCCTGAGCGGTACGCGGAGGTGCCGCCCGCACCGCCCCCGCCCTCCGGCGCATCGCCCCGGCCGTCGTCCGCCGCACCGCCTGTCACCCGCAGATCGGCCAGCGGCTCCGCGTGGCCCGCCGACACCCCCGGTGAGGATCGTCCGCGCCCCCGCAGCGGCTCCGCCCCCGGACCGGCCCATGGGCAGGGGACGGCCGAGCCCCCGCCGCGCCGTCACGAGACCCGCGCGCCGCGACACCGCCGCCTGCTGCGCGTGACCAGCGGCCTCGGCCCCCACTCCGGCGGCCCTCCCCGAGACCGGCCCCGCGCCTGCCGGCCCTTTGGCTGCCGATCCTGCTGGTCCGGTGGTCCGGTGGTCCCGGACCACCCTGCCATCCCACGCGCGCCGGTCCCCTGCGTGCCGGCCCCGCACGCGATGGCCCCGTACCCCCTCCGGCCCGGTGCGTGTCGGCCCCGTACCCGCTGGTCCCGTGCCCCCGGCCCCACGCCCGCCCTCACGCCGACCCCGGCCCCGCGCCCGCCCGATCCCGCGCCCCACCCAGGTCACACCGGTCCGCGCCCGCTGGTTCCCGGCCCCACCGAGCTCGCGCCCCGGCCCCGCGCCCGCCAACTCCGGGCCCCACCGAGCCGCACCCGTACACCCGTCCAGCAATCGCACGCCGATACCACCCCAACCCACCCCGATCAGGTCACACCGCCCACCAGTGCCCCATTCGGGTCCTGATCGTTGGGCTCTTCGGCCGCACCACCCGAAACCGGGAGCAGCTGGCATGTCCACCCCGCCCGCACGTGAAGGACCGTTCCGCCCATGCCCACCATCCCGCCCCTCGCCGGAGGCACCACGGGCCCCGCCGCCCTGCGCCCCCTCCTCGACACCGTCCTCACCGCCCTCCACGACGGCGCCACCCTCCGCGACGGACCCCTCCCCGCCGGCGGACCCGAAACCGTCGCCCTCCGCACCCGCGCCGCGGCCCACCCCCTCATCCCCGACCACGGCACCGGCCCCCACCACGCCCTCGCCACCCTCGTCACCGCACTCGCGGCAGGCGCCGCCGACCCCGCGCACCCCCACTGCACCGCCCACCTCCACACCCCGCCCCTCGCCCTGGCAGCCGCCGCCGACCTCGCCGCCAGCGCCCTCAACCCCTCCATGGACTCCTGGGACCAGGCCCCCGCCGCCTCCACCCTCGAAGCCGACCTCACCGCCGCCCTCGCCGCCGAGATCTACCCCCACACCCCCTCACCCGACGCCGTCATCACCACCGGCGGCACCGAAGCCAACCAACTCGCCCTCCTCCTCGCCCGCGAACGCCACGGCCCCGTCCAGACCATCTGCGGCACCAACGCCCACCACAGCATCGCCCGCGCCGCCTGGCTCCTCGGCCTCCCCACACCCATCGCCATCCCCACCCCCCACGGCACCCTCGACCCCACCGCCCTCGCCACCGCCCTCACCGAACACCACCGCCCCCACCTCGTCGTCGCCACCGCCGGCACCACCGACACCGGCGCCATCGACCCCCTCGACACCATCGCCGACCTCTGCACCGCCCACGGCGCCGAACTCCACATCGACGCCGCCTACGGAGGCCCCCTCCTCCTCAGCCCCACCCACCGCCCCCTCCTCCACGGCCTCCACCGCGCCCACAGCGTCACCCTCGACCTCCACAAACTCGGCTGGCAACCCGCCTCCGCCGGACTCCTCGCCGTACCCGACCACCACCACCTCACCCCCCTCCACCACCACGCCCCCTACCTCAACGCCGACGACGACACCGAAGCCGGCCTCCCCGACCTCCTCGGCCGCTCCCTGCGCACCACCCGACGCCCCGACGCCCTCAAGATCGCCGTCACCCTCCACGCCCTCGGCCGCGACGGACTCGCCGACCTCATCGACCGCACCATCACCACCGCCCACCACCTCGCCGACCTCATCACCACCACCCCCGGCCTCGACCTCTACGCCCGCCCCACCATCAGCACCGTCCTCTTCCGCCCCACCGGAGCCGACGACCACACCGTCGCCACCATCCGCCGCACCCTCCTCGACCGCGGCCACGCCGTCCTCGGCCGCGCCCACACCGCAGACCGCCTCTGGCTCAAAGCCACCCTCCTCAACCCCCACACCACCCCCCAGAACCTCCAAACCCTCATCGACCTCATCACCCACACCACCCGCGAACTCCTCACCCACCCCACCGCCACCACCGGCGCACCCCAACCCACGGAAAGCGACACCCCGCGATGACCGACCGGCCCACCCCCGAACCCGACCAGCCACACGACCTCGTCGGCATCGGCATCGGCCCCTTCAACCTCTCCCTCGCCGCCCTCGCCCACGCCATCCCCGCCGCCCCCGGCACCCGCCGCCCCCTCGCCGCGACCTTCTACGAACAACGCCCCGCCTTCCACTGGCACCCCGGCCTCCTCCTCGACGGCGCCAGCCTCCAAGTCCCCTTCCTCGCCGACCTCGTCACCCTCGCCGACCCCACCAGCCCCTGGAGCTTCCTCAACTACCTCCGCACCCGCGACCGACTCTTCCCCTTCTACTTCGCCGAGCGCTTCCACATCCAACGAGCCGAATACGACGCCTACTGCCGCTGGGTCACCGAACAACTCCCCGGACTCCACTTCGGCCACCAGGTCGACGCCGTCCGCTGGAACACCGACCGCGCCCTCTTCGAAGTCGACTTCACCCAGATCGACCGCGACGGCGAAGCCGAAGCCCTCGGCCGCGCCTACGCCCGCCACATCGCCCTCGGCATCGGCACCGAACCCTTCGTCCCCGACCCCCTCAAACCCCTCGCCGAAGCCGAAGGCGTCCCCGTACTCCACTCCGCCGACTACCTCCGCCACCGCGAACGCCTCCTCACCGCCGACCACATCACCGTCATCGGCTCAGGCCAGTCCGGCGCGGAAATCTTCCTCGACCTCCTCCGCGCCCGACCCGAAGGCGCCGAAAACCTCCACTGGCTCGCCCGCACCCAGGCATTCGCCCCCATGGAGTACTCCAAACTCGGCCTCGAACACTTCACCCCCGACTACAGCCGCTACTTCCACGCCCTCCCCGAAACCGCCCGCGACGAACTCGTCCCCCGCCAATGGCAACTCCACAAAGGCATCGACGCCGACACCATCGCCGCCATCCACGACGAGCTCTACCGCCGCACCCTCCACGGCGGCTGGCCCGACGCCACCCTCACCCCCGGCGTCCACGTCCGCACCGCCGGCCGCCTCGCCGACACCCGCGTCGAACTCCACCTCGAACACACCCAGCAAGGCATCCGCACCCGCCTCACCACCGACGCCGTCATCCTCGCCACCGGCTACCGCGAACGCCCCCTCGACGCCATCCTCGGCAGCCTCCACCCCTACCTCAGCCGCGACGCCTCCCACCGCCCCCGCATCGACGACCAGTACCGACTCGTCCTCGACCCCACCGTCACCGGACACGTCTACGTACAGAACGCCGAACGCCACACCCACGGAGTAGGCGCCCCCGACCTCGGCCTCGCCGCCTGGCGCAGCGCCACCATCCTCAACAACCTCACCGGCGCCAACCCCTACCCCCTCCCCGAACGCACCGCCTTCACCACCTTCGGCCTCACCCCCCAACCCCCCACCATCCCCACCCAGGCACAAGGCCCCCACCACCTGACCCGGACCCACTAGCGGACCCCCGGACGACGAACGGCCCGGGACCCCCACCAAGGAGACCCGGGCCGAACCAACAAACCGTGCGACAACCAGAGCTACGGGAAAACAGGCGCCCCCTCACGCGTCAACCGCCACCCCACCGACGCGAACGCGGCCGGGTCCACCGACCCCTTCGCCCGCACCCACCCGATGATCGTGTTCCGAATCTCGTCCGAATCCGCCCACACCTGCCGCGCACCCGGCACATGCGGGAAATTCCCGCCCCCCGACGCCCGGTAGTTGTTCACCGCCAACACGAACCGCGCCGCCGGATCGATCGCCTTCCCCTCGAACGACAACCCCACGATCCGCGAACCCACCGGCCCAGCGATATCGACGTCGTACGTCACACCCGACACGGCGTCATAGTTGTAGTCCGGAATCCCGTCCGCGTTCGTCAGCTTCGCCGTGTCCACCGGACCACCCGCCGGAGTCCGCACGTAATACCGCGCCGAATACTCCAGGTAATCCTTCAGCTGGGCGCCCGTGATCAACCGCGCCTCCAACGTGTTCTCGAACGGATACAGCCCCGCCGCATCCTTGATCGTCACATCACCGGCCGGAATCCCCGCCCTGCGCGAGAAGCACGACGCCTGCGACAGCACCGGCAGGCCGGCGAACTCACCACCCGCCAGACCCGCCCTCACCGTCTCCGTCTGCACCTGGTTGATCAGATCGATGATCGGCTCGTCCTTCCACGGCGCGTCCGCCGTCGACATCGCCACCACCGACGTACCGATCACCTGGTTGACGTACTCCACCACCTTCCGGTGCTCCCGCCGCAACAGCGACGTCACCTTCGGGTCCTCCGGCACCGTGTTGGAGTTCAGCACGCGGGAACCGGCCTTCTCCACCGTCCAGCGGCCCCGCTCCCACACCAGATCGAAATCGAACAACGTCAACCGCTGCCCCCACTTCGCCGGCTCCGAGAGCACCACCCGCTTCCCGGTCTCCCTGTTCGTCACGAAATGCTCGGCGATCTCCACATGCGCGTGCCCCACCAGAATCGCGTCGATCCCCGGCACCTGCTCCGCCACCAACGCCGCCGCATTCTCCACATACGGCAACTGATCACCCCACGACGACGTCCCCGACGAACCCGAATGCGCCGACACGATCACCACATCCGCCCCCATCGACCGCAGCTTCGGCACCCACTTCGCCGCCTGCTCCTCCAGACCCGGGAAAACCATCCTCCCGCCCACATTCGCCTTGTCCCAGATCGCCACACCAGGATTCGTCAACCCCAGCACCGCCGCCCGCACATCACGCCCCCACGGCGTACGCATCCGCTTGATCACATACGGCGCGAACGCCGGCCGCAACGTCTTCGCATCCAGCGCATTCGCCCCCAGCAGCGGAAAATCACACTGCTCCTCGAACTTCCGCAGCACCGGAATGCCGTAATTGAACTCATGATTCCCGAGCGCCGCCGCGTCATAGCCGATCGCATTCATCGCCCGCGCCATCGGATGCACCGGACCACGCCGCGCCGTGATCGGATCAACCTTCGCGTAGTAGTACGACAACTGCGTGCCCTGAATCGTGTCACCCGCATCGATCAACAGCGTGTTCCCACGACCCTTCTCCCGACGCACCTCATCCACCAACGTCGAGATCTTCGCCAGACCGACATCGTTGTGCGCGGAGTCGTCGTACTCCCTGTCCGTGAAGTAGTCCCAGTTGAAGACATTCCCGTGCAGGTCCGTCGTCCCCATCACCGTGAACGAATACCGCCTCGGCGGACGCCCATGGCCATGACCGGGCCTCGCCTCCGCCGCAACGGAAGGAGCCGCGACGGCCCCGCCCGCCATCGCCACACCCGCACCGACGGCGGCCGAACGGCCCAGAAAGTTCCTGCGGTCCAACGGCATCTCTGCACTCCTCATCCAGTAGGGCAACGCGCGTAGATCATGGCCCACCAGCCACCCCCCACAACACCCCACACACGTTTCGATCCGATGACCACCCGACACCCACCACGACACACCACCCCATGCCACAGTGAACACATGACCCACACCCCCGCAACCACCCACCACCCCTACGGAACCCCCACCACCCCCCACGCCACCGTCCGCGGCGAAGCCCACCTCGAAACCGACCCCGAAATCGCCCACATCACCATCACCCTCACCGCCCGCGGCACCGACCGCCGCACCACACTCGACGACCTCACCCACCGCAACACCACCACCCTCGACCTCATCAAGACCTACGGCGACACCATCGAAAAACTCGAAACCGGCACGCTCACCATCCGCCCCGAACTCACCCGCCACGGCCGCGCCGAACGCATCCGCGCCTACCACGGCACCATCCAACTCACCGCCACCCTCAACGACTTCACCACCCTCGGCGAACTCGTCACCCGCCTCGCCGACCACGACCTCACCCGCATCGACGGCCCCTGGTGGGCCCTGCGCCCCACCTCACCCGCCCACGCCGCCGCCCGCCGCCAAGCAGTCCAGGACGCCCTCCGACGCGCCCGCGAATACGCAGACGCCCTCGACACCCGCGTCGACGCCCTCCTCGAACTCCGCGACACCGGCACCCACCACACCCCCACGGCCCCCGCCGCCTTCACAGCCCGCGCCATGCCGTTCGGAGCCGCCGGCACCGAAGCCGCCACCGACACCGCCCCCATCGACCTCGAACCCGTACGCCAGACCGTCGACGCCCAGATCGAAGCCACCTTCACCCTCATCCCCCCCGCACCTCGGATGAACGCTCATCGGAGCACCCCGCCGCACAATTCAACACTTGTCAATAACCCTTCATACAAAGGTCGTTGAGGTGTCACGCCGAGCCACATACCTACCCGTAGGTAAGGATTAGGCTCGAACCATGCGCCGAGCGAAAATCGTCTGCACCCTGGGACCCGCCACCGACACATACGACCAGATCAAAGCCCTGGTCGAAGCGGGAATGGACATCGCCCGCTTCAACCTCAGCCACGGCACCTACGCCGAACACCAAGAACGCTACGACCACGTCCGCAAAGCCTCCGAAGAAGTCGGCCGCAGCGTCGGCATCCTCGCCGACCTTCAAGGCCCGAAGATCCGCCTCGGACGCTTCCGCGAAGGCCCCGTACTCCTTGAACGCGGCGACACCTTCACCATCACCGTCGAACCCCTCGACGGCCAAGGCACCGGCGACATCTGCGGCACCACCTACGACGGACTCGCCGCCGACGTCACCACCGGCGAACGCATCCTCGTCGACGACGGCCGCGTCACCCTCGAAGTCACCGGCGTCGAAGGCCCCCGCGTCCACACCACCGTCATCGAAGGCGGCATGGTCTCCGACAACAAGGGCCTCAACCTCCCCGGCGTCGCCGTCTCCGTCCCCGCCCTCTCCGACAAAGACATCGACGACCTCCGCTGGGCCCTGCGCACCGGCGCCGACCTCATCGCCCTCAGCTTCGTCCGCACCGGACACGACATCGACGACGTCCACCGCATCATGGACGAAGAAGACCGCCGCCTCCCCGTCATCGCCAAAGTCGAAAAACCCCAAGCCGTCGACAACATCGACGACATCGTCGCCGCCTTCGACGGCATCATGGTCGCCCGCGGCGACCTCGGCGTCGAAATGCCCCTGGAACAAGTCCCCATCGTCCAGAAGCGCGCCATCAAACTCGCCAAACGCAACGCCAAACCGGTCATCGTCGCCACCCAGATGCTCGACTCGATGATCGACAACTCCCGCCCCACCCGCGCCGAAGCCTCCGACGTCGCCAACGCCATCATCGACGGCACCGACGCCGTCATGCTCTCCGGCGAGACCAGCGTCGGCAAATACCCCATCGAGACCGTCCGCACCATGTCCCGCATCGTCGAAGCCGCCGAGGAAGACCTCCTCGCCAAGGGCCTCCCACCCCTCACCGAACGCAACAAACCCCGCACCCAAGGCGGCGCGGTAGCACGCGCGGCAGCCGAAATGGGCGACTTCCTCGGCGCGAAATTCCTCGTCGCCTTCACCCAGAGCGGCGACACCGTCAAACGCCTCTCCCGCTACCGCTCACCCATCCCGCTCCTCGCCTTCACCCCCGACGAGGCCACCCGCGCCCAGCTCAACCTCACCTGGGGCGTCGAGACCTTCCTCGGCCCGAAGGTCGACTCCACGGACGCGATGGTCGCCCAGGTGGACGAGGAACTGCTGCGCATCGGCCGCTGCGAGAAGGGCGACGTGGTCGTCATCACCGCCGGCTCCCCGCCCGGCGTCGCCGGCTCCACGAACCTGGTCCGCGTCCACCACATCGGCGAGGACGACAGCCCGAAGTAGGACAGCTCAGTATTTCGGCCCGACGTGCGCATCCATGAGGGCGACGGATGCCCGTCGGGCTACGGAGATGTTGTAGGGCTTCCCCGCGCGGGTGCAGTGCGTCCAGACGATGCCCAGCGCGTCGAGGGTGTCGGTGTAGAGGCGGCGGATGTCGTCGGAGACGTTGGTGAACCAGTAGCGGGGATACTCGTAGCGCTTGCGTTCACCACCGACCACGCGAGTCGTCCAGTTGGTGAGCCGACAGCCGTCGGAGTGGATGAGACCTCGGACGAACTGCCAGGGACAGTTGTCGACGATCCTCTGCTGCCAGGGCTCCAGGACGATCTCTCGCTCGTGCTTCCTGCCCGGACCGTGCTGCGGGAAGTAGCAGACGAGGTGCTTCGAGTACACCTTGATGTTGTGGCAGCCGGTCCGGCGGACGCGGCACGTGGCGTTCTCCGGGAAAACCTTGCCTAAAGCGGCCCCCGCCTCGTTCTGGATGCCTGGCCAGGCATCGTCCAGTGTGATCATCAGGCTGGGTGCTCGGTGAGTCGAATGTTGGCTGATGTGGCCGTCGCCCAGGTAGAGCCCGAGCAGGTAGGCGTAGGCGGGCTCGACCAATGCGGTGCCGTCGCAACGGTGGCACGACGGGTTGTGCGCCCCAGGGCACTCTCCACGCTGGGAACGGTCCATATGCAGCCAGTACGAGACGGTGCCGCGAGGCACGCTCAGTCGGCGAGCCACTTCGGCGTTCCTGATGCCGCTCCTGAGGAGGGCGACAGCTTGTTGGCGCACTTCAGTGCTGTGTGCGTTCATTCGCCCACTCTTGGCGGAGAGGGACGACTGTGAGCAGCAAAAAGCGGATGTTCACGCGAAAGTGAACATCCGCTCTGCAGGTTGTGCCGGGTATGGGATTCGAACCCACATGTCCTTTCGGACAGAGGTGTTTGAGACCTCCGCGTCAACCAATTGCGCCAACCCGGCGTGGTGACCGAACAGCAGTGTACCTGGTGACAGAAGGCGGCAGCGGATAGGTAGGCTGCTTCGCAGCAGCGCCTGCCCCATACCGAGGAGCCCCGTGACCACCCCCGAGTCGCCCCAGCCCGTTGACGCCGCCGACGACGACCAGTCGCACGTCCCGCCGCTGACGACCCGCGTCGTCATCGCCGAGGACGAGGCGCTCATCCGCCTCGACCTCAAGGAGATGCTGGAGGAGGAGGGCTACTCCGTCGTCGGGGAGGCGGGCGACGGGCAGCGGGCCGTGGAGCTGGCCCGTGAGCACCGGCCGGACCTGGTCATCCTGGACGTGAAGATGCCCGTCCTCGACGGCATCTCCGCCGCCGAGAAGATCGCGGGCGAGTCCATCGCCCCGGTCCTCATGCTCACCGCGTTCTCGCAGCGCGAGCTGGTCGAGCGGGCTCGGGACGCCGGGGCCATGGCGTACCTGGTGAAGCCGTTCAGCAAGAGCGACGTGGTGCCGGCCATCGAGATGGCCGTCTCCCGGTTCGCGGAGCTGAAGGCGCTGGAGAGCGAGATCGCGGACCTTTCGCAGCGGCTGGAGACCCGGAAGCTGGTGGACCGGGCCAAGAGCATCCTGCAGACGGATTACGGGCTCTCCGAGCCGGCCGCGTTCCGGTGGATCCAGAAGACGTCGATGGACCGCCGGATGTCGATGCAGCAGCTGGCGGAGGCGCTGATCGCGGACGCCGAGGAGAAGAAGAAGGCGGCCGAGTAGCGCCGTACGGACCAGCCGGAGAGGCCCGCACCCCGGACGATCGGGGTGCGGGCCTCTCGCGTACGGCAGGGTGTCAGTCCTCGCCGAGGTAGGCCTTGCGGACCGACTCGTCGTGGAGCAGGTCGGATCCGGCGCCGGAGAGGACGATCTTGCCGACCTCCATGACGTGGCCCTGGTCCGCGAGGGACAGGGCGGCCTGGGCGTTCTGCTCGACGAGGAGGATCGTGGTGCCCGCCGCCTTGAGCTCGACGATGGTCTCCATGATCTTCTGCATCATGATCGGGGAGAGCCCCATGGAGGGCTCGTCGAGCATGAGCAGTTTGGGCTGGGACATCAGGGCGCGTCCCATGGCGAGCATCTGCTGCTCGCCGCCGGAGAGGGTGCCGGCGGCCTGCTTGCGGCGTTCCCCGAGGATGGGGAAGAGGTCGTAGGCGCGCTGGACGTCCTTCTCGATGCCTGCTTTGTCCGTGCGGAGGAAGGCTCCGAGCTGGAGGTTCTCCGCGATGGTGAGGCGGGGGAAGATGTGGCGGCCTTCGGGGGAGTGGGCGAGTCCGAGCGCGACGATCTTGTGCGCGGGGACGTTGCCGAGGGGTTTCCCGTCGAAGGTGATGCGTCCGCCGGAGGGCTTGAGGAGCCCGGAGAGGGTGCGCAGGGTGGTGGTCTTGCCCGCGCCGTTGGTGCCGATGAGGGTGACGACCTGGCCGGCCTCGACGGAGAAGGAGATGCCCTTGACGGCTTCGATCTTGCCGTAGGCGACGCGGAGGTCTTCGACCTCGAGCAGGGCGGTCACTGGGTTTCCCCTTCCGTGCGGGTGGTGCTGTGCGCCTCGGCTGCTTCGACCTCGGCGAGTTCGTCGGCGCCGGGGGCGCCTTCGAAGGGGGTGCCGAGGTAGGCGGCGACGACGCGTTCGTCGGCCTGGACCTCGCCGGGGGAGCCCTCGACGAGCTTTTCGCCCTGGACGAGGCAGGCGACGCGGTCGCAGAGGTTGAAGATGAAGCGCATGTCGTGCTCGATGACGAGGACGGCGATGCCCATGTCCCGGATGGCGAAGATGAGCTCTTCGGTGACGCGGGTTTCCTGGGGGTTCATGCCGGCGGTGGGCTCGTCCAGGAGGAGGAGGCCGGGGTCGCTGGCGAGTGCGCGGGCGATCTCCAGCTTGCGCTGGTCTCCGTAGGGGAGGTTGCGCGCGAGGTGGTCGGCCTTGTCCTGGAGGCCGATGAACTCCAGGAGTTCCATGGCGCGTGCGTGGGAGGCGGCTTCGGCCTTCTTGAAGCCGGGGCCGCGCAGGAGGGCGGACCAGAGGCCCTCCTTGGTGCGGGTGTGGCGTCCGACGAGGACGTTCTCCAGGACGGTCATGTTGGCGAAGAGCCGGATGTTCTGGAAGGTGCGGGCGATGCCTGCCTGGGTGACGAGGTGGGGCTTGGGCGGCAGGACGGTGCCCTTGTAGCTGACCTTGCCCTCGGTGGGGACGTAGAGGCCGGTGAGGCAGTTGAAGAAGGTGGTCTTGCCGGCGCCGTTGGGGCCGATGAGCCCGACGATCTCGCCTGCTGTGACGGTGAGGTCGACGTTGCGTACGGCGGTGAGTCCGCCGAAGCGCATGGTGACGCCGCTCGCGTCGAGCACCGTGGTGGCGGTTTCGGTCGTGGTGGTCATGGTGGTCACGCCCCCGCCTTCGTGGTGCCGGGGGTGGTGCCGGCCAGTTTTTCGTCGGGTACGTCGAGCTGGCCGGTGTCGTGGTACTCCAGCTTGGCCCGGCGGTTGGCGATGAGGCCTTCGGGGCGGAAGCGCATGAGGAGGATGAGGGCCAGGCCGAAGCCGAGGAGTTGGTAGTCCGAGAGGAACTGGAGCTTGGCCGGGATCATGTAGAGGAGTGCCGCGCCGATGAGGGGTCCGCTGATGGTTCCCATGCCGCCGAGGATGACGGCGGCGAGGAGGAAGGCGGAGTTGGGCGGTACGGGTCCGGCGAAGACGTACATCTCGGGGACGACGGTGCTCTGGACGTGGGCCTGTACGGTGCCGGCGATGCCGGCGAGGGTGGCGCCGAGGGCGAAGGCGATGAGTTTGACGCGGAAGCCGTTGATGCCCATGGCGGTGGCGGCGGTCTCGTCCTCGCGGATGGCGACCCAGGCGCGGCCGATGCGGGAGCTGCCGGCTCGGCTGAAGACGAGGACCACGAGGATCATCGCGAGCAGCATGAGCATGTAGTAGTTGGCGTAGGCGCCGAGTTCGAAGCCCAGGACGGTGTGGGATTCGCCGAAGTCGTATCCGAAGAAGTTGAGGTCGGGGATGTTCGGTACGCCGTTGGGGCCGTTGGTGACGCGTGGTCCGGAGACGCCGTCGAGGTTGCCGACGGCGATGCGGAAGATTTCGCCGAAGCCGAGGGTGACGATGGCGAGGTAGTCGCCGCGGAGGCGGAGGGTGGGTGCTCCGATGACGACGCCGAAGATGAGGGAGACGACGGCGCCGGTGAGGACGGAGGCCCAGAAGGGGAACTGGACGCCGAAGGCGGATGCGCTGGTGCCGGAGACGAGGGCGGCGGTGTAGGCGCCGACGCCGAGGAAGGCGACGTATCCGAGGTCGAGGAGTCCGGCGAGGCCGACGACGATGTTCAGGCCCAGTGCCACGGTCGCGAAGATGAGGATGTTGACCGCGATGAGGGTGTACTGGTCGGTGGTCTGGGTGAACGGGAAGACGGCTGCGGCGACGAAGGCCGCGGCGACGGCGATGGAGCGGTACTTCGTGGTGAGCGCGGAGAGGCGGGCCATGAGGCCGGCCTTGAAGAGTGCGGCCACGGCGAAGGCGGTGATGATCATGTAGCCGGTGAAGAGTTCGGGGTATTCGGTGTCGATGCCGTAGGTGACGACGAAGAGACCGATGCCGAAGGCGGCGACGATGATGAGGATTTCGGCCCAGGAGGGGAGTTCCTTGGGGCGTCCGGGCGCTGGGGCGCGGAGGCTGTTGAGGAATCGGTCGAGGGTGTTGGGCCGGGCGGTGTCGGTGATGGGTTGGTCGTGCGGGAGGCCGAGGGACGCGGCGACGGTGATGATCGCGCCGGTGAGGGCGAGCCAGGCGCCGGGTTCGAGGTTGACGACTCCGCCGAGTTCGACGGAGATGGCGCCGACGGTGAAGCCTGTGGTGCCGAGGACGCCGAGTGCGGCGAGTCGGACGGGGCTGTTGGTGCCGCCGGGGGTGAGCCAGCCGAGGCCCTTGATGCCGTAGCCGGAGAGGGCGAAGAGCAGGGTGAGGGCGGCTCCGACGAGGGTGAGGACCTGGAGGCCGCCGGGGTAGCCGGTGACGGTGAGGTCGCCGGGGAATTTGGCGGTCCAGGTCCAGGCGAGGAAGGTGGAGCCGAGGGTGAGGGCGGCTCCGATGGTGGTGGCCGCGCGGGCTGCCGCCGTGGGGATGGCGAGGAGGGGCGTCGTCTCGTGGGTCTGGGTGGTCATCGGTATCACGCCCGATCCGTGACGCGCTCGCCGAGTAGGCCTTGTGGCCTGACGAGGAGGACGACGATGAGGAGGACGAAGGCCCAGACGTTGGCCCAGGCGCCGCCGCCGAGCTGCTGCATGCCGGGGATCTCTTCGATGTAGGCGATGGAGAGGGCTTCGGCGAGGCCGAGGACGACGCCGCCGACCATGGCGCCGTAGATGTTGCCGATGCCGCCGAGGACGGCGGCGGTGAAGGCCTTGAGTCCGAGGATGAAGCCCATCTCGAAGTTGATCTGGCCCTTGTCGAGGCCGTAGGCGACCGAGGCGACGGCGGCGAAGGCGGCGCCGATGGCGAAGGCCATCACGATGATGCGGTCGGTGTTGATGCCCATGAGTTTGGCTGTGTCGGGGTCCTGGGCGGTGGCCTGCATGGCGCGGCCGCTGCGGCTCTTGGCGACGAAGAGGCCGAGGGCGAGCATGCAGAGCGGGGCGAGGACGAGGACGAAGGCGTCGGCGCGCTGGAGGTAGAGGTTGTCGAGCAGCTTGAAGGATTCGCCTTGGAACTCGGGGAAGCTGCGGGGCTTCTTCGCGTCGGGGTAGAAGCCCCAGATGAGCTGTTGGAGCACGATCGAGAGGCCGATCGCGGTGATGAGCGGGGCGAGGCGGGGGGCGCCGCGCAGGGGCCGGTAGGCGAACCGTTCCGCGGCGGTGGCCACGGCGACGGAGGCGATGGCACCACCGATGATCATGAGCGGGATGGCGAGCAGGAGGGTCGTCCCGCTGGGGAGCATGATGTAGGTGGTGAGGGCGCCGAAGCCCCCGATCATGAAGATCTCGCCGTGGGCGAAGTTGATGAGCTGGACGATGCCGTAGACCATGGTGTACCCGATGGCTATGAGGCCATAGAGGGCGCCCAGGGCAAGGCCGTTGGCCAGCTGTTGCGGCAGTTCGTGCACCGCAGGGCCTCCGATGAGCTTGTCGGATATGACTCCGCGCGAGGGCGCTGTTTGCGCCCTCGCGCGGATGGGGTCAGGTGGGGCGGGGCTGTGCGGGGGTCAGTCTTCGAACGTGGCGCTCTTGACGTCCTTCCAGGCGCCCTTCTGGACCTGGTAGACGGTGAGCTGCTTGTTGGTGGTGTCGCCGTTCTCGTCGAAGGAGACCTTGCCGGTCACGCCGTCGAAGGAGACCTTGGCCATGGCTTCGGTGACCTTGGCGCGGGCGTCTTCGGGGAGCTTGCCGTCGTTGTCGGCGACGACGGCCTTGACGGCCTGGATGATGGCCCATCCGGCGTCGTAGGAGTAGCCGCCGTAGGCTGCGTAGGGGTCCTTGTAGCCGCCGGCCTTGTAGTCCTCGATGAACTTCTTGGCGGTCGGGAGGGCCTCGACGGGGTAGCCGATGGAGGTGGCGTAGTCGCCGTCGTTGGCTTCGCCGGAGGCGCTGATGAAGGCGGGGTCGTAGATGCCGTCGCCGCCCATGGTGGGGATCTTGGCGCCGGTCTTCTTGATCTGGTCGGAGAGGAGGCCGCCCTCGGGGTACTGGCCGCCGTAGTAGACGGAGTCGGCGCCGGAGCTCTTGACCTTGTCGGCGGTGCTGGAGAAGTCGGTCTCCTTGACCGTGACGTGGTCGGTGCCGACGACCTTGCCGCCGAGGCGTTCGAATTCGGCGGAGAAGATGGCGGCGAGGCCGGCGCCGTAGGTCTGCTTGTCGTCGACGACGTAGACCTTCTTCTTCTTGGCGTCGTTGTAGAGGTACTGGGCGGCGAACTTGCCCTGGACGACGTCGGTGGCGCAGGTGCGGAAGTAGGTCTTGAAGGGGCGCTTGATGTCGCCCTTGCCCCAGTTGTCGCCCTGGCTGAGCGCGGGGTTGGTGTTGGCCGGGGAGACCTGGGCGAGGTCGGCCTTCTCGAAGACTCCCTGCATGGACTGGGCGACGCCGGAGTTGAGGGGGCCGACGGCGCCGAGGACGTCGGTGTTGCCGACGAGCTTGGTGGCGTTGGCCTGTCCGGAGGCGGGGACGGCCTGGTCGTCGAGGGCTTCGATCTTGAACTCGATGCCGGGGACTTCGTTGTTCTTGTTCGCGGTCTTGGCCGCGAGGTCCACGGAGTTCTTGATTCCCTGGCCGAGTGCGGAGAGGGAGCCGGTGAGGGGCGCGTCGACGCCGATGACGACGGTGGTCTTGCCACCGCTGTCTCCGTTGTCCTTGCTGCCTTCGTCGCGCGACCCGCAGGCGGTGAGCGTCAGTGCTCCGGTGGTGAGCACTGCGGTGAGTATGTGCAAAGAACGGTGTCGCACGAGAGGGTCCTTTCCCTGGCGCGGCGCTCCTCGGGCATGAGGTGCCGTGATCTTCGCCGGGCCGTACTGGGTTGGTACAGGGCCGTGCAGCAGACGCGCCCGGCGGCGCGGTGACTGGCCGTGACTCTAAGCGCAGCCGGGGGTCATCGGGATGGGTCGGCGGCGGATGTGACTCTCTTGTTATGCCCTTGAGCAAGGCTTGAGCTTCCTGTGAGGACATGTGCCGGTTTCGCCTGGACTGCGAGGGGACCACATGGTGAGAACGCGCAGCTCTGCTAAGGGGCTTGGGGTGATCTTGGTGCTGTCGCGCGGGTCGGGGCGCGTGTGGGCCGGGGAGGGGGTGGCGGGGGGTGCGGGGGTGGGGGCGGGGGTGTTTCGTGTACGGCACAGTTGTTACGCAGTGTTACCTGTGTGGGGTGTGTGTGCCGTGCCGCCGGGGCGGTGTCGCTGTTGCAGCAGGTCATGGAACGGGCTGTGCCGTCAAGGGTGTTGACCGTGTGTTTCCTTCAACTTGCCGTGTCTGCCTCGGATATGGGTGTGCGTCGTCCGGAATGCGGTGCGGTCGTGGTGGGGGTGCGTGGGTGTGGTGGCGTGGTCGCGGAGGGTGGTCGGCGGGCGGTTGTGCGGGGGGTGCGCTGTAGCCCGGCTGTACGGGTCGTTCTACGGCGGGTCCGTACCGTGCGGGTGTCCTGGCGCGGGGCTTGCCGAGCGGAGTGCCGGGTGTCCTTGTTCGCGGCCTGTGGGAGGAATGGCTCATGCTCTCTGCGATGAACCGTGTGGGTGACCGGGTGCTCGCGCGTCTGGTTCCGAAGGCGAACGCCTCGGCGGACGCCAGCTTCTGGGAGTACTGCTACTGCACGGCCGACTGGCGGAAGATCTACCGGCTCTGTTACATCGTCGCCGGCCGGACGGCGTGCGGTGAGTGTTCGAGCGTGCGCTACATCGGTTGCTGAGGCTGCCGGGGAGGGCCGCCGTGCGTGCCGTGTGCCGCACGGCGGGGTCCGGGCCGGTGGTCCGGTCGAGTCCGGGGGGTCCGGGGGGTTGATCACATGACGTATCTCGTGCTGTTCTGCCGGGTTCTGCTGGCGGGGGTGTTCCTGGCGGCGTTCGTCGGGAAGGTCCGCAGTGCGGCGGCCTATCGTGAGTTCGCGGGCTCCGTGGTGCGGTTGGGGCTCTTTCCCCGGCGTGTGTCGCGGGTGTGCGCGGCCGTGGTGGTCGGTGTGGAGTTCCTGGTGCTGGTCCTGCTGGTTCCGGGGCGCACGGTTCCCGCCGGGTTTCTGGCGGCTGTTCTTCTGCTCGGCGCCTTCGCCGCGGGGATCGTGCTGGCGCTGCGGGCCGGCGGGTCCGCTCCGTGCCGGTGTTTCGGGGCGTCGTCCGCTCCGCTGGGGCGGGTCCATGTGGTGCGCAACCTGATTCTCGCGGTGGTGGGCGCCGGTGGGCTGGCGGCCGCGGTCACGGGTGCCGGGGCGGCGTGGCCGCCCCATGCGGGTGGTGTGGCCGTCGCCGGGGTGGCGGCCGTGCTCGGGGTGTTCCTGGTGGTGCGCCTCGACGATCTGATGTCCCTTTTCCGTCCCGACCTGTGATGCCGGCCGCGGGTGAGTGAGCCGGTGCGACCGAGGTGGTTCTCATGATGTTCGTTGTCGCGGCCCTGGTGCTGGTGGGTGCGCTGTGCGTGTTCGACCTGGTGCTGACGTTCGCGGTTCTGCGCAGGCTGCGGGAGCACACGGCCGAGTTGGAACGGCTCGCGGAGCGGCCTTCGTTCGCGCCGTACGATCCCGGGGTCCTGGTGGGCCGTGCGCTGCCCGGGGCGGTGGCGGCGCAGGCGCCCGATCTGGTCGCGTTCTTCGACGCGCAGTGCGACACCTGCCATGAGCACGCGCCGGGGTTCGCGGCGCGGGCGCGCGGCCGGGCGGCGCTGGCGGTGGTGTCCGGCGAGGGGCGTCGGGCGGAGGAGTTGGCGGCGCTGGTGGCGGACGACGCGGTCGTGCTGCGGGACGAGGTGGCGGCCGGGGCGGTGAGTGCGCTGGGGATCGAGGCGTTCCCGACGTTCCTGGCTGTCGGTCCGGACGGTGTCGTGGTGCGGGCGCACACGGATCTGGCGGTGCTGGGCGAGTCGGCGGCGGTGTGAGCGTGGTGCGGCCGATCGCCGGGGCCGCCGGTGAGCGCAGGGGCCCGCGGTGGCTGGTGCGCCACCTGGTGGCGGCCTGGCTGCTGTGCTGGCGGGCCGGGCGGCTGCCGGCGGCGGTGTATCTCCTGATCATGGTGGTTTCCGGCCTTCTTCCGACGGCGACGGCGTGGTTCACCAAGTTCATCGTCGACGACCTGGCCGCGGGCCGTGCGGACGAGGTGGTCCGGTGGGCGGTGGCGCTGGCGGTGGTGGGGTTGGCGGCGGGTGTGCTGCCGCATCTGTCGACGTATCTGCAGAACGAACTGGCCCGCAGGCTCGACCGTTCGATGCAGGACCGGCTGTACCGTTCGATCAACGGTTTCCGGGGCCTGTCGCGGTTCGAGGATCCGGAGTTCCGCAATGACCTGAGCATGGCGCTGCAGGCGTCGGGCGGTGCGATGGGGCCGGTCACCACGGGGCTGTTCGACACGGTGCGCAATGTGATCACGCTGGTGAGTCTGTTGGGGACGCTGACCGTGCTGAGCCCGGTGATGGCGGCTCTGGTCTCGGCGGCGGCGGTACCGGCGCTGATCGCGCGGCTGGTGCTGTCGAGGCAGCGGGTGACCATGCTGGCGGGGGTGTCGGCGTCGGCCCGGCGCCAGATCTTCTATTCGCTGCTGATCACCGATGTCCGGGGGGCCAAGGAGACGAGACTGTTCGGGCTGGGGGATTTCCTGCGGGAGCGGATGCTCGGTGAGCTGGCGGTCCGGCAGTCGGGGGAGCGGGCGGTGGACCGGCGCGAGGCGCGTACGCAGTCACTGCTGGCGCTGCTGTCCACCGTGGTGGCTGCCGTGGGTCTGCTGTGGGCCGTGCGCGCGGCCGCGCGGGGTTCGCTGAGCGTCGGTGATGTCACGGCGTTCGTCGCGGCGGTGGGGGGGACCCAGGCGGCCCTGGCCGGTCTGGTCGACAACGTGGCCTTCGCGCACCAGGCGCTGCTGGTGTTCGGCTACCACGACAAGGTGACCTCCCTTCCCGATGATCTGCCCGTCCGGTCGGAGGCGGTGGCGGGGGAGCTGTCCGGGCTGAGGGCCGGGATCGAGCTGCGGGACGTCTGGTTCCGTTACGACGAGGACCATCCGTGGATTCTGCGGGGGGTCGATCTGACGCTGGCCAAGGGGAGTTCGGTCGCGCTGGTGGGGCTCAACGGGGCGGGCAAGAGCACACTGATCAAGCTGCTGTGCCGGTTCTACGATCCGACGAGGGGGCAGATCCTCTGGGACGGGGTGGACATCCGCGACGTGCCTGTGGAGGAGTTGCGGCGTCGGATGAGCGTCCTCTTCCAGGACTACATGTGCTACGACCTGACCGCCGCCGAGAACATCGGTGTGGGTGACCTGGAGGCACTGCCGGACCGGGGGAGGCTTCAGGAGGCGGCCCGGCGGGCGGGGGTGGACGGGGTGGTGGCGGGGCTGCCCCGCGGCTACGACACGTTGCTGAGCCGGATCTTCACCGATCAGGCGGAGGACGATGAGGACGGGCAGGCGGGTGTGGCCCTGTCCGGGGGGCAGTGGCAGCGGCTCGCGCTGGCCCGCACGCTGCTGCGCGACCGGCGTGACCTGCTGATCCTGGACGAGCCGAGTGCCGGTCTGGACGCGGAGGCGGAGTACGAGATCCACCGGGGGCTGCGCGAGCAGCGCGCCGACCGCACCAGTCTGCTGGTCTCCCACCGGCTCGGCGCCGTCCGGGAGGCGGGGACCATCGTGGTGCTGGAGGACGGGCGGATCGTGGAACGGGGCAGCCACGAGGAGCTGATGGCGCGCGCGGGCACGTACGCGAAGCTGTTCTCCATCCAGGCGGACGGCTACCGCGATACGGACGAGGCGCGGGCGGTGGTCTCCTGAGCACGGTCCTGCCGGGTCGTGCCGGGCGGTCGGGGAGCGGGCGGGGTCACGAGGGCGCGTCCTCGCAGGCCGCCAGTTCCCGTGCGAAGAGCCGGGTGAGGACGGGCATGTCGAACTGTTCCCGGCCGACGGACCGCAGGAGGCCGACGCCGAGGAGTTCCTCCAGGAGGAGTTCGGTGTCCGGCAGGGGGGTGCCGATCGTCTTCGCGGCGAGCCGTCCGTCGAAGGGCCGGTCCAGCAGGCCGAGGCACTTGAAGGCGAACGCGGCGGAGCGCCGGCCGGCGGTGCGCGGCAGGGCGGCGTAGCTGAGGGTGTATCCGGAGCGCATGGTGAGTCCGGCGACCTGGAGCTGGTCGAGGCGTTGCCGCGGGTCGCGGAGCCGGTCGGCGACGTCCGCGAGGAGCCGGTCGGGGCGGTTCGTGCAGCGCGCGCCGATGATGCTGAGAGCCAGTGGGTTTCCCTGGCACAGGCGGGCGATCTCCGCGGCCGGTCCGGGTTCGGCGGTGACCCGGTCCCGGCCTGTCAGCTCGGCGAGGAGTCTGACGGAGTGCTCTGCGTCCAGGGGGTGCACGGGGATGCGGACGGCGTCCAGGGTGGGCAGGGTGCCGATGCCGGTGATGAGTACGGCGCAGTGCGGACCGGCGGGCAGGAGGGGGTTGACCCGGCCGTGTGCGGGCACGTTGTCGAGGACGATCAGGACGCGCCTGTCCGCGAGTACGGACTGGTAGGTGGCCGCCGCCTCGTCCGCGGAGTCGGGTATCTCGTGGCCCGGCACTCCCAGGGCCTTGAGGAATCGTTTCAGGGTGTCGGTGGGTCCGGGCGGCCGGGTGTCCGGTCCGCCGCCCCGCAGGTCGGCGTAGAGCCGGCCGTCGGGGTAGGAGCTGCTCACGGAGTGGGCGACCCGCAGGGCCAGAGCGGACTTTCCCGAGCCGGGAGGGCCGTGGAAGAGGACCACCGGTGCCCCGACGGTCTCTCCGGCCTGAGCGCGCAGAGCGCTGCGCGCCTGGTCCTGTTCCGGTCGGCGGCCGACGAACACCGCTGATTCGCGGGGGAGTTGGCGAGGTGCGTCGGTGGTTTTCGCGGTGGTGCCCCCGGCCGGCCGGGCGGTCGTGCGGGCGGGTGAGAGCGAGGCGGCGCGGCGCAGGACGGCCTGGTGGGTTTCGAGGAGTTCCGGGCCCGGATCCATGCCGAGTTCGCGGCGCAGCACGTCCCGCGCCTCGGTGAACGCGGTCAGCGCGGCGGCGGCGTCGCCGCTCCGGTAGAGGGAGACCATCAGCTGGCTCCTCAGCCGCTCGCGGAGCGGATGTCTCCGGATGATCCGGCGCAGGGGTTCGATCAGCGACGCCCCCTCGCCGAGGGCGAGTTCGGCGGCGATGTGGCTCTCGAAGGTGTGGAGGAGGTTCTCGCCGAGTTCCTCGGCGACGCCTCGCAGGACGGGTCCCTGGGGCACGTCTTCCAGGGGGTCCGCCTGCCAGAGGGCGAGGGCGCCGCGGTAGGCGCGGGACGCCTCGGTCATGTCCTGGCGTGCCGCGGCCCGCCGGCCCTTCTCGGTGAGGGCTTCGAAGCGGGCGGAGTCGAGTTCGTCGTCGGTGATGCTGAGGGTGTATCCGCGGTGTCCCGTGGTCAGGCGTGGGTGATCCGGGTGGTCCAGCGGGCGCAGCAGCCGCCGGAGTTGCATGATGTACGTCCGCAGATTGGGCACCGCCGAGCGGGGTGGCGCGCTGCCCCAGACCTCGTCGGTCAGTGCGGCCACCGGCACGGCCCGTCCCCGGTGTGCGATGAGCATGGCCAGGACGGTTCGCTGCTTGTCGGCGGGGACGTGGATCGGGTGGCCGTCGCGCGTGATCCTCAGAGGCCCCAGGAGTCCGAAGCGGACCGCGGGGGTCTGCGGACGTCGCCCCAGGTCGTCGCTCACAGCGCGGGACCGCCCAGTCTGCGGGTCGCCACGCCGAGCATCCGGTCCGCGGAGAAGAGGCCCCGGTGCCGGGAGTCGATGCTGTCGGGGTTGTCCCCGAACACCACGAGGGTGCCGGCGGGGACCTCGGTCAGACCGTCCGCGCCCGGTATGCCGGCCGGGACGGGGTCACCGGGGACAGCGGCGGCGCGTTTGATGTTCCAGGCGGATCCGTCGAGGGATTCATAGTGGTTCCGTGTCCGCGGAGGGAGCAGGACGACAATGTCGCCCGAGCGGATCCGGTCTATTCCGCGGCGTTTCACCACGACCTGGTCCCCGGGCGAGAGAGTGGGTTCCATGCTGGTTCCCTCGATCGTCACCACGGTGAACCGCCTGCGCAAAAGAAGTGCGGCCGAAAGGCACGCCACGACCGCCGATGCGATTCCGCCCGTCACCCAAAAAGCCTGCATCTTCCCACCCTGTCAGCGGTTCGGACCGGATGATCTTGCATGGGGGTCCGGGGCTTGTCAATCAATATTCGGGGGAGCGGTTCGGAAAGCGATGCATCCGGAATCCCGTTCTCCGGAATCCCCTTCTCCGGTCTGGGCTGCGGCGGTGCGGGCGCGGGTGGCGTCGCCCGCGGTTATATCCAGAATGTACGGGATTCGATATTCGATCCTGCTAGCTTCTGCCTGATTCGTCGCATCTGCATTTCCGCTGAAAAGGAGACGCTGTGATCGGAATGATGAGTTCGGTCGGGGACAGGATTCTGGGCAGGCTCGTGCCCCGGACGGTGGCCAAGGCGGACACCACGTTCGAGAAGATCTGCTACTGCAAGAAGACCCAGGGTTTCTACTACCGGCAGATCTGCCATGTGGTCGGCGGCTACACCTCCTGCGGGACCTGTTACCTCAGCTCCCCGTGCCTGCCCTCCTGACGTCTGTGCCCGTGCGGTGAACGGCCTGCCGGCCTCGGTCGGCAGGCCGTTCCGCGTGCTGCGACGGGTCAGTCCGCCCCGGGCCGGGGGGCGTCGCGCAGGAGGCAGGTGAGGCGTGCGGTGCAGACCCGCTTGTCCTGTTCGTCGGTGATGACGATCTCGTACGTGGCGGTGGAGCGGCCCCGGTGCACGGGGGTGGCGACGCCGGTGACGAGGCCGCTGCGGGCGCCTCGGTGGTGGGTGCAGTTGAGGTCGACGCCGACGGCGATCCTGGACGCGCCGCCGTGGAGCATGGAGCCGATGGAGCCGAGGGTCTCCGCGAGCACGGCGGAGGCGCCGCCGTGCAGGAGTCCGTAGGGCTGGGTGTTGCCTTCGACGGGCATGGTGCCGACGACGCGGTCGGCGGCGGCCTCGACGATCGTGATGCCCATGCGTTCGCCGAGGTGGCCGGCGGAGAAGAGGGCGGGCAGGTCGACGCCGAGGGCCGCGTACTCGTCGATGACGTCCTGCGGGAAGAGGGGTTCGGTGTGCTCGCCCATGGGTCCGGCTCCGTTCGGGTGCGCTGGTTCGTTGCTGTCCGCACCGTTCCTATCAGACGGCTGAGCGAACGCTCAGGGGTGCGGGCCCTCAGGCGTTCCGGGTGTTCTCGACGCGGATGACGACGGACTTGCTGGCCGGGGTGTTGCTGGTGTCGGCCGTGGAGTCGAGGGGGACCAGGACGTTGGTCTCCGGGTAGTAGGCGGCGGCGCAGCCCCGCGCGGTGGGGTAGTGGACGATGCGGAAGCCGTCGGCGCGGCGCTCGACGCCGTCCTTCCATTCGCTGACGAGGTCGGTGTACGCGCCGTCGGGGAGGCCGAGTTCGGCGGCGTCCTCGGGGTTGACCAGGACGACGCGGCGGCCGCCCTTGATGCCCCGGTAGCGGTCGTCGAGGCCGTAGACGGTGGTGTTGTACTGGTCGTGGGAGCGCAGGGTCTGCAACAGGAGCCGTCCGTCGGGGAGTTCGGGGTACTCGACGGGGGCCGCGGTGAAGTTGGCGCGGCCGGTGGCGGTGGGGAAGCGGCGCTCGTCGCGGGGCGCGTGGGGGAGGGCGAAGCCGCCGGGGCGGGCGACGCGGGCGTTGAAGTCCTCGAAGCCGGCGACGACGCGGGAGATGCGGTCGCGGATGGTGGCGTAGTCCCGCTCGAACTCCTCCCACGGGGTGCGGGAGCCGGCGCCGAGGACCGCGCGCGCGAGGCGGGCGACGATGGCCGGTTCGGAGAGCAGGTGGGGGCTCGCGGGGGCGAGGTTGCCGCGGGAGGCGTGGACCATGCCCATGGAGTCCTCGACGGTGACGAACTGCTTGCCGCTCGCCTGGACGTCCTTGTCGGTGCGGCCGAGCGTCGGGAGGATCAGGGCGCGGGCCCCGGTGACGGCGTGGGAGCGGTTGAGCTTGGTCGAGACGTGGACGGTGAGGCGGGCGCGGCGCATCGCGGCCTCGGTGACGGCGGTGTCGGGGGTGGCGGCGACGAAGTTGCCGCCCATGGCGAAGAAGACCTTCGCGTCACCGTCGCGCAGCGCCCGGATGGCGCGGACCACGTCGTAGCCGTGGTGGCGGGGCGAGGTGATGCCGAACTCCTGGTCGAGGGCGTCGAGGAAGGCCGGTGCGGGGCGTTCGAAGATGCCCATGGTCCGGTCGCCCTGGACGTTGGAGTGGCCGCGCACCGGGCAGACCCCTGCGCCGGGGCGGCCGATGTTGCCGCGCAGCAGAAGGAAGTTGACGACCTCGCGGATGGTGGGCACGGAGTGCTTGTGCTGGGTGAGGCCCATGGCCCAGCAGACGATGGTGCGTTCCGAGGCGAGGACGAGCGAGAGGGCCTGCTCGATCTCGGCGCGGGTGAGGCCGGTGGCCCGCAGCGTCTCGTCCCAGTCGGCCGCTTCGGCGGCCTGGGCGAACTCCTCGTAACCGTGGGTGTGTTCGGCGACGAAGGCGGTGTCGACGGCCCCTTCGGCGGCCAGGATCAGCTTGTTGAGGAGGCGGAAGAGGGCCTGGTCGCCGCCGATGCGGATCTGGAGGAAGAGGTCGTTGAGCGGGGTGCCCTTGAGCATGCCGTGCGGGGTCTGGGGATTCTTGAACCGCTCCATGCCCGCTTCGGGCAGCGGGTTGACCGAGATGATCCGCGCCCCGGACTTCTTGGCCTTCTCCAGGGCGGACAGCATGCGGGGGTGGTTGGTGCCGGGGTTCTGTCCGGCGACGATGATCAGGTCGGCCCGGTGGAGATCCTCCAGGGAGACGCTGCCCTTGCCGACGCCGATGGTCTCGGTGAGGGCCGAGCCGGAGGACTCGTGGCACATGTTGGAGCAGTCCGGCAGGTTGTTGGTGCCGAACTCGCGGGCGAAGAGCTGGAGGAGGAAGGCGGCCTCGTTGCTGGTGCGGCCGGAGGTGTAGAAGAGCGCCTCGTCGGGGGAGCCGAGGGCGGTCAGCTCCTCCGCGATGATCGCGAACGCCCGCTCCCAGGTCACCGGCTCGTACCGGTCGCCGCCCTCGGGGAGGTACACCGGCTGGGTGATCCTGCCCTGCTGGCCGAGCCAGTAGCCGCTGCGCTCCGCGAGGTCCGCCAACGGGTGGGCGGCGAAGAAGGCGGGGGTGACGCGGCGCAGCGTCGCCTCCTCGGCGACGGCCTTCGCGCCGTTCTCGCAGAATTCGGCGGTGTGCCGCTTCTCGCCCTCGGGCCACGCGCAGCCGGGGCAGTCGAAGCCGTCCTTCTGGTTGACCTTGAGGAGTGTGCGCGCGGTGCGGCCCACCCCCATCTGCTGCCGGGAGATGCGCAGGGAGTGGGCGACGGCGGGCAGCCCGGCGGCGGCGTGCGGGGCCGGTCCGACCGTCGGGGCGTCCTGGACCGGGTCACCGGTCGGCGGCTTGGTGGCCATGATGCTGCTCCCCTTCGAGCGCTTCTTCCACGGGTCTGTGTCCTCTCCACCGATCCTGTCACGGCCGTGCGGGGCCGTGGAGGTCCGCATTGTCGGTGGGCCGTGGCAGGATCGGGGGCGTGGCTGAGACGGCATCGAAGAAGACGGCAGACAACCGACCGCGCCTGCTCCTCATGGACGGGCACTCCCTGGCGTACCGGGCGTTCTTCGCCCTGCCCGCGGAGAATTTCACGACGGCGGTGGGGCAGCCGACCAATGCCGTGTACGGCTTCATGTCGATGCTGGCGAACACCCTGCGCGACGAGGCGCCCACGCACTTCGCGGTCGCGTTCGACGTGTCCCGCAAGACGTGGCGGTCCCGGGAGTTCCCGGAGTACAAGGCGAACCGCTCCAAGACCCCCGACGAGTTCAAGGGGCAGGTCGAGCTGATCGGGGAGCTGCTGGACGCGATGCACGCGGACCGGTTCGCGGTGGACGGGTTCGAGGCGGACGACGTCATCGCGACGCTGGCGACCCGGGCCGAGGAGGCCGGGTTCGAGGTGCTGATCGTCACCGGCGACCGGGACTCCTTCCAGCTGATCACGGACAACGTGACCGTGCTGTACCCCACCAAGGGGGTCTCCGAGCTGACCCGGTTCACCCCGGAGAAGGTCGTCGAGAAGTACGGGCTCACCCCCCGGCAGTACCCGGACTTCGCCGCCCTGCGCGGCGACCCGTCGGACAATCTGCCGAGCATCCCGAAGGTCGGGGAGAAGACCGCGGCGAAGTGGATCAACCAGTTCGGTTCCTTCGACGAGCTGATCGCGCGCGCCGACGAGGTCAAGGGCGTGGCCGGGCAGAATCTCCGGGACCACCTGGACGCGGTGAAGCTGAACCGGGTGCTGACCGAGATGGTCCGGGACGTGGAGCTGCCGAAGACCCCGGCCGAGCTGGAGCGCGCCCCCTACGACCGCACGGCGGTCACCGGCATCCTCGACATACTGGAGATCCGCAACCCGAGCCTGCGCGAGCGCCTGCTCGCCGTCGATCCGGGGGCGGCGGAGGCCGAGCCGCCCGCGCCCGCCGCCGGGATCGAGCTGGACGGGGCCGTGCTCGGCTCCGGCGAGGTCGGCCCGTGGCTGGAGGAGCACGGGGCGCAGCCGCTCGGCGTCATGACGGTCGACACCTGGTCGCTGGGGGCCGGCACGGTCACCGAGGTCGCGCTCGCCGCCGCCGACGGTTCGGCCGCCTGGCTGGACCCGACGCAGCTGGACGAGGCCGACGAGCGGGCGTTCGCCGCGTGGGTCGCGGACCCTTCCCGTCCGAAGGTGCTGCACAACGCGAAGAACGTGATGCGGGTCTTCCCCGAGCACGGCTGGCAGCTCGAAGGCGTCACGATGGACACGGCGCTCGCCGCGTATCTGGTGAAGCCGGGCCGCCGCTCGTTCGCCCTGGACGCGCTGGCCGTGGAGTATCTGGGGCGTGAGCTGGCCCCGGCCGCCTCCGCCGACGGGCAGCTGGCCTTCGGCGCGGACGACCGGGCCGAGCAGGACGCCCTGATGGCGCAGGCCCGTGCCGTGCTCGACCTGGGCGACGCGTTCACCGTCCGGCTGAAGGAGGTGGGCGCGGCGGAGCTGCTGCACGACATGGAGCTGCCGACCTCGATCCTCCTGGCCCGCCTGGAGCGGCACGGGATCGCCGCCGACCGGGCCCATCTGGAGTCCATGGAGCAGCAGTTCGCCGGGACCGTGCAGCAGGCGGTGAAGGAGGCGCACGCGGCGGTCGGCCGCGAGTTCAACCTCGGTTCGCCCAAGCAGCTCCAGGAGATCCTCTTCGGCGAGCTGGGCCTGCCGAAGACGAAGAAGACCAAGACGGGGTACACGACGGACGCGGACGCGCTGGCCTGGCTGGCCGCGCAGACCGAGCACGAGCTGCCGGTCCTGATGCTGCGCCACCGCGAGCAGGCGAAGCTGCGGGTCACCGTCGAGGGGCTGATCAAGACGATCGCCGCCGACGGCCGCATCCACACCACGTTCAACCAGACGGTGGCGGCGACCGGCCGGCTCTCCTCCACCGACCCCAACCTGCAGAACATCCCCGTCCGCACCGACGAGGGCCGGGCGATCCGCCGGGGCTTCGTCGTCGGCGCGGGCTTCGAGACGCTGATGACGGCGGACTACAGCCAGATCGAGCTGCGGGTGATGGCCCACCTCTCCGAGGACGCCGGTCTGATCGAGGCGTTCGCGTCCGGGGAGGACCTGCACACGACGGTCGCCTCGCAGGTCTTCGGCGTGGAGAAGGACGCGGTCGACGCGGAGATGCGCCGCAAGATCAAGGCCATGTCCTACGGCCTGGCCTACGGCCTCTCCGCGTTCGGCCTCTCCCAGCAGCTGAACATCGACCCCGCCGAGGCCCGCGTCCTCATGGACACCTACTTCGAGCGGTTCGGCGGTGTACGGGACTACCTCCACCGGGTCGTCGAGGAGGCCAGGGCCACGGGCTACACGCAGACGATCCTCGGCCGCCGCCGCTACCTCCCCGACCTGAACAGCGACAACCGCCAGCGCCGCGAGGCCGCCGAGCGGATGGCGCTCAACGCCCCGATCCAGGGCACGGCCGCCGACATCGTGAAGGTGGCGATGCTGCGGGTGGACAAGGCGCTGCGGGAGGCGGAGCTGACCTCACGGATGCTGCTCCAGGTCCACGACGAAATCGTCCTGGAGATCGCGGAGGGCGAGCGGAAGCGGGTGGAGGAGATCGTGCGCCACGAGATGGCGAACGCGGTCGAACTGCGCGCCCCGCTCGACGTGTCGGTCGGCGTCGGCACGGACTGGGAGTCCGCCGCGCACTGAGCGAGCGGCGACCCGTGCGTCACAGGTCGGGCCCGGAACCGCGTCCCGGTTCCGGGCCCGACCCGCGCCGGGGCCTACCCCCGGCCGGCCGCCGCTTCCGTACGGGGCTCATCGGCTCGGGGCTCCTCCGTACGGGACCGGCCCGCCCGGTCCTCCTCCCGTACGGACACGGACGCGTCCGGGCGCGGGGCGTTCGCACCCGGCCGGTGTCCGTGTCCTCGCCGCGGTCCTAGCAGCATCCACACCCCGTACAGCAGCAGCCCGGCCGCCAGTCCCGCCCCCGCGCCGAAGCAGGCCGTGGGGATGATGTCGAGCGGGCTCTCCACCCCGCCGAAGTGGGCGTACCAGCGGAGGCACCGGTGGATGACGCCGGCCGCCACGCACAGCGCCAGCAGACCGAGGGCGCCCCACCGCTCGCGGCGGCCGAGCACCAAAACCTCCTGCGGCGCCGGGGCCGGTGCGGTCCGCCGCAGCCCGGTCGAGGCGAACCAGCCGATGACCACGAGGGCCAGCGCCGAACTCCCGTACTGGGCGAGCTGGTACCCCGGAAAGCCGCCGAAGGTACGGCTCAGCACCGGCACCAGCTCCGTGCCCCACCGGCTGTGGTGGGTGAACGCGTCCCACACGACATGGGTGGCCGCGCCCAGCGCCCCGGAGACCGCGAACCGCAGCCACGCGGACGGCCCGAACGATGCCCGCGTCCACCGCTGTCCCCGGACGAAGGCGTGGACGCGGCCCCGCACCTCTGTCGGCAACAGCGCCACCAGCGGCTCCCGCAGCAGCGCCCACACCGCGACCAGCACCGCGGCGATGGCCACGTTCACCGTGACGATCCCGGTGAAGGTGTGGGTGAACGACCCGAACTCCATCGCTCCGGGCACCACCGTGTCCGCGAAGTAGGTGACGTCCGGGGCGAACGAACCGGCGACGAGCGCCGACGGGTACAGGGGCCACCGGGGGGGTCCCGTTCCGGCGGATCGCCGGGAGCACGGCGGCGGCATGACTGAGCGTGAACGGCATGGCGGCAAGTATGCGGGACCGTTCGGACGCCCTTCCGTGGCCCGGAGAACAACGTGCGGCCACGAACGTGAAAAAACAGTAAGAAGCGGTCAGGGCTCGGTGTTCCGCCCGCACCAGGTGCCGTAGGGTCGCTGAAGTCGTTGCGCTGGGGAGCGCGAGCAGCCTTCGAGGGGGAGGGACCGGAACGTATGGCAGCGCACATTCGCCGACGTCTGCGCAAGGGGGCCACGACCACCGCGGTGGCGGCGGCCGCCGTGGCGGCGCTCGCGGCTTCGCAGGCGCCCGCGGCGACCCTGGCCGACGGGGCCGGTGGCAACGCTGACCCCCGGGCCGCGGGGGAGGACACCGCGAGCGCCGGGAACGACGGCGCGGCGACCGGCAACTCGCCCTACTACACCGACCTTCCGCCCCTGGTCACGCCGGGCGGGCCCGGCTCGTCCAGCAGCCTCCCGGCGGCCGGCAGCGCGGAAGCGGGCATCCCGGCGACGATCCTCGCCGCGTACAAGCAGGCCGAGGGGACCGTCGCCACCACCGATCCCGCCTGCCGGCTGCCCTGGCAACTCCTCGCGGCGATCGGCAAGGTCGAGTCCGGCCAGGCACGCGGCGGCCGCGTCGACGCCGACGGCACCGCCAGCCCCCGCATCCTCGGCCCGGCCCTCAACGGCCAGGGCTTCGCCCTGATCAAGGACACCGACGGCGGGGCCTACGACGGCGACGCGGTCCACGACCGCGCGGTCGGCCCGATGCAGTTCATCCCGTCGACCTGGGCCTCCTGGGGGCAGGACGCCAACGGCGACGGCCGCAAGGACCCGAACAACATCTACGACGCGGCGCTCGCCGCGGGCCGCTACCTCTGCGCCAACGACCGCGACCTGGCCGTCGGAGCCGAGCTCGACCAGGCCGTGCTGAGCTACAACCGGTCGCGGGAGTACCTGAACACGGTCCGCTCCTGGTTCTCCTACTACCAGCGCGGTACGCACGAGATCCCCGACGGCACCGGCACGCTGCCCACCACCCCGAGCACCCCCGTCCCCACCCCGAGCTCACGTCCGGGCACCGGCCCGAGCGCGACGCCCAGCCCGAAGCCCTCCCCGTCCAAGCCGGGCGGCAAGCCGGGCACAGGGACCTCGAAGCCCGGCGACGGCTCCACCGGCCCGGCCCCGAAGCCCCCCGCTCCGAAGCCGCCCGCCCCCAAGCCGTCGCCGCCGTCCGAGACCTTCGGCTCCCTGGAGAACGCGGGCACCGGCCCGCTGCGCGCCACCGCGGGCAGGACGTTCGACGAGCGGGTCTCCGTCCGCGCCCGCAACGCGCTCGGCGCCCCGCTCGCCCGGGTGCCCGTCACCTTCACCGTCACCGGCGACACCGGCACGCTCTTCGCCGGCGGCAGGAAGGCCGTCACGGTACGGACCGGGGCCGACGGCACCGCCACCGCACCGGAGCTCCAGGCCGGCGAGAAGGCCGGGGAGTTCACCGTGACCGCCGTCGCCGGGACCGGCCGGCCGCGCACCCTGACCTACGCGGCGACCGTCACCGCCCGCCAGGCAGACGCGATCGCCCGCACCGACGACAAGGCGCTCGTCGCCGCCCCCGGCGAGAAGTTCGCCGACGCCGTCACCGTCGCGGCCACCTACCAGGACGCCGCCGCCGCCGGAGTGGCCGTCACGGCCACCATGGTCAAGGACCGCGCGGGCACCACCGACAACGACAAGGGCCCGTACTTCAAGGACGCGGCGGGCAAGCCCGTCCGTACGCTCACCGGCCTGACCACGGATGCCGAGGGGAAGCTGCGCCTCCCGGAGATCTACGCGGACGACGCCGAGGGCACGTACCTGCTGCGCCTCACCACCGAGGGCGGCGCCTCGGTCGTCGTCGAACTCACCGTCAAGGCACCGGAGGGGACGGCCCCGGAGGCGACGGAGCCCCCCGAGGCAGCCAAGCCCTGACCCCGCTCCCGGCGCTTCTCCGGCACCGCAGCCGCACAGCCCCTCCGCCGCCCGGCCGAGGGGCTGTCCGCCGGGTTCCCACCGCACGCCCCGGCGGCTACGGCATCGCGGCGGCAGGTCGCGGGGCCTTCGGCTCGGATCGTGCCGGACCCCGCGAGCCCGGCACGATCCGGACGAGAGGTCCTGGCTAGCCCTGCCGCTTGAGGCGAGCCGTGGTGAAGCGCGTCGCCGGTACGGTCGCGGGATCCTCCGGCCACGGGTGCTTCGGGTAGCGGCCGCGCAGCTCCGCCCGCACCGCCCGGTAACCGTCCTGCCAGAACGACGCCAGGTCGGCCGTGACCGCCGCCGGCCGCCCGGCGGGGGAGAGCAGATGCACCAGGACCGGCACCCCGGCCACCCGCGGCGTCTCGGACAGCCCGAACAGCTCCTGGAGCTTCACCGCGAGGACGGGCTGCTCCCCGCCGTACTCCACCCTGATCCGCGACCCGCTCGGCACCTCGATCCGCTCCGGCGCCAGCTCGTCCAGCCGGGCCGCCTCACCCGACGCCCACGGCAGCAGCCGCCGCAGGGCCTGGCCCGCGTCGATCCGCCCCAGATCGGAGCGCCGCCGCGCCCGTGACAGCTCCGGCTCCAGCCACGCGTCCGGACCGGCCACCAGCGCCCCGTCCGACACGTCCGGCCACGGCGGGCCCAGCACCCGGTGCAGGAACGCCAGGCGCGACCGCAGCTGCTCGGACTCCCGGCTCCAGCGCAGCAGCCCGGTCCCCTCGCGCCGCAGCCCCTCGACCAGTGCCTCGCGCACCAGCTCCGCCGAGGGCTGCTTCAGCGGCCGTACCGCCAGCTCCACCGCACCCAGCCGGTCCACCGAACGGGCCACCACGTCGCCGTCCGCCCAGTGGACCTCCTCGCCCCGCACCCGCAGCCGCCCGGCCGCCGCCAGGGCCGTGGCCTCGTCGATCACCGCCGCCAGCCGCACCCGTGCCGACGCCGCGTGGGAGGGCCGGTCCGCGACCGCCACCGCCAGCCAGGGCGCGCCGCGCAGCCGCGACCCCTCCCGCGGCTCCGCGCCCGTACCCGACACCATCAGGAACGCCCCGTCGCCCCGAGCACGCGCCACCCGCTCCGGAAAGGCCGCCGCGGCGACGAGCCCGACGGCCGCGTCGTCGGACAGCCCGGCGGAAGCACCCCCGGACCCGGCCCCCGAGCCGTGCCCCGTGCCCCGGTCGGACCCGGCCCCCGGCTCCGGACCCAGCGACGACGACAGGCGGCGCACCTCCTGCTTCCAGCGAGCCGCGTACCCGTCCTGGCCCCTGCGGGCCGTCCGCAGCGCCGCGGCGAGATCGTCCCCGTACTCCCTCGGCGGCTCCTCGCTCAGCAGCGCCACCACCTCCGCCGCCCGCCGGGCCCCGACCTCCGCCGCGCCGTCCAGCAGGGCCCGCGCCAGCCGGGGGTGCAGCCCCAGCCGGGACATCCGTACGCCGCGCCCGGTGACGCGGCCGTCCGCGTCCACCGCGCCGACCGCCGCCAGCACCTCGCGGGCCGCGCCCATCGCCCCGGCCGGCGGCGGATCCAGCAGGGCGAGCGAGGAGGCGTCCGGGTCGCCCCAGCACGCCGCCTGGAGTGCGAACGCGGCGAGGTCGGCGACCTTGATCTCCGGGGCGGGGAAACGTGCGAGCCGCCCGTCCTCGGCCTGGTCCCAGCACCGGTACACCGTCCCCGGAGCCTCCCGGCCCGCCCGCCCCGCGCGCTGCCGCCCCGCCGCCTGCGAGGCCCGCACGGTCGTCAGGGCGCTCAGCCCGCGGGCATGGTCGGTACGGGGCTCGCGCGCGAGGCCCGAGTCCACCACGACCCGGACGCCCGGCACCGTCAGGGACGACTCCGCCACCGAGGTCGCCAGGACCACCCGCCGCCGCCCGGCGGAACCGGCCAGCACCGCGTCCTGCACCGCCGCCGGTGCCCGCCCGTGGACCGGGAGGACCTCCGCGTCCACCCCCGCGAGCTGCCCGGCGACCCGGCCGATCTCGCCGACGCCCGGCAGGAAGCAGAGCACGTCCCCCTCCCGCTCCGCGAGCGCCCGACGCACGGTCGCCGCCACATGCGTCAGCAGCGCCGGATCGACCCTCATCCCGTGCGGAGGCCGCACCGGCCGGGCGGGCGGGGCCCAGACCACCTCCACCGGGTACGACACGCCCCCCGCCTCGACGACCGGGGCGTCGCCCAGCAGTCGAGCCCAGCCCTCCGCGTCGGTCGTCGCGGACGCCGCGACCAGCCGCAGATCGGGCCGGATCGCCTCCCGCACGTCCAGCAGGAAAGCGGCGGCCGTGTCCGCGTCCAGATGCCGCTCGTGGCACTCGTCGATGATCACCGCGTCCACCCCGGCGAGCTCCTGGTCCCGCTGGAGCCGCTGGAGCAGCACCCCGGTGGTCACGACCTCCACCACCGTCCCCCGCCCCACCACGCGCTCGCCGCGCACCGTGAAGCCGACCCGCTCGCCCGGCCGCTCGCCCAGCAGCCAGGCCATCCGCCGCGCCGCGGCCCGCGCGGCGATCCGGCGCGGCTCGGCCACCAGCACCCGGCGCACCGGGCCGTCCCCGGTCAGGCCGGCCAGCACCAGCGGGACGAGCGTGGTCTTGCCGGTGCCGGGCGGGGCGCACAGGACGGCGACGCCCCGGTCGTCGAGCGCCCGCTCCAGGGCGGGCACGGCGGTGCGGACGGGCAGGCGGTCCAGGGCTTCGGTGCGGATCACGCCCCCAGTGTCGTACGGGCGCGCCCGGCGCGGGGCCGCCGCCCCGGACCGGTCAGTCCCGTTCGCAGACGAAGATCGCCGTGCCCGGGATCAGGTTGCCGCGCAGCGGGGACCAGCCGCCCCACTCCTGGTGGTTCCACGCGGGCCATTCCGGCTCCACCAGGTCGACCAGCCGGAAGCCGCCCGCCACCACGTCCCGGACCCGGTCGCCGAGGGTGCGGTGGTGCTCCACGTAGACGGCGGTCCCGCTCCCGTCCTGCTCGACGTAGGGGACGCGGTCGAAGTAGGAGGCGGCGACGGACAGGCCCTCGGGTCCGGGCTCGTCCGGGAACGCCCAGCGGATCGGGTGCGTCACGGAGAACACCCAGCGCCCGCCGGGCCGCAGCACCCGGCGCACCTCGCGGAACACCTGGACGGGGTCGGCGACGAACGGGACGGCCCCGTACGCGGAGCAGGCCAGGTCGAAGGAGCCGTCGCGGAACGGCAGCCGGCCCGCGTCCGCCTCGACCAGGGGCACGTCCCCGCCGATGCGCAGGGCGTGCTGGAGCTGGCGGTGCGAGAGGTCGAGGGCGACCGGGCGGGCGCCCTGGTCCGCCAGCCAGCGCGAGCACTGGGCTGCCCCGGCCCCGATCTCCAGTACGTCGAGGCCTCTGAGCGCCGCGGCGGGCCCCAGCAGGGCGGCCTCCGCCTCGTCCAGCCCCTCCGGCCCCCACACGAAGCGGTCGTCCCCCAGGAACCCGCCGTGATCGCTCTGGTACTCGTCGGCGTTCCGGTCCCACCAGCCCCGGCTGGCCCGGCTGCTCTCCGCCTCGCCTGCGGGGCGGCGGGTGGCCTCCGGCTCGGCGGATTCCGCCGCTTCCGCGGAGTAGGTCCCGTGGATCTCTTGGCTCATCGTGCCCGTCGTTGTAGTTTGCCTTCACCCGCCGCGCGCGGTACGTACCAGGGGGGCATCCCTCCGGGACGGACCCGTGTCCGCGACGACGTGCCGTGATGTTCCCGGGCCGACGCGGCCTCGGAGAACACGAGTTGCGCCGGGAATGGGGCGTTCCGCCCCGGGTGTGCGCCTTCGCGCATTGACCCTGTCCGGCTGCCCCCGTATGCTACAAGTTGCGCTGCGAGCCTGCGCGCTTCAGACCTAGCAGGCCGCGCTCGCGTCTGTTGCATGTCCCCTCGGTTGTCGAGGCGTCTCTCCGGAAACGGATTGCGCGCTTTCCAGGCTGTCCGGCTTCTGCAGAGGCGATACGGGCTTTCGGCGTAGCAGTACCTACGACTCTCTGTCCGTACCGGAGCCCTTTCCCACATGACGAGCAGCACCGAGACCACCGCCACCACTCCGCAGGTTGCGGTCAACGACATCGGCGACGCGGACGCGTTCCTCGCGGCGATCGACGAGACGATCAAGTACTTCAACGACGGCGACATCGTTGATGGTGTCATCGTCAAGGTTGACCGGGACGAGGTTCTCCTCGACATCGGTTACAAGACCGAAGGTGTCATCCCGAGCCGCGAGCTCTCGATCAAGCACGACGTCGACCCGAACGAGGTCGTCAAGGTCGGCGACGAGATCGAGGCCCTGGTTCTCCAGAAGGAGGACAAGGAAGGCCGCCTGATCCTCTCGAAGAAGCGTGCTCAGTACGAGCGTGCTTGGGGCACCATCGAGAAGATCAAGGAAGAGGACGGCATCGTCACCGGTACCGTCATCGAGGTCGTCAAGGGTGGTCTCATCCTCGACATCGGCCTCCGCGGCTTCCTCCCGGCGTCGCTCGTCGAGATGCGTCGTGTCCGCGACCTCCAGCCCTACGTGGGCAAGGAGCTCGAGGCGAAGATCATCGAGCTGGACAAGAACCGCAACAACGTGGTCCTGTCCCGCCGCGCCTGGCTCGAGCAGACCCAGTCCGAGGTTCGCCAGACGTTCCTCACCACCCTGCAGAAGGGTCAGGTCCGCTCCGGCGTCGTCTCCTCGATCGTCAACTTCGGTGCCTTCGTGGACCTGGGTGGCGTCGACGGTCTCGTGCACGTCTCCGAGCTGTCCTGGAAGCACATCGACCACCCCTCCGAGGTCGTCGAGGTCGGTCAGGAAGTCACCGTCGAGGTCCTCGACGTCGACATGGACCGCGAGCGCGTCTCCCTGTCGCTCAAGGCGACGCAGGAAGACCCGTGGCAGCAGTTCGCCCGGACGCACCAGATCGGTCAGGTCGTCCCGGGTAAGGTCACCAAGCTCGTTCCGTTCGGTGCGTTCGTCCGCGTCGACGAGGGCATCGAGGGTCTGGTCCACATCTCCGAGCTGGCCGAGCGCCACGTGGAGATCCCGGAGCAGGTCGTCCAGGTCAACGACGAGATCTTCGTCAAGGTCATCGACATCGACCTCGAGCGCCGTCGCATCAGCCTCTCGCTGAAGCAGGCCAACGAGTCCTTCGGTGGCGACCCGGCCTCGGTCGAGTTCGACCCGACCCTGTACGGCATGGCCGCGTCCTACGACGACCAGGGCAATTACATCTACCCCGAGGGCTTCGACCCCGAGACCAACGACTGGCTCGAGGGCTTCGAGGCGCAGCGCGAGGTCTGGGAGACCCAGTACGCCGAGGCGCAGCAGCGCTTCGAGCAGCACCAGGCCCAGGTCATCAAGTCCCGCGAGGCCGACGAGGCTGCTGCGGCCGAGGGCGCTGCCGCCCCGGCCGGCGCTGCTCCGGCCGCCTCCGGCGGCAGCGGTGGCGGCGGCTCCTACTCCTCGGAGTCGGCGGACAACTCCGGCGCCCTGGCGTCGGACGAGGCCCTTGCCGCGCTGCGCGAGAAGCTCGCGGGCGGCCAGAGCTGACGCTCTGACCCCGGCGGCCGATCGGCTGCGGTAGCTGTACAGCGGTAGGTGAGGCCCGCTCCCTTCGGGGGGCGGGCCTCACTCGCGTCCACGGGAGCCGGGGCGGCTACGGGGTGACGGCGATGTTCGTCAGCCCCTTGCCGCCGGTGACGGTGTTGCTCGCGTACACCGTCGTGCGGCACGTGGAGCTGTGGTGGGTGACGTTGACGGCGAGCTGCTTGTCGCCGGTGGCCCCGGTGAGGTCCGAGGAGTTGTTCCGGAAGACGGTGCCGCAGCCCCAGCCGCTCTGCTGGGTGTGGGTCTCGTAGCCGTTGTTGGTGGTGCGGGAGCCCTTGTTGCCCTCGACCAGCACGTTGTTGCCCTTCACATCGACCCAGGAGTCGTCGTAGTTGGCGCCGGTCAGTCCGTCGCCGTCGAAGGTGTTGCCGATGATCCGTGCACCGGTCGTGCCCTCCTTGATGTCGACGGACTCGCCGCCGACGCCGGGCCCGATGATGTTGTTCAGGATCTGCGCGTTGTCGCTGCGGTCGGAGAGGCCGCCCGCCGAACCCACGTACACGCCCTCGCCCATGCCGCGCCCGTTCTGGCCGGTGTCGTGGATCCGTGAATTCTTCAGGACGCCGTCCCTGCTGGAATTGCGGAAGTGGACGCCCTCCATGTCCAGGTCGTGCACGGTCACCGAATCGATCACGACCCCGTTCGCCGCATCGGCCATGATGCCCTTCTGGCCGCCCTTGACCGTGATCCCCCGGACGGTCCAGTACGAGGCGCCGTTCAGGTGCAGTCCGTACCCGCCGCCCGCGGCCAGGACGGCCTTGCCGGAGCCGGTGAGGGTGATCCGCGCCCCGGAGGAGCCCGGCCGGGTGGCCTTGAAGTTCCCGGTGTAGGTGCCGTCGGCCAGCCGGATCGTGTCGCCGGGGGAGACGCCCGCGAGCGCCGTCTTGAGCTGGGCCGCGGTGCTCACGTCGATGACCGCGGCGTGCGCGGGACCGGCACCGGCCAGGGTGAGGCCGCCCGCGGTGAGGGCGGCGGCGAGCAGGACGGTGAGGGGGGAGCGGGTGCGCATGGGGGGCCTTCCCGTCGGGGGAGTCGCATCCGGAACGTGCGTACAGGGGCTCTCTCGTCCATGACCGCGGAGCGTGGTGCCGGACGAGACGCCCAGTGACGGTAGGGACGGCGCGCGGGCCCGTCAAGGTCCGGACCAGGATCGGTGCGCGGCGACGCCGGCGAAACATCCGTACGGGCGGGGCGGCTGACGGGCCGTGACCCGATCCCGGCGGGGAAAGGTCCGGGCACGGGGAATGCCCGCGCCGCCGGTCGCGTTCTCGTCTAGGAACACGAGGAGGAGCGGTAACCGTGCCTGATCCGCAGAGTTTGTACGAATGGGAGCCGAAGGGCCTGGCCGTCGTCGACATGGCGCTGGCACAGGAGTCGGCCGGCCTGGTCATGCTCTACCACTTCGACGGCTACATCGACGCGGGTGAGACCGGCGAGCAGATCGTCGACGGCCTGCTGGAGATGCTTCCGCACCAGGTCGTCGCGCGCTTCGACCACGACCGGCTCGTGGACTACCGCGCGCGGCGTCCCCTGCTCACCTTCCGGCGTGACCGCTGGACGTCCTTCGACGCCCCGACCCTGGAGGTCCGGGTGGTCCAGGACGCCACCGGCGCGCCCTTCCTGCTGCTGTCGGGCCCGGAACCGGACGTGGAGTGGGAGCGGTTCGCCACCGCCGTCCAGGAGATCGTCGAGCGCCTCGGCGTCCGGCTCGCGGTGAACTTCCACGGCATCCCGATGGGCGTCCCGCACACCCGCCCCGTCGGCATCACCCCGCACGGCAACCGCACCGACCTGATGCCGGGCCACCGCAGCCCCTTCGACGAGGCGCAGGTGCCCGGTTCGGCCGAGGCCCTCATCGAGTACCGGCTGATGGAGGCCGGCCACGACGTCCTCGGGGTCGCCACCCACGTACCGCACTACGTGGCCCGCTCCGCCTACCCGGACGCGGCCCTCACCGCCCTGGAGGCGATCACCGCCGCGACCGGCCTGGTGCTGCCCGCCCTCGCGCACACCCTGCGCACCGAGGCGCACCGCACCCAGACCGAGATCGACCGGCAGATCCGCCAGGGCGACGAGGAACTGGTCTCCCTGGTCGAGGGCCTTGAGCACCAGTACGACGCCGTCGCCGGCTCCGAGACCCGCGGCAACCTGGTCGCCGAACCGGCCGACCTGCCGTCCGCCGACGAGATCGGCCGCGAGTTCGAGCGCTTCCTCGCCGAACGGGAGGGCGAGGGCTGAGCGCCCCCGCCCGGCCCGTAGGCTGCGGCCCATGCTGAAAGTGGGCCTGACCGGTGGTATCGGCGCCGGCAAGAGCGAAGTGTCGCGGCTGCTCGTCGAGCGAGGGGCCGTCCTGATCGACTCCGACCGGATCTCCCGCGAGGTCGTCGAGCCGGGTACGCCCGGACTCGCGGCCGTCGTCGAGGAGTTCGGGCCGGGCATCCTGACCGTTGAAGGAACCCTGGACCGCCCGGCGCTGGGCACGCTCGTCTTCGCCGACGACGAACGCCGGGCCGCGCTGAACGCGATCGTCCACCCTCTGGTCGGCGCCCGCGCGGCCGAGCTGGAACGGGCGGCCCCCGAGGACGCCGTCGTCGTCCACGACGTGCCGCTCCTCACCGAGAACGGGCTCGCTCCCTTCTACGACCTGGTCGTGGTCGTCGACGCCGCCGCGGAGACCCAGCTCGACCGGCTCGTACGGCTGCGCGGTATGACCGAATCCGACGCCCGTGCCAGGATGGCCGCCCAGGCGACCCGCGAGGAGCGCCGTGCCGTCGCCGACCTGATCGTGGACAACGACGGTTCGCGCGAGGCGCTGGTGTCGCGGGTCGACGCGGTCTGGGACGAACTGGTCCGCAGGGCGGCCGCCGCCCGCTGAGCCGGGCCGGGGGACCGTCCGGGAACCCCGGCCACGGAGCGGTCCGGCTCACGGCCCGCCGGAATACCGGAGCCGGAGCGGACGTTGAGAGGGCGCGCACGAGGGAAGCGTGCGCGGCCGCGGGCGCCGCGATGGCGCGCGTCCGGGGAGCGCGCGAGCTTCGCGGGAACCAGGACAGGAAAGGACGCGATCGTGCCCGAGAGGAATCCGGAGACCGACGTCATCGACTTCCGTGCCGCCGAGCGACTGCTCGACGCGCGGGACCCCCGCGGCGCCGTCAAGCTCCTCGACTCGGTGATCGCCGCCCACCCGGAGAACACCGCCGCCCGGCTGCTGCGGGCCCGTGCCTTCTTCGCGGCCGCACAACTGCGCCCCGCCGAGCTCGAGTTCGAGCTGGTGCTGGAGCGTGAGCCGGACAACGCGTTCGCCCACTTCGCCCTGGCCCGCACCTTCGAACGCTCCGGCAGCCCGGAGCGGGCGACCCGGCACTTCCGCCTGGCGGCGGCGCTGGACCCGCAGCCGGAGTATCTGCGCGCCGCGAAGTTCGACGAACGGTCCTGAGGAGCCGGCCGGTCCGGTCAGCGCGGCGGCCTGCGCGGGCGGCCGTCGCCGCGGTCCGGCTCGTACGGCGGGACGTCCCGGCCCGGCTGGAAGTGCGCACCCTGGCGCATGCGGTACGTCACCACGCAGAGGTCCACCACCGTGAGCAGCAGTACCACCCCGCACGCCGCCGCCCAGCCCGGCCGTCCGTTCAGCGCGAAGGCCACCAGACCGAAGAGGGCCCAGGCCGTTCCCCACAGGCTCAGCCAGAGCCGTAGCCGCAGCGGACTGCGGGCGGTCGTGGGTTCACTGCCGGTACGCATGGCGATCACCTCACTTCCCAGCATGGACCCACCCGGCGGCGGACGCGGAGTGGAGCGGCCCGCAGGGCCGGGAACACCCGGCCGGAACCGGCTCGGCGGCGGTCGGCGGGGAACCGGGCCCGGAGGCGGATCGTTGGTTCCCCATGAGCGAATCACTGGTACGTGAGGGATACGCGGGGACCGGTCCCGGAGCCATCACACCGGACGGCTGCGCGGTGGAGCTGTACCGCCGGCTGGCCGTGGGCGAGGAGCCGGACGTGATCGCCGGCGTCGCCCCGGCCGGGGCGAGCCTGCTCGAACTGGGGTGCGGCGCCGGGCGGGTGACGCATCCGCTGGTGGAGCGCGGTTTCCGGGTGACGGCGGTGGACGAGTCGCCGGAGATGCTGGAGCAGATCGCCGGGGCGCGCACGGTGCGGAGCCCTATCGAGTCGCTGGACCTGGGTGACGAGCGGTTCGACGTGGTGCTGCTCGGCTCGTTCCTGGTCCACGCGGGCGAGCACCGGGTGCGCGACGGGATGCTGCGCGTCTGCCGTGCCCATGTACGGGACGACGGGATCGTCCTCGTCCAGCGCGAGGGCGTGGCGCACCGGTCGGAGCTGCCGTGGGAGCGGACCGACGCGTCGGGCTGCCTGATCCGGATCGTCTCCGCGGACCCGGTGGGCGACGGCGTGCGCTCGGTGCGCGCCGAATATCACGTCGACGACGCGCGGTGGACGCAGACCTTCCTGTCGCGCGAGTTGTCCGACGAGGAGCTCGCCGGGCATCTCGCGGCGGCCGGACTCGCGGTGGAGCGCACCCTCACCGACGACGGCACCTGGCTGCTCGCCCGCCCCGTGCCCTGACCGGCGGTCCGCCCGTGCCTCCGCGGGCGGCGGCGCTCCCCGGCCTGTCGCCCGTCCGCGCACGAAGCCGGGCGGTGCTTCTCGGGGCTGCCGCCCGTCCGCGCACGCACGAGGCCGTGGCCGCGCCACCGGCCGCCGCACGTCAGTGCACGAAGCTGTAGCTGCGCCACGGGCCGCTGCCCGGCGCCGTCACATCGCTGAACCGGGTCGGCACGTACGTCGTCCCGCGTCCCGTGCAGTCGCGGGTGCGGTACAGGATCACGTCGACCAGCGTCCCGTTCTCCACCTCGTGGGCTCCCGCCGGGGCGATCCGGTGGCAGCCGCGCACCGAGGGGCTGTTCACCTGCACCACCGCTTCGCGCTCCGTCGTGTACGTCACCGGGCCCACGGCGGTGCGGCCGAGGCCGGAGCAGCCGGTGGCGGCGAGGGCGAGGAGCGAGACCCCGGCGGCGACGCCGAGACGGCGCCGGCGGCGGGATGCGGTAGCGGTCACGGACATGGGCGGGTCCTCGTCTGCTCGTCCGGTGCTCGTCCGGTGCGTCGAATACGTCGGGAAGACGTGCTGGCGCTGGTCACCCTGCCCGCTCCGGAGGGGCCCGGCATCCCGTGCGCGGCCGACCGGGCGAGCGGTGGGGCGGCGGGGAAACGCCGACGGTCGTCACCGTACGTGTCCGGACCGCCCGCCGGACGGGCTGCCTTCCGGTCCGCCACCTTCCGCCGCTGACCTGGGCTGATGAGCCGGGAGTCCGGAGTGTCAGACCTCCCGCCTAGACTCGCGGCATCGGCGCGATCCGTGCTGGAGACGAGCCGGCAGCGATCGTCGGGACGAGCGGAGAGGGGGTGGCGGACATGACGGCACGACCAGACCAGGGGGGTGCCGGGGGCGGCGCGGAGGACGCGCCCCGGACCGCCGACACCGCCCGTCTGCTGCGCCGCGCGGCGGTCTTCCTGCCCGGCGCGGTGCCCAGGGACGGCCGCATCGCCTTCTGGGACCCGGACACGGTGGACGCCGAGCTGTGGCGGGACGAGGGGGCGCGAGCGACGGCCGGGACGCCCTACGGCCCCGCCGACGCCACCGCGCGCCCCGACCCCGTCCCGTACACCCCCGGCCGGCTGACGGTCGTGCGGGCGGACCCGGCGGCGGGCGCCGGTGGCGTGCGCGCCACCGGGTCGCCCGTGGCCCTGCTGTCCGTGGCGGACGCGCTGCCCCTGCTCGTACGGGCCCGGCACCAGGCCGCCGCGCACCCCGCCACCCGCTGCTGGGGCGCGGCCGCACTGCACGCCCTGCACCTCGTCGCCCGCGGCAGGCTCCTGCCCGGACTCACCGCGGGCGGCCACGACGCCTGGCGGGCGGGCCCGCGGGACGCCGAGGACGTCGCGCATCTGCGGGCGGTCGCCGCCGCCCTGCCGCCCGAGGGGCACGCGGTCCCCGTCCCCGGCGCCGGGCCTCCCCGCCTGCCCGACGCCGAGGCGCTGGTCGGGGCGTTCCTGGACGCGGTCGCGGACACCCTGCCGCGCACGCCCGCCGCCGCGTACGCGATGGGCGCCCCGTTCGCCGCCCGCGAGGCCCAGCACCTGCCGCACGCCGCGGCCTGGGCCGTCGAGGTGGCCTCCGGCCTGGACGCGGGCGTGCGCATCTCGCTGCGCCTGGACCTCTCCGCGTACGAGCTGTTCGACACCGCGGACACCTCCGCGCTCACGGCCGCCCGCGAGGAGGCGGAGGCCGGTGGTGGGCCGGGTCCGGCCGCGCACGCGGACGACCCGGCGGTCCGCCGTGCCGCGGCGGCCGTCGTGCAGGTCCACAGCCTCGCCGACCCGACCTACGTGGTGGACGCGGCGACCCTGTGGGCCGGCGCGGCGGGCGAGCCGTTCGGGTCGCGCTCGCAGGTCGACGCGGTGCTGGCGGTCCGCCGCGCCGCCCGCGTCTGGGCCCCGTTGGAACGGCTCCTGGGGCAGCCGGTCCCCGACGTGCTCGCCCTCACCGAGGACGAGCTGTACGCACTGCTGAGCGACGCCGGGGCCCGGCTGGCCGCCACCGGCGTCGAGGTGCACTGGCCGCGTGAGCTGGCCCGATCGCTAACCGCCACCGCCGTCGTGCGGCCCGCACCCGGATCGGCCACCGACGGCACGTCCTTCTTCGACGCCGAGCACCTCTTCGCCTTCGACTGGCAGCTCTCCCTGGGGGACGACCGGCTGACCGAGGCGGAGATGGACACCCTGGCCGAGGCGCACCGCCCGGTGGTGCGGCTGCGCGACCAGTGGGTGGTCGTCGACCCGGCCCTCGTCCGCAAGGCGCGCAAGCGGGAGCTGGGGCTGCTGGACCCGGTGGACGCGCTGGCCGTCGCCCTCACCGGCAGCGCCGAGGTGGACGGCGAGCGGGTGGAAGCCGTCCCCGCCGGGGCGCTGGCCGCGCTCCGGACGCGCATCCTCAGCCAGGACTCGGCCATCGAACCGCCGCCCGGCCTCGACGCCACCCTGCGCGACTACCAGCTGCGCGGTCTGGCCTGGCTGGACCGGATGACCTCGCTCGGGCTCGGCGGCTGCCTCGCCGACGACATGGGCCTCGGCAAGACGATCACCCTCATCGCCCTCCACCTGCACCGGGCTCACCCCTCGCCCACCCTCGTGGTGTGCCCCGCCTCCCTCCTCGGCAACTGGCACCGCGAGATCAACCGCTTCGCCCCCGGCGTGCCGGTGCGCCGCTTCCACGGCGCCGACCGGACCCTGAGCGACCCGGACGGCGGCTTCGTCCTCACCACCTACGGGACCATGCGCTCCAGCGCCGCCGAGCTGGCCCGGCAGAGCTGGGGCCTGGTCGTCGCGGACGAGGCGCAGCACGTCAAGAACCCGCACTCCTCCACCGCCAAGGCGCTGCGCACCATCCCCGCTCCGGCACGGGTCGCCCTCACCGGCACCCCCGTCGAGAACAACCTCTCCGAGCTGTGGGCGCTCCTCGACTGGACCACGCCCGGACTGCTCGGCCCGCTCAAGACGTTCCGGGCCCGGCACGCCCGGATCGTGGAGAACACGGACACCGCGGCCGGCCTCGGCAACGAGGAGGCCGTCGAGCGGCTGTCCCGGCTGGTGCGCCCCTTCCTCCTGCGGCGCAAGAAGTCCGACCCCGGCATCGCCCCCGAGCTGCCGCCCAAGACCGAGACCGACCACCCCGTCTCCCTCACCCGTGAGCAGGCCACGCTCTACGAGGCGGCCGTCCGCGAGACGATGGCGCAGATCGAGGCGGCGGAGGGCATCGCCCGCCGGGGCCTGATCATGAAGCTGCTGACCTCGCTCAAGCAGATCTGCAACCACCCCGCGCAGTATCTGAAGGAGGAGCCCACCCGGCTCACCGGCCGCTCCGGCAAGCTCGCCCTCCTCGACGAACTGCTCGACACCATCCTGGCCGAGGACGGCTCCGTGCTGATCTTCACCCAGTACGTGGCGATGGCGAGGCTCCTCTCCGCGCACCTGGCCTCCCGCGCGATCCCCTCCCAGCTCCTGCACGGTGGTACGCCGGTGCCCGAGCGGGAGCGGATGGTGGACCGCTTCCAGTCCGCCGAGGTGCCCGTCTTCCTGCTCTCCCTCAAGGCCGCCGGCACCGGGCTGAACCTCACCCGCGCCGCCCACGTCGTCCACTTCGACCGCTGGTGGAATCCGGCCGTCGAGGAGCAGGCCACCGACCGCGCCTACCGCATCGGCCAGACCCAGCCCGTCCAGGTCCACCGGATCGTCGCCGAGGGCACGGTGGAGGACCGGATCGGTGAGCTGCTGGAGTCCAAGCGGGCCCTGGCGGACGCGGTGCTCGGCACCGGGGAGAGTGCCCTGACCGAGCTGAGCGACCGCGACCTCGCGGACCTCGTCGCGCTGCGGAGGCCCGCATGAGCCCCCGTCCCACCACGGGCCCCGCCGCCCGCCGGTCCGCGCCCCGCGCGCGGATCGGCCCGGACGACCTGCGGCGCACCTTCGAGGCGGTGCCCGCCCGCACCTCCGCCGAGGGCGAGCCCTTCGCGGCCAGCTGGTGGGGCCGGGCCTGGGTGGACGCGCTGGAGTCCCTGTCGATGGACGAGGCCCGCCTCGCCCGCGGCCGCGCGTACGCCGACGACGGCCAGGTCGCGGCGATCACCGTCACCCCCGGCCGGATCGTCGCCTATGTGCACGGCAGCCGGGCCCGCCCGTACCGCGCCGAACTGCGGCTGCGCACCTTCACCGACCCCGGCTGGGAGGCCCTGCTCGACGCGGTCGCGGCACGGCCCGGCCATCTGTCCGCGCTCCTGGCCAAGGAGATGCCGCACGCCCTGGCCGCCACCGCCGAGGAGGCCGGGGTCCGGCTGCTGCCCGCCGCCGACGACCTCGACCCCAGCTGCACCTGCCCCGACCACGGGCGGCCCTGCAAGCACGTCGCCGCCCTCTGCTTCCAGACGGCGCTGCTCCTCGACAGCGACCCGTTCGTCCTGCTGCTGATGCGGGGCCGGGGCGAGCGCGAGTTGCTGGACGCCCTGGGGCGGCGCAACGCCGAGCACTCCGCGCGCGAGCGCCCCGCCGCCCCGGACGTCCCGTCCGTCGCCGCACGCGACGCCTTCGCCGTCCGCTTCCTGCCCCCGCTCCCCGCCCCCCTGCCCGTCCCGCCGCACCCCGGCCGGCCGCCGTCGTACCCCGAGCTGCCCGGCGCCCGCGACCCGCTGGGTCTCGACCACCTCGCCACCGACGCCGCCGCCCGCGCCCACGCCCTGCTGGCCACCGGGCGCGATCCGCTGGCCGGCCTCACCGCGTGGCAGGACGCCGTCCGCCTCGCCGCCTCCCGCCCGACCGCCGGGCTCACCGCCACCACCCGCGCGCTCTACCGGGAGCTGGCGTACGCCACCGGCCGCACCACCACCGACCTGGCCCGCGCCGTGGCCGCCTGGCGGCAGGGCGAGGCGGAGGGGCTGGCGGTCCTGGAGACGCCCTGGGACCCGCCGGCCGGCCCCTTCGACCGGGCCAGGCCCGCGCTCGCCGCCACCGGCCACCCGCGCTTCACCCCCCGGCGCAACCACCTCACCCACCCGGACGGTTCGCTCCAGCTCCGCCTCGGCCGGGACCTGCGCTGGTACGGCTACGAGTCCGACCCCGGCGCCGGGGACTGGTGGCCGCGCGCCGCACCGGACGCCGACCCCGTGACCGTCCTGGAGGCCCTGCTGGCCGGTGACTCCGTCCCGGAGGCCGCCGGGTACGACGACCCCCACTACGTACGGTAAATCCCTTGGCCGGCGGGAAGTTGATCCTGTTACCGTCCTCGACGTGGCGAAACTCAATCAGATCATCGCAGTGGAGAAGGGCGTCAAGACCAAGGCGCACCAGGACCTGACGGCAGCGCACCACGGTCTCCAGAAGGCCGCCCTGCTGGCCGGGATCTCCCGTACCTACCAGCCCAAGGACGAGGAGGGCGAGCAGCTTCCGCCCGAGTCGACGCTGGTCCAGGTCAAGGCGGAGGACGTGCTGCGGCAGACCGCGGCCACGCTGACCCGCCTCTTCGATGTGACCGCCACCAAGGACTGGGCGAACTGCACGGCCCGCGCCGATGTGACGGTGGACGGCCGGGTGCTGGTGAGCCAGGTGCCGGTGTCGTATCTGCTCTTCCTGGAGAAGCAGTTGACCGACCTCAACACCTTCGTCCGCAAGCTGCCCGTGCTGGACGCGGCCGAGGCGTGGGTGCAGGACCCGTCGACCGACTCCTGGAAGACCGAGCCGGTCCGTACGCTCCGCACCAGGAAGGTGCCCCGCAACCACGTGAAGGCGGAGGCCACCGACAAGCACCCGGCGCAGGTCGAGGTGTACTACGAGGACGTCCCGGTCGGCTACTGGACGACCGTCAAGTTCTCCGGGGCGCTGCCCGCGCGGCGCGTCAACGAACTGCTGGACCGGATCGAGAGGCTTCAGCAGGCCGTGAAGTTCGCCCGCGAGGAGGCCAACGGCGCGGAGGTCACCGACCAGCGGGTGGGTGACGCGGTATTCGGTTACCTCTTCGGGTGACCGACCATGGATTCCCCGGCCGCCTTCCGTGGGGGCCGGGGTGCGCGAGGAGCGCAAGCTGAAACTGAGGCTTGTCGTGAAGGCGCGGTTCCCGTGGAGGTTCGAATCCTCCCTCCGGCACGGGCCGGAGTAGCCCAAGTCAGGCAGAGGCAGACCGCCGTCAATCTCAGACTCTTGCTCCAGACTCAGCATGCGCCGCCGATCGCCGGATCGAACGGGCTCGGGCCCGCGCGCGTCGAGATGCCGGTTCAAGTCCGGCCCGCAGAGCTCCGATCTGCGGTGGTCCAAAGGCAGGACGCGACGACATCATGACTGATCCGAACCCTTAAACGTGCCGGCGTGCGAGATGGGCGGCAACCACAGGGCCCGGAGGCCGGCTACGCCTCCGGGCCCGCTCCCGTCTCCGGGGCGGGCCCTCGTGGCGGGCGGGGACGGACTACCGGCCTTGTGCGGGCGGGACGGACTATCCGGCCTTGTGCGGACGGGACGGGCTACTGGCGGTATCCGCTCAGGAAGCGTCCGATGCGGCTGATCGCCGCGTCGAGGTCGTCGGCGTGCGGGAGGGTCAGGATGCGGAAGTGGTCCGGGCGCGGCCAGCTGAAGCCCGTGCCCTGGACCACCTGGATCTTCTCCCGCAGCAGCAGGTCCAGCACGAACTTCTCGTCGTCGACGATCGGGTGCACCTTCGGATCGATGCGGGGGAACGCGTACAGCGCGCCCTGCGGCTTGACGCACGAGACGCCGGGGATCTCGTTCAGCCGCTCCCAGGCGCGGTCGCGCTGCTCGTGCAGCCTGCCGCCCGGCGCGACCAGCTCCCGGATGGACTGCCGGCCCCCGAGCGCGGCCTGAATGGCGTACTGCGCCGGGGCGTTGGGGCACAGCCGCATGGAGGCCAGCATGGTCAGGCCCTCCAGGTAGTCGCGGGCGTGCTGCCGGGGGCCGGAGACCACCATCCAGCCCGACCGGAAGCCGGCCACCCGGTACGTCTTCGACAGGCCGCTGAAGGTGAGGCAGACCAGGTCCGGGGCGAGGACCGCCGCGCTGTGGTGCTCGGCCCCGTCGTACAGGATCTGGTCGTAGATCTCGTCCGCGAACACCATCAGCCCGTGGCGCCGGGCCAGATCGAGGATGCCCTCCAGGATCTCGCGCGGGTAGACCGCGCCGGTGGGGTTGTTCGGGTTGATGATCACGACGGCCTTGGTGCGGTCGGTGATCTTCGCGGCCATGTCGGCGAGGTCCGGGTTCCAGTCGGACTCCTCGTCGCAGACGTAGTGCACGGCCTTCCCGCCCGCGAGCGTGGTCACCGCCGTCCACAACGGGAAGTCCGGGGCCGGGATCAGCACCTCGTCGCCGTCCTCCAGCAGCGCCTGCACGGCCATGGAGATCAGCTCGGAGACCCCGTTGCCGAGGAACACGTCGTCCACGCCGACCTCGGTCAGCCCCATCGCCTGGTAGCGCTGGACCACCGCGCGCCGGGCCGAGAGGATGCCGCGCGAGTCGGTGTAGCCGTGGGCCTGCGGCAGCATCCGGATCATGTCCTGGACGATCTCCTCGGGCGCCTCGAAGCCGAAGAGCGCGGGATTGCCCGTGTTGAGCCGGAGCACGCTGTGGCCCGCCTCCTCCAGGGCGTTGGCGTGCTCGATGACCGGGCCCCGGATCTCGTAGCAGACCTCGTTGAGCTTGCTGGACTGCCGGAACTCCATGCGCTGCCTCCCGAGCCGAATTGCGATACTTGGTTTTACCAAGCTTGAGCTTGGAAAGTCCAACAACATGTCTAGACTGCGTCGCATGCCACGTCAGCAGCAGCCGCCAGCACGCCCCGCCCGCCGCCGGAGCTACGACCAGTTCGACGCCACCGCCCGCGCCCTCGACTCCGTGGGCGACCGGTGGACGCTGCTGATCGTCCGTGAACTGCTGGGCGGCCCCCGCCGGTACACGGACCTCCACGCCGACCTGCCCGGCGTCAGCACCGACGTGCTGGCCTCCCGCCTCAAGGACATGGAGCAGGGCGGACTGGCGCTGCGCCGCAAACTTCCGCCCCCCTCGGGCGCGTCGGTCTACGAGCTGACCGAGCGCGGCCACGGCCTGCTGCCCGTCCTCACCGCCCTCGCCGCGTGGGGCGCGCCCGCCCTCGCCGAGCGCCGCCCCACGGACGCGGTCCGCGCCCACTGGTTCGCCCTGCCCGTGCTCGGAGCCCTCGCCGGACTCACGCGGGAGGGTGTTCTCGAAGTCCGGCTCGACGAGGGCGAGTTCCACCTGCGGGTGGGCGGGGGAGCGGGGCCGGTGCTCGCGGGGGCGCAGACGCCGGGCGCGGTGTACGGATACGGCCCCGCCGAACGCCCCGACGCCCGGATCACCCTGGACGCGGAGGTGTGCCTGGAGCTGGCGCAGGGGACGACGACGTTCGTGGAGGCGGTGAAGGACGGCCGTGTGGAGGTGACCGGTCAGGGCCCGCTCGCCGCGGAACTGCGGGGGAGCGGGCCGCCGGGTCGCGCCGGGGCCTGAAGTCCTGGAGCGGGCTCGGGGGCCTGAAGTCCCGGAGCGGGGCCCCCTCGGGCACCTCCGCCGACCGGGCGTCCTCCGCCGGTCCGGGTGCTCTTCCACCGGTCCGGGTGTTCTTCCGCCCGTACGGCGATGATGGAACCGTGCGACTCGAAGCGATCACCCGCGAACGGCTGGCCCGCGAACTGGCCCGGCACGGCGACGGGCTGTCCGCCGCCGACGGCGGGTCCCGCCTCGCGTTCGGCATCGACGGCGCGCCGGCCGCCCGCACCGGCGAGACGGCCGAGCGCCTGGCCGAGGAGGTGAGGCTGCTCGGCCGCTCGGTCCTCGTGGTCCCCACCGAGGGGTTCCTGCGCCCGGCGAGCCTGCGCTACGAGTACGGGAAGCGGGACCCGGACGCGTACCTCGACGGCTGGTACGACACCGGGGCGCTGTGGCGCGAGGTGTTCGGGCCGCTGGAGGCGGGCGGCTCCGGCCGGGTGCTGCCGGACCTGTGGGACCCCGTGACGGACCGGGCCACCCGCACCCCGTACAGGGAACTGCCCGAGGGCGGGGTGGTGATCGTGCACGGCCCGTTCCTTCTGGGGCACTGGTTCCCGTTCGCGCTCGGCGTCCACCTGCGCCTGTCCCCGGGTGCGTTGCGGCGCAGGACGCCGGAGCCGGAACGCTGGACCCTGCCCGCCTTCGCCCGGTACGAGGACGAGGTGGGGCCCGCGGAGCGCGCGGACGTGGTGGTGCGGGCCGACGATCCGGCACACCCTGCCTGGTCGGGGCTGCCCGGAGGGGAGTGAGCCCGTCGCTCCCGTCGCCGGCTCGCCGACACCCGTCAGCGAGCCGCCGGGGGAGGCCGGCCGCCGACGGTGGCGACGGCCGCCGCCCCCGCGCGGCAGCCCTCGGCCGCCGCCGACCGTTCGTCCGCCCCGGCCAGGAGAGCCGCCAGGAACCCGCCGGTGAACGCGTCGCCCGCGCCCGTGGAGTCGACCGGAGCGCGCACGGACGGAGCGGCGACGCGGCCGACGACCTCGCCTCCGGCGGCCACCACGGCTCCGGCCGCGCCCAGGGTGACGACGACACGCGGGAACCGGCGGCTCAACTCGACGGCCGCGGCTTCCGGTTCGGGCAGCCCGGTGAGCACCCGTGCCTCGTCCGCGTTCGGCAGCACCAGCTCCGCCCCGTCCACGTACTCCAGGAACCGCCGCGGCCCCAGGGCGCCGAGGAACCCGGCCGACGCCGGGTCCACGCTCACCGGAACGCCCCGCTCCACGGCGGTCCGCAGGGCGAGGAGCGAGGCGGCCCGGCTCACCGGGGCGAACAGCGGGTAGCCCGAGAGGTGCAGCCGTCCGACGCCCGCCAGCATCGCGGGCGCGAAGTCCTCGGCGGCGAGCCGCAGCACCGCCCCGCCGTCGGTCAGGAACGTGCGCTCGGCCCCCGCGTCGACCAGGGCGATGACGGTCGCCGTCGGCACCTCCTCGTCCACGGCGAGGTACGCCCGTACGCCCGCCCGCTCCAGCGCCTCCCGGTGCCAGTCGGCGGACTCCGCCCCCGCCCTGGCCATCAGCCGGACGTCCGGACAGCCCGAACGCACCGCCCAGCAGGCGACGTTGGCCCCCGCGCCGCCCGGCAGGGTGCGGATGCGGGCCTTCGTGTCCGTACCGTGGGCGAGGGGCGAGCCGTGCCGCGCCACCACGTCCGTCACCACCTCGCCCACCACGAGGAGGCCTGAGCCCGGAGCCACCGGGCCTCCGCCGCTGAACCCGTCACCGCGTCCGTTCACCGGGTGCCCGTCAGCGCGCCCGTTCCGCCGGGCTCCGCCGCCGCGACCGCGATCCGCGCCGCGAGCGCCACGTTCCCGCGTACGGCCGCGAGGTTCGCCTCCAGCGACGCGCCTCCGGTCCGCCGCATCAACCGGTCCAGCAGGAACGGCGTCACGCCCTGCCCCGAGACGGACCGCTCCCGGCACGCCTCCAGCGCCTCCGCCAGCGCCCGGTCGTGCAGCAGCGGATCCAACTGCTCATGCTCCGGTACGGGGTTGGCGACGATCAGCGCGGTGGGCGGCCCGCCCAGCGCCTCCTTCGCCCGGATCACCTCCACCACCTCCTCGGGGCTGTGCACCGTCCAGCCGACGGGTTCGCCCGAACTGCTCAGGTAGAAGCCGGGGAAGTGTTCGGTGCCGTACCCGACGACGCCGACGCCGAGGGTCTCCAGACGCTGGAGGGTCGCCGGGACGTCGAGGATCGACTTCACCCCCGCGCACACCACGGTGATGCCGGTACGGGCCAGCAGCCGGAGATCAGCCGACTCGTCCTGGTTCGCGGCCCATTCCCGGTGCACGCCGCCGAGTCCGCCCGTGGCGAAGACGCCGACGCCCGCCCGCGCCGCCAGGAACGCCGTCGCGGACACCGTCGTGGCCCCGCTCGCACCGGAGGCCAGTGCCGGGGCGAGATCGCGGTGCCCCAGCTTGCGTACCGAAGCGTCGCCGGCCACCCGCTCCAACTGCTGCGCGTCCAGACCGACATGGGCACGGCCGTCCAGCACGGCCACGGTGGCGGGCACGGCGCCGGCGGACCGGACGAGTCCTTCCAGTTCCAGGGCCACGGACAGGTTGCGGGGGCGCGGCAGGCCGTGCGCGATGATCGTCGACTCCAGTGCCACGACGGGCAGCCCCGCGCTCAGAGCGGCGCGCACCTCCGCCGAGAACACCGGCTCGTACCGTTCGGGCGAGTTCAGAGGCATGCCCCCATCCCTGTCGCGGACGGCGGGGGCGCAAACCACGGGCGGATACCTTGTGGCGGGTCCTGGTCACCAGGTGGCCGGAAGTGGTCGCTAAGGTGACCGGCCATGACGACATACGACCAGGCCCCCGCTTCCTTCGCCGTACACATCCCGGACGCCGAACTCGTTCCGGAACCACTCGATCCGTCGCAGATCGTCTCGGGCGAGCCCGTGGTGACGGGCAAGGTGCTGTGGGAATCGCCGGACGGCAAGCAGATCCGGGGCATCTGGCAGATCACGCCCGGCGTGGTCACCGACACCGAGGCGAACGAGCTGTTCGTGGTCGTCGGCGGGCGGGCGACCGTCGCGGTCGAGGGCGGGGCGACGCTGGAGATCGGCCCCGGGGACGTCTGCGTCCTGCGCGCGGGCGACCGGACGACCTGGACCGTGCACGAGACGCTGCGCAAGGCGTACCACATCAGCCTCTGAGGCCATCGACGTCTCCGATGAGCCTGCGACGCTTCTCACGGCTCACGGCTCACGGCTCACGGCTCACGGCTCACTTCACGGCTGTCGGCGGCCCGGTCAGGTGGCGTCGGGGCCGGCCGCCTCCGGACGCCGCAGGCCGCGCCGCAGGACGAGCGCGGCGACCGGCAGGAGCAGCGCGGCGGCGATCGCGTTGAGGGGGCCGTACCCCCACTGGGCGACGATCACCCCGGCCGTCGCACCGCCGATGCCCGCCGCCGCGTTCATGGTCAGGTCCGACAGCCCCTGCACCGCCGCCTGTGCCGACCGGGGCACGGCGTCGGTGAGCAGCGCCGAACCGGCGATCATCCCCGCCGACCAGCCGAGGCCCAGGACGAACAGACCCGCGGCGGTCTGCCCGTGCCGGGGCCCGGCGGTGCCCGCCAGCAGCGCGGCGCAGCCCAGCAGCCCGACGGCCAGCCCGATCACGGCCGGTCGGCCGAACCGGTCGGCCAGCCACCCCATCACCGGCGAGAACGCGTACATGCCCGCGATGTGCCCGCTGATCACCAGTCCGATCAGCTGGAGTCCGGCGCCGTGGCGGCCCAGATCGACGGGGGTCATGACCATGATCGACACCATGGCGGTGTGCGACACGGCGACCGTCACCAGCGCGAGGCGCGCCGTCGGCGACTCCCTGACCGCCGCGATTCCTGCGGCGAGGGAGCGCTTCGGCGGACCCACGGGCCCCTCCGGGGCCAGGGCGCGCGCGGTGAGCAGCGGGTCCGGGCGCAACGCGAGCGCCACGACGAGCGCGGCGACCAGGAACACGGCGCCCGAGCAGAGATACGGACCGGCCGCCTCCGGCACCGGCGTACCGCGGAACAGGCGGCTCGCCGGAGCCGAGATGTTGGGGCCCAGCACCGAACCGATCGTGGTGGCCCAGACGACGGTGGAGATCGCCCGCCCCCGCCGCTCCGGCCCCACCAGATCGGCCGCCGCGAACCGGGCCTGGAGACCGGCCAGCGATCCCGCGCCGAACGCGGCCATGCCGAGCAGCAGCAGCGGGAAGCTGGAGCGCATCGTGGCGACGACGACCAGCCCACCGCCCAGCGCGCCGATCAGATAGGCGAGGACCAGGCCGGCCCGGCGGCCCCGCGCGGTCATCAGCGCGGCCAACGGCAGCGACAGCAGCGCGGTGCCGACGACGGACGCGGTCGGCGCCAGCCCGGACAGCGCCTCCGACCCGCTCACCTCGGCGGCCAGCATCGGTGCCAGGGCGATACCGACGGCCACGCCGAGGCCGCCGAGTATCTGGCTGACGACGAGCACGGCCGAGGTCCGGCGCTGGAGAGCGGGCAGACCGGCGGCGGTGACCTGGGGGAGCGAGAGGGGGCGCGTCACCGGCGCAGTGTGCCATCACGCGGCCACCGCCGTTCACCCGGGAGGGTGAAAGAGGCGCCCCGGCGAGCGGGGAACGGCTCAGAACAGCGGCTGCGGCAGGACCCCCTCCAGCGCCAGCAGCTGCCGTTTGGTCTCCAGGCCGCCTCCGAACCCCCCGAGGCCGCCGTCGCTCTCCACCACCCGGTGGCACGGCACCACCACCGGCAGCGGGTTGGCCCCCATCGCCGCGCCCACCGCCTGCGCCCCCTCCGGCCGGCCGACGCGGGCGGCCAGCTCCCCGTACCCGACGACCGTCCCGTAGGGCACCCCCCTCGCCAGCTCGCGGAGCACCTCGCGGGGGAACCCGCCGGTCAGCGACCAGTCCAGAGCGAGGTCGAAGGCGTGGAGCCCGCCCGCGAAGTACGCCGCGAGCTGCCGTACGGGCTCCGCGAGCCGTGGCGAGCCGGGCGCTTCGACCGGCTCCGTGCCGAACCGGGTCCGCAGCCGGTCGAGGACCGTGTCGCGCACGGCGGGGCGCGCGTGGAAGGACACGCTCACCAGACCGGTCGCGGTCGCCGCGAGCATCAGCGGACCGATCACGCTGTCCACGACGGCCCATGCGACGGCCGGACCCCGGACGGCCGGGCCCTCGCCCGTCCCGTAGCTGTTCATACCGCCACCGTACGACCCGCCACCGACAGCGACGGGCCGGACGACGGCCGGCCCGCCCCCGCCACGTCAGCTCGTCGCGTCGCGCACCACGTCGGGGAAGTTGGTGATGATCCCGTCGACCCCCAGATCACGCGCCTTCACCGCGTCCGCCGCCTTGTTCACCGTCCAGGTGTTCACCCGCAGCCGCTTGCCGTGCGCGCCCTTGAGCCGCTGGACGGCCGCCACGTAGTCGGCGCCGATCGTCGCGTACGAGGGGTTGATCTGATCGGTGAACGCCGCGTACGAGGGCAGGTCGGCCACCGCCGGGGTGCCCAGGAAGCCGGTCGTGACGTCCGGGCGCAGACGGTGGATCTCCTTGACGCTGTCCGCGCCGAAGCTCTGGATGACCAGCCGGCTGCGCACGTGGGAGCGGTCCAGCCACCCCGAACGACCCAGCGTCCGGATGATGTCGTGCTCGATGCCCGGATAGGTCGCCGGGCTCTTGATCTCCAGGAGGAGCTTCTGCCGGTTGCGCTCCAGGCGGTCCAGGAACTGGGTGAGCGTCGGAATCCGCGCCCCGGCGAACTGCGTGCCGAACCAGCTGCCCGCATCCAGTTTCGCCAGCTCCGCCGCGGTGAAGTCCTTGACCGCCCAGGGGGCACGGTCGGGGAAGACCTGCTCGACGTCCGTCGTGCGCTTCAGGCCGGTGTCGTGCAGCACGACGAGAACGCCGTCGCGGGTGCGGTGGACGTCGTTCTCGACCCAGTCGATGCCGAGCGCCTCGGCGGCGTCGACGGCGGCGAGGGTGTTCTCCGGCGCGTAACCGGACGCTCCCCGGTGGGCCACGACGACCGGGTCCGCCCGCTGCGCGGAGACCTGGTCCGGCGCCTCGGGCCGGTCGGCGGGCAGCAGCAGGGCGCCGGCGCCGAACAGGGCGGCGGCCGTGGCGGAGACGGTTGCGGTGCGGACGAACACGGGGACTCCTCACGTCGGGAGTGTGCGGACACGCAGAGAGTGACAGCGCCCCGCCAACGCCCGGCGGGGTGGCGATGGCCGTGACATGAACGGAACCTTCGGTACCGGGTGCCACCACGGGCTCCCGGCACCGACGCGTGCCGATAGGGTGGGGGTTCTTTGTCTGTCTGCCGGGACTCGCCCCTTGGGGACCTTCCTCGACCCCGGGCTGTCTCGAAGGGCGTACGCACATGCAGGGAACGGTCGACGGATTCACCTACGGACTGGTGACCCCGGTCGCGGCGTTCCTCATGGCCGCCCTGGGAGCCGCCCTCGGGCTCCGCTGCACCACCCGGTCCCTTCGTACGACACGTGGCCGCCGGGCCGGCTGGCTGGCGCTGGGCTCGCTGTCCATCGGCTCCGGGGTCTGGACGATGCACTTCGTCGCCATGACCGGTTTCACCGTCCGGGAGACCCCGATCTCCTACGACAAGCCCCTCACCTTCGCCGGCCTGGCCGTGGCCGTGGTGATGATCGGCATCGGCATCTTCATTGTCGGGTACCGGGGCGCGACCCGCATGGCGCTGATCACCGGCGGCACCATCACCGGCCTGGGCATCGCGTCGATGCACTACCTCGGCATGGCGGGCATGCGCATGGACGCGCGGTTCGCGTACGACACCCCGCTCGTCGCCCTCTCGGTGCTGATCGCCGGATGCGCCGCCACGGGCGCGCTGTGGGCGGCCGTCACCCTCCGGGGAGCCCTCTCCGGCCTCGGCGCGAGCATCCTGATGGCCGTCGCGGTGACCGGGATGCACTACACCGGCATGGCCGCACTCGACGTGCACCTCCACCTGCCGCCGACCCTGCCGTCCGACCTGGCCGACGTCCTGCCCGGCGACCGGCCCGCCGAGATCATCGGCCCCATGCTGGTCGGCCCCGGCTGCTTCCTGCTCCTGGCCGCCGTGGTGCTCCTGTTCGACCCCGGCGCGGTGACGGGCGAACCGGCCGGCCGGGACCCGCGCGCCGGATGGCCCTCGGGCCCCGCCCCGGCCCCCCACCAGCGACGGCCGGGGCGGAGCACGGTCCGGGACGAGGCGCTGCGCACCGTCCGGGAGAACGCGCGGCGTCTCGTCCGGGAGGACGCCGGCAGCGCCCGCCGCCGCTGATCCGAGGCCGTTGTCAGTGGCGCGCCGTACGGTGGATGCATGCGGCCCGTTTCCAAGATCGAACGTTCGGTGCGGCCTTTCGAGGTCGTCAGTCCCTATCAGCCCAGCGGCGACCAGCCGGCGGCCATCGCCGACCTGGAGCGACGCATCCGCGCCGGCGAGAAGGACGTCGTCCTGCTCGGCGCGACCGGCACCGGCAAGTCGGCGACCACCGCCTGGATGATCGAGAAGCTGCAGCGCCCCACCCTGGTGATGGCGCCGAACAAGACCCTCGCCGCCCAGCTGGCCAACGAGTTCCGCGAGCTCCTCCCGAACAACGCGGTGGAGTATTTCGTCTCGTACTACGACTACTACCAGCCCGAGGCGTACGTCCCGCAGTCGGACACCTACATCGAGAAGGACTCCTCCATCAACGAGGAGGTCGAGCGGCTGCGGCACTCCGCGACGAATTCCCTGCTCACCCGGCGCGACGTCGTCGTGGTCGCCTCCGTCTCCTGCATCTACGGCCTCGGTACGCCGCAGGAGTACGTGGACCGCATGGTCCGGCTCGACGTCGGCGAGGAGATCGACCGGGACCAGCTGCTGCGCCGTTTCGTCGAGATGCAGTACACCCGCAACGACCTGGCGTTCACCCGCGGCACCTTCCGGGTCCGGGGCGACACCATCGAGATCTTCCCGGTCTACGAGGAGCTCGCCGTCCGCATCGAGATGTTCGGCGACGAGATCGAGGCCCTGTCCACGCTCCACCCGCTGACCGGAGAGATCATCAGCGAGGACCCCATGGTCCACGTCTTCCCCGCCAGCCACTACGTCGCCGGACCCGAGCGCATGGAGAAGGCCGTCGGCGGCATCGAGCGGGAGCTGGAACAGCGCCTGGCGGAGCTGGAGAAGCAGGGCAAGATGCTGGAAGCCCAGCGGCTGCGCATGCGGACCACGTACGACATCGAGATGCTGCGCCAGATCGGCACCTGCTCCGGCGTGGAGAACTACTCGATGCACTTCGACGACCGCGCCCCCGGCACGGCGCCCAACACCCTCCTCGACTACTTCCCGGACGACTTCCTGCTCGTCCTGGACGAGTCCCACGTCACGGTCCCGCAGATCGGCGCGATGTACGAGGGCGACGCCTCCCGCAAGCGGACCCTCGTCGACCACGGCTTCCGGCTGCCCTCCGCCATGGACAACCGGCCGCTGAAGTGGGAGGAGTTCCTGAAGCGGATCGATCAGACGGTCTATCTCTCCGCCACGCCGGGGAAGTACGAGCTCTCGCGCGGCGACGGGTTCGTCGAGCAGATCATCCGCCCCACCGGCCTCGTCGATCCCGAGGTCGTGGTCAAGCCCACCGAGGGCCAGATCGACGACCTGGTCCACGAGATCCGCAAGCGCACCGAGCGGGACGAGCGGGTCCTGGTCACCACGCTCACCAAGAAGATGGCGGAGGACCTCACCGACTACTTCCTGGAGCTCGGCATCCAGGTCCGGTACCTGCACAGCGACGTCGACACGCTGCGCCGCATCGAGCTGCTGCGCGAGCTGCGCTCCGGCGAGTACGACGTGCTCGTCGGCATCAACCTCCTGCGGGAGGGCCTGGACCTTCCCGAGGTGTCGCTCGTGGCCATCCTCGACGCCGACAAACAGGGCTTCCTGCGCTCCGGCACCTCGCTCATCCAGACCATCGGCCGCGCGGCCCGCAATGTCTCCGGCCAGGTCCACATGTACGCGGACAAGGTGACTCCGGCCATGGCGCAGGCGATCGACGAGACGAACCGCCGGCGCGAGAAGCAGATCGCCTACAACACCGAGCGGGGCATCGACCCCCAGCCGCTGCGCAAGAAGATCAACGACATCGTCTCGACCATCGCCCGCGAGGAGATCGACACCGAGCAGCTCCTCGGCACCGGGTACCGGCAGGGCAAGGAGGCCAAGGCCCCGGTTCCCGCGCTCGGCGGCAGGGCCGCCAAGGGCGGGGCGAAGGGCAAGGCGGCCAGGACCGGCGAGGTGCGCGGCGACCGGCCCGCCACCGAGCTGGCCGGGATCATCGAGGAGATGACCGACCGGATGCGGGCCGCCGCCGCCGACCTCCAGTTCGAGGTGGCCGCCCGGCTCCGCGACGAGGTCGGTGAACTGAAGAAGGAACTGCGTCAGATGAAGGAAGCGGGGCTCGCCTGATCCGGGCTGCCCCCGCGGGCCGTGCACCGGTGCCGGGCGGTGAGGGGCCGCTTCCGGCGCCGGTGCACGGCCCGCTCCCACCGCATCCGGCCCGCCGCGCCGGGTGTGTTGCAAGACCGACACAAAAACGGACCGAACCTCCTGCCGCCGGGGGTGGGATGCGTAGGGTGCGGGAAACCGCACACGGATGGTTGCGGGGCAACGCCGAGAGGGGACAGCGCGTGACGGTCAACATGACCAAGGGTCAGGCCATCAACCTGCAGAAGAGCGACGGGGGGACCCTGACCGCGGTGCGGATGGGGCTCGGCTGGCAGGCGGCTCCGCGCCGAGGCCTGTTCGGTTCGCGCACCCGTGAGATCGACCTGGACGCCTCGGCGGTGCTCTTCGCCGACAAGCAGCCGGTCGACGTCGTCTTCTTCCGGCACCTCGTCAGCGACGACGGCTCGGTCAAGCACACCGGCGACAACCTGGTCGGCGGCGCGGGCTCCGGCGGCGACGACGAGGCGATCCTCGTCGACCTCCAGCGGGTGCCGGTCCACATCGACCAGATCGTCTTCACGGTGAACTCCTTCACCGGGCAGACGTTCCAGGAGGTACAGAACGCCTTCTGCCGCATCGTCGACGAGACCAACGGCCAGGAGCTCGCCCGGTACACGCTGGACGGCGGCGGCCAGTACACCGCCCAGATCATGGCGAAGGTGCACCGCGCGGGCGCCGGCTGGCAGATGACGGCCCTCGGGAACCCGGCCAACGGCCGCACCTTCCAGGACCTGATGCCGTCGATCCTGCCGCACCTGTAGATCCCGGCACCGAGACAGACGTGCGGGGGCGGCCGCCAGGGCACGGCCCACGGGCATCGCCCCCGTACCGCACCGTGGCAACGCGGCACGGCACCAACACAGCACCAGCATCAACACAGCACCGCATGAGCACGGCACCGCGCCCGTCGGCGCGCGGGCCATCGTCGAGGGGGACAGCGCAATGACGGCCGAACTGGTCCGGGGGCAGAACCACACCCTGCCCCAGACCCGTCTGGAGATCCGGGTGTCGGCCGGCACGCCCGTCGTGGCCGGGGCCACCCTCGGCGACGAGCGGGGCACGGTGGGCGGCGCCGAGCGGATCGTCCACCCCGGCTCACCCCAGCTCCCCGGTCTCGAGGTCTCCCAGCAGGCGGCGGCCGACCACCGGCTCGCCGTCGACCTGGAGGCCCTGCCCGCCGGCGTCCACCGCGTCACCGTCCTGCTCGCGCTGCCCGCGGTGGCCGGCGGTCCGACGCGGTTCGGCGCCGTCCCCGCCCCGTTCGTCGCCGTCACCGGGCTCGACGGCGACGAGATCGCCACCTTCACGCTCACCGGCCTGGATGCCGAGTCCGCGGTCAGCGCCCTGGAGCTCTACCGCCGGCAGGACGCCTGGAAAGTCCGCGCCGTCGGGCAGGGGTACGCCGGGGGGCTCGCGGACATGCTCGCCGACCAGGGTGTGAACGACGCGGCCGGACTGGCCGCCGCCATCCAGGAGGCCGTGACCCGCGGCCTGGCGCGCTCGGTGACCCCGCCGCCGCGCACTCCGGGGGGCGACCGCGTACGGCACACGGCGGGCCCGGCCGACCAGCTCCCGCCCACGCCGCCCACGGCCCCGGAGCCCCCCGAGCCGCTGGCCGACCCCGCCACCACGGCCCCGCCGCACCCCGCCCGGTCGCACCCCGCTCCGGAGCCGGACGGCGCGGGCCCCGCGACCGGCGGCCCCATCGACTACGCGCACCCGCGACGGCAGCACGCGGCGCCCCCGTCGCCCCCGCCCGCCGCGCCCGCCGCCCAGCCCGGACAGGCCGCCGAGCCGGTCGCGGGCGACGCGACCGGCTGGTCGATGGACGAGCGCCTCTACAACCAGATCTGGGGCATGTTCGAGGATCTCGCCCGCGCCGTCGCCGCCTACCGCAGCGCCGTGGACTTCGCCGAGTCCCGGATGGACCAGGAGCTCGACCGGGCCCTGTCCGACCCACGCAACCGGATCGGCGGCGCGGGCGACCGCGCCCGCGACCAGGCCCGCGCCAAACGCGACGAGCTGGCCTCGCGGGCCCGCGAGGCCCTCGACCGGGACCTGGCCCAGCTGGCAGCCGAGGCGGCCGTCGTCGAGCCCGCGCTCCCGGCCGCGTACGCCGGGTGGGGGAACCCCGTCTGGCACGCCCACCGCGTTCCCATGGAGATACCGATGGCCCTGCGCATCGGCGATCTCCACCTTCCCGAGCGCCCCGACCTGCGCATCCCGTTGCTGGTCCGGCTGCCGCTGGAGCGCGGGATCTGGGTGGACAGCGGCCGGACGGCGTCCGAGGCCGCCGCCTCGACGGACACCGGCCATCTGCGCCGGCTGGCCATGGAGAGTGCCGTCGCCCACGCGGCGCGGCTGCTGGCGGTGTACCCGCCGGGGGAGTTCTCGGTGCACGTCATCGACCCGGCGGGTTCGGCCGCCGGTCCGCTGGCGCCGCTGGTCGAGGCGGGCGTCCTCGCCGGACCGCCCGCCTCCGGGGCCCGGGGCGTGGCCGCGGTGCTCACCCATCTCACCCGGCGGGTGGACCTGGTGCAGATGGCGGTGCGGGCCCGCGCGGCCGACTCGCTCCCGCCCGACCTGGACACCGGCGAGCAGCTGCTGGTGGTCAACGACTTCCCGCACGGTTTCGACGACCGGGCCGTCACCCAGCTCCGCTACCTCGCGGACGAGGGCCCCTCGGTCGGGGTGCACCTCATGATGGTCGCCGACCGCGAGGAGGCGAGCGCGTACGGGCCGGTGCTCGACCCGCTGTGGCGGTCGCTGCTGAGGGTCACCCCGGTCTCCGACAGTCATCTCGCCGACCCCTGGGTCGGGCACGCCTGGACCTACGAGCCCCCGGCGGTCCCACCGGGCAGCAGCGTCCTCGAACAGGCCCTCGCGGCGGTCGCGGCAGCCCGCCGAGCCGCCGGACGCTGACCGGGCACACCAAACTCACACGATCCCCACCTGCGTGTTTGACGATTTCTTTACCGTTTTCTTTACCAGCCCTTGGTGGTGCCTGTACTCTTCGACGAACGGAGGGGAGTACTCCTTACGCGACGTCCCGTCAATACGGACCGTTATCGGTCCCGGGGCGCCGGTCCCGGCACACCTCGTGTGCGGGATGGAAGAGACCTCCGGCAGCGACGACGCTGATCAGTAGCCGTAGCGAACTGCCGGAGGCGCAGTGGACGTTTCATGGACCGTATGGGCCCTGACCATCTTTGGTCTGTCGGCCCTCATCGCCGTCGACTTCTTCATCGGGCGCAAGCCCCATGACGTGTCGACCAAGGAAGCCGGAATCTGGACGGTCGTCTGGATCGTGCTGGCCGTCCTCTTCGGACTCGGCCTCATGGTGTTCGGCGAGAGCAAGGCGTCCGGCGAGTTCTTCGCGGGATTCATCACCGAGAAGTCGCTGAGCGTCGACAACCTCTTCGTCTTCGTCCTGATCATGGCGAAGTTCTCGGTGCCCTCCCACCTCCAGCAGCGGGTTCTGCTGATCGGTGTGCTGATCGCCCTGGTGCTCCGCGCGATCTTCATCGCGGCCGGCGCCGCCGTGATCGCGAACTTCTCGTGGGTGTTCTACATCTTCGGCGCGTTCCTGATCTACACCGCCTGGAAGCTCATCCAGGAGGCGCGGGCCGACGAGGAGGACGAGGAGTTCGAGGAGAACCGCCTCCTGAAGTCGATCGAGCACCGCTTCGGCGTCGCCGACAGGTACCACGGCACCAAGCTCTTCATCCGCGAGAACGGCAAGCGCGTCCTGACCCCGCTGATGGTGGTCATGCTCGCCATCGGTATGACCGACGTGCTGTTCGCGCTGGACTCGATCCCGGCGATCTTCGGCCTGACCCAGGACCCGTACATCGTCTTCACGGCCAACGCGTTCGCGCTGATGGGCCTGCGCCAGCTGTACTTCCTCATCGGCGGTCTGCTGAAGAAGCTGGTCCACCTCAGCTACGGCCTGTCGGTCATCCTCGGCTTCATCGGCGTCAAGCTGGTGCTGCACGCCCTGCACGAGTCGGGGGTGCACGTGCCCGAGATCTCCATCCCGTTCTCGCTCACCGTCATCTGCGGTGTCCTGGTGATCACCACGATCACCAGCCTCATCGCCAGCAGGAAGACGGCCGCGGCCGAGGCGGAGGAGGCGCGGAAGGCGGAGTCCGCCGGCCCGGCCGGCGAGGAGAGCAAGACCCTCAACTGACCCGTGGCCGCCCCGGCGGCACAGGGACGGACCGGCAGCGGCCGGGGCGGAGACGGCGAAGGCCGTTCCACCCCGGCCGCTTTCGTGTGCGTACGGGTCCGGGGCCGTCCGGGCGGACGGCGCGGGGGAGCCGCTACCAGCCGCGGGCGCGCCACTCGGGCAGCTGCGGGCGCTCGTCACCGAGCGTGGTGTCGCCGCCGTGACCCGGATAGACCCACGTCTCGTCGGGGAGCCGGTCGAACAGCTTCGTCTCCACGTCGTTCAGCAGGGCCGCGAACGCCTCGGGGTCCTGGCGCGTGTTCCCGATCCCGCCGGGGAAGAGGCAGTCCCCGGTGAACAGGTGCGGGGCGCCGTAGGGGTCGTCGTAGACCAGGGCGATGGAGCCCGGCGTGTGCCCGACCAGGTGGCGGGCGGTCAGCTCGACCCGGCCGACGGTGATCGTGTCGCCGTCCTCGACCAGGACGTCGGTCGGCACGGGGATGCCCTCGGCGTCGTAGCGGCCCGCGTACGTCCGCGCGCCGGTCGCCCCGACCACCTCGGCCAGCGCCTGCCAGTGGTCCCCGTGCCGATGGGTGGTGACGACGGAGGCGATGCCGTCGTCACCGATCAGCGTGAGCAGGGTCTCCGGCTCGGCGGCCGCGTCGATCAGCAGCTGCTCGCCGGTGGCCCGGCAACGCAGCAGATACGCGTTGTTGTCCATCGAGCCGACGGCGACCTTGGAGATCATCAGGTCCGTCAGTTCGTGCACGCTCGCCGGTCCGCCGACCTTCACCGCTCCGCTGTACGTCATGCGGCTCAGCCTATAGCGGGGGCAGCACGGGCAGGGGGCCCCCGGCCGAGGTCAGGGCGGAGCCGTCACGGCGGCCGCTGAGCCAGCCCAGCAGCTCGACGGCGGACCCCTGCACGGTCACCAGGGCGTCGGGCGGGCCGCCGCCCGTGCTCCAGGTGCGGCCGTCCTGGTCGGTCAGCGCGGTGGCGGGCACCTCCTGGTTGCCCAGGAACCGGTCGGCCAGGAAGGCGATCTCCCGCTCCGTGAACTCGGCGGGCAGGTCCTCCAGCTCGTAGCCGATGCCGAGGTCGACGTGGTGCAGCTCCACCTCGATCCAGCGCCGGAAGGGCACCCGGGCCGCGGAGTCCGTGACCCCGTTGCGCAGGGCGACGGTGCGGGTCCAGTCGGCCGGTTCGGCCGCGACGGCGAGGAGGCCGTCCGCGCTCTCCCGCAGGTCCTTCAGCTGCTCGGCCGCAGGACGGGCGGCACCGGCGGCGATATCGGCGTCGCGGGTTTCGCTGCTCGCGTACATCGGAAGTCCCCGGAGAACATTTCCGAGCGCGTCGGCGTTACGTGACAGGTGGGTCAGGACATGGCCCCGACTCCATCCGGGCAACCGTGACGCCTCGCCGATCGAGGCGTTGTCCAGTCCACCGGCTGCGTCGAGCAGCCGTTCGGTCGCCCTGCGTACAGCTTCCAGGTCGTGCGCATGATCAATCATGCGGCCGAGCCTAGCTCCGCCACTCATTCGGGTGAAGGAGTCCTGGGGCAGCCGTAAATCGAATGTGCGTGCTATACGCTCGGGGTCGAAAGCCTCTGACACTGCTGTGGCGCCCCCCCTACGCTGGGAGAGGGGCTCAGTTCCCCCGCTTCTCTCTAGAAAGGTGCGGACCGGCGTGGCCGACCGTCTCATCGTCCGTGGCGCGCGCGAGCACAACCTGAAGAACGTCTCGCTCGACCTGCCCCGCGACTCCCTCATCGTCTTCACCGGGCTGTCCGGGTCGGGCAAGTCCTCCCTCGCGTTCGACACGATCTTCGCCGAGGGGCAGCGCCGCTACGTCGAGTCGCTCTCCTCGTACGCCCGGCAGTTCCTGGGCCAGATGGACAAGCCGGACGTGGACTTCATCGAAGGCCTCTCCCCGGCCGTCTCCATCGACCAGAAGTCGACCTCGCGCAACCCGCGCTCGACGGTCGGCACGATCACCGAGGTCTACGACTACCTCCGGCTCCTCTTCGCGCGGATCGGCAAGCCGCACTGCCCCGAGTGCCACCGCCCCATCTCGCGCCAGTCGCCGCAGGCCATCGTGGACAAGGTTCTCGGCCTGCCCGAGGGCAGCCGCTTCCAGGTCCTCTCGCCGCTGGTGCGCGAGCGCAAGGGCGAGTTCGTCGACCTCTTCGCCGACCTCCAGACCAAGGGCTACAGCCGCGCGCGGGTGGACGGCGAGACCATCCAGCTCGCCGAGCCGCCCGTGCTCAAGAAGCAGGAGAAGCACACCATCGAGGTGGTCGTCGACCGCCTCACTGTCAAGGACAGCGCCAAGCGCCGGCTGACCGACTCGGTCGAGACCGCGCTCGGCCTCTCCGGCGGCATGGTCGTGCTCGACTTCGTCGACCTCCCCGAGGACGACCCCGAGCGCGAGCGGATGTACTCCGAGCACCTCTACTGCCCGTACGACGACCTCTCCTTCGAGGAGCTGGAGCCGCGCTCCTTCTCCTTCAACTCGCCCTTCGGCGCCTGCCCCGACTGCACCGGCATCGGCACCCGCATGGAGGTCGACCCGGAGCTCATCGTCCCGGACGAGGAGAAGTCCCTCGACGAGGGCGCCATCCACCCCTGGTCCCACGGCCACACCAAGGAGTACTTCGGCCGCCTGATCGGCGCGCTCTCCGAAGCGCTCGGCTTCCGTACGGACATCCCCTGGGCCGGGCTGCCGCAGCGCGCCAAGAAGGCCCTGCTGTACGGACACAAGATCCAGACCGAGGTCCGCTACCGCAACCGGTACGGGCGCGAGCGCGCCTACACCACGCCCGCCTTCGAGGGCGCCGTGCAGTTCGTCAAGCGGCGGCACACCGAGGCCGAGAGCGACTCCAGCCGGGAGCGCTTCGAGGGCTACATGCGCGAGGTGCCCTGCCCCACCTGCGAGGGCACCCGCCTCAAGCCGATCGTGCTCGCGGTGACGGTGATGGAGAAGTCCATCGCCGAGGTGTCCGCGATGTCGATCAGCGAGTGCGCCGAGTTCCTCGGCCGCCTCAAGCTGAACGCCCGCGACAAGAAGATCGCCGAGCGGGTGCTCAAGGAGGTCAACGAACGGCTGAAGTTCCTCGTCGACGTCGGCCTGGACTACCTCTCGCTGAACCGCGCGGCCGGCACCCTGTCCGGTGGCGAGGCCCAGCGCATCCGGCTGGCCACCCAGATCGGCTCCGGCCTGGTCGGCGTGCTGTACGTCCTGGACGAGCCGTCCATCGGCCTGCACCAGCGCGACAACCACCGGCTCATCGAGACCCTGGTCCGCCTCCGCGACATGGGCAACACGCTCATCGTCGTCGAGCACGACGAGGACACCATCAAGGTCGCGGACTGGGTGGTGGACATCGGCCCCGGCGCGGGTGAGCACGGCGGCAAGGTCGTGCACTCCGGCTCGCTCAAGGAACTGCTGGCCAACAAGCAGTCGATCACCGGCCAGTATCTGTCCGGGAAGCGGTCGATCCCGATGCCGGACGTCCGCCGGCCGGTCGACCCGGCCCGCAGCCTCACCGTGCACGGCGCCCGCGAGAACAACCTCCGGGACATCGACGTCTCCTTCCCGCTCGGCGTCCTCACCGCCGTCACGGGTGTCTCCGGCTCCGGGAAGTCGACCCTGGTCAACGACATCCTCTACACCCACCTGGCCCGCGAGCTGAACGGCGCCAAGTCGGTCCCGGGCCGCCACACGCGGGTCGACGGCGACGACCTGGTCGACAAGGTGGTGCACGTCGACCAGTCCCCGATCGGCCGGACCCCCCGGTCCAACCCGGCGACGTACACCGGAGTCTTCGACCACGTCCGCAGACTGTTCGCGGAGACGATGGAGGCGAAGGTGCGCGGCTATCTGCCGGGCCGCTTCTCCTTCAACGTCAAGGGCGGGCGCTGCGAGAACTGCTCCGGTGACGGCACGATCAAGATCGAGATGAACTTCCTGCCCGACGTGTACGTCCCGTGCGAGGTCTGCCACGGTGCGCGCTACAACCGGGAGACCCTGGAGGTGCACTACAAGGGCAAGTCCATCGCCGAGGTGCTGGACATGCCGATCGAGGAGGGCCTGGAGTTCTTCGAGGCCGTCCCGGCGATCGCCCGTCATCTGCGCACCCTCAACGACGTCGGCCTCGGCTACGTCCGGCTGGGGCAGTCCGCGCCGACCCTCTCCGGCGGCGAGGCGCAGCGCGTCAAGCTGGCGAGCGAACTCCAGAAGCGCTCCACCGGCCGCACGGTCTACGTCCTGGACGAGCCGACCACCGGTCTGCACTTCGAGGACATCAGCAAGCTGATCACCGTGCTGTCCGGTCTGGTGGACAAGGGCAACACGGTGATCGTCATCGAGCACAACCTCGACGTCGTCAAGACCGCCGACTGGGTCGTCGACATGGGCCCCGAGGGCGGCAGCGGCGGCGGTCTGGTGGTCGCGGAGGGAACGCCGGAGCAGGTCGCCTCGGTGCCCGCCAGCCACACCGGGAAGTTCCTCCAGTCCATCCTGGACCCGGACCGGATCGCGGAGGCCGCGGTGCCCTCGGGCCGTACGGCGCCCCGCAAGGCGGCCGCCCGCAAGGCCGCGCCGGCGAAGAAGACGGCGGCGAAGAAGGCCGCGACATCCAAGGCCGCCACGAGCAAGGCGGCCACCGGCAAGACGGCCGCCGCGAAGAAGGCCACCCGCGCGCGCACGTCCTGAGCGCCCGTCCGTCCCGCCCGTCCCGCCGGATCCACCACTCCGGCGGGACGGGCGGCCCGGTCGCGGGGCCGGTGATCCCCGCCGGTATGGTCGGTTCTGTCACCGGGCCGCGGGTTCGCCCCGCCGACCCACGCCGTCCGGCGGCCCGGCCCTCCCGCGATCCTTCGTGATCCACCCCGAACAACGTCCCGTGGAGCTCGCATGCCCGGTCTGCCCGCCGCCCGCCGTACCGTGCTGAAGGGCGCCGCGCTCGCCGGTGCCGCCGGGCTGGGAGCGGCCGCCTGTTCCACCGACTCCAAGCTCGGCCACGCCAAGAACCCCACGCCGACCGCTCCCGTGGACCTCGGGGCCGCGTCGGAGGTGCCCGTGGGCGGCGCCAAGCTCTACCGCGAGCAGCGGCTCGTGGTCGTCTGCCCGGCGAAGGGCGAGTACAAGGCGTTCAGCGCCCAGTGCACCCACGGCGGCTGCGTCCTGGACAAGGTCGAGGGCACCGAGGGCCACTGCCCCTGCCACGGCAGCCGCTTCGACATGACCACCGGGCAGCCGGTGAAGGGACCGGCCACCGTGCCGCTGCCCGCCGTTCCGGTCACCGCCGAGGGCGGAAAGCTCGTCGCGGGCCCCGAGGCCTGAGCGGGCTCCGGCCGGCTCCGACGCCCGAGCGCGGTCCGGCCGGCCCGGCGCCTGAACTGGCTTGCGCCGCACCCGGCGCCTGAGCGGGGCCTCATCGCCGCCCGCCCCGCCCCCGCCGCTCACTCCCAGTCCCAGTCGATCCCGATCAGGCCCGGCCGTACGTCCTCCTCCACCAGGTGGACGGTCCGGTGGCGGCCGGTCAGGGTGAGGTCCGCGCGGGCCCCGCGCGACGACCCGGCCGACGCCTGGGCGAACCGGCGGCACCGCACCGGAAGCGCGGCCTCGTCGAAGCCGACCTGGAGCACGTACTGGCCGCCCCCGAAGGTGAAGCCGCGTACGTACTCGTCGCCGGCCCCGCCCGTACCGTCCTCGAAGCCGTAGCCGAAGAGGTATGTCTCCCCCGACCGCAGTCGCGTGTCGAACAGCAGCTCCGCCACCAGCACCCCCGCCTCCCGGTCCCACCGGACCCGGCCCGTCCGGCAGTTCTCCAGGGCGCGCACCGCGATCCGCGACGGGTCGCACCCCGGATCGCCCCGGTGCACCGCCAGGTAGCGGTCCACGCCGTCGCGGTGCGCCCGCACCACGTGCCGGGAGGTGCGGCCCGCCAGCTCCCGGCGGGCCCCGATCCGTACCCGTTCCTGGTGGCCCACCGTGTGCAGCCCGCCGTCCACCGGTGACTCCATCGCCGCGAGGAGCCGCTCCACCGACCCGGACGCCTCCATGAGCGACCGGTACGAACGCCCCGGCGGACGGTCCCCCTCCGCCGGGGCGTCTCCGTCGCGCAACAGCCGCAGCAGTGAGCCGTCCGGCAGCGACAGCACCTCCTCCAGCGCCCGGACCGCCCGCAGCGACTCGGCCCGCCGGGGGCGCCGCGCCCCCTGCTGCCAGTAGCTGAGACTGGTCACCCCGAGCTTGACGCCCCGGTGCGCCAGATGGTGCTGCACCCGCTGGAGCGGCAGCCCGCGCACCGACAACGCCGTACGCAACGCCACATGGAACGGTCCGGTCCGCAGCACCTGCGTCAGTTCGGTCTCGGTCTGCCGCACTGCGGGCCTCCGGTGAACGTTCACGTGGGGAGTGGCGACACCGACCGCCGGGGACGCGGGGGAGCAGGTGACCGGGGCCGGGCCGTTCACACGGACGCCGTGCCGTTCACACCGCGATGTCACCTCGCATTGAAGCGTGTTGACCTGCTCCGGACAACGCCGGATGCTCATCGTCAGCGTCCGGACGCGCTCCTCCGATCCCCACCCCCGCATTGGGAGGAACGCCATGCGCACCCGAAGAGTCAGGCCCGGAAGGTCCTCGTTCACCGCCCTCCTGGCCGCCGTCCTGCTCGCCGTCCCCGCGGGCACCGCCACCGCCGCGCGGGCCCCGGCCGGCTCCGCCGTCGCCGCCCAGCGGCTCGACATCACCATGCAGGCGCAGCAGCAGAGCAACTGGTGCTGGGCGGCCGGAGGCAACACCATCGCCGCCTGGTTCGGCCGTGCCTACAGCCAGAACCAGTTCTGCAACGCGGCCTTCAACCGGGGTCAGAACACGCAGTGCCCCAATTCGCAGGCCACCCTCGGCAACGTCCAGACCGGTCTGTCCTGGGCCGGGGTCAGGCCCGGCAGCTACGTCACCGGCTGGCTGCGCTACCCGACCGTACAGACCGAGATCTCCGCCCGGCGGCCGATCGAGACCCGTATCCAGTGGTCCTCCGGCGGCGGCCACATGCACGTCGTCCACGGGTACGACGACGCCAACAGCTGGGTCTACTGGGGCGACCCGTGGCCCTCCAGCAACCGCTACAACTGGGCCTCGCACGCCTGGTACGTGAACAACAACGAGTTCTCCTGGACCCACTCGCTCTACCGGATCGGGGCGTGAGGACATGAACTCCACCACCCGGCACACCGACACCACCCGGCACACCGGAGCCGCCCGCCGCATCGCCGTCGCCGCCGGGCTGACCGCGGCGGCCCTGTTCACCGCCACCGCCCCCGCCCTCGCCGACGACGGCGGCCCCGCGCCGGTGAAGCTGACCGCCACGACCCTCGAAGCGGCCCACGAGGCCGCCATCGAGCCCGCGACCCTCGACACCGTCTCCCGGTTCTTCGCCCGCGAGGGCACGGTGAGCGCGAAGGCGAGCGCACCCCGGATCGAGGGGAAGGCCGTCCCCGTCCGAACGCTCTCCGCCGCCTTCGTCGCCGGGAGGGCCGGTGCCGCCCCGAGCACCCTGGACCACCTCGCCAGCACGGCCGTCTCCTCGGACGGCCGGAAGGCGTCGCTGTGGACCGTCCCCGGCGCGGACGGCAGTGCCGACTGGCAGGTGGTGAACATCGCCACCGGCGACGACGAGGCCCGCTATGCCGCCCGAGGGGCCCGCGCCCTGCCCGGCGGCACCGTCTTCCGCGAACCGCAGATCGACGCCTGGTACGTCCACGACGCCTCGCGGGTGCTCCCGCTGGACGAGGATGCCAGGACCGCCGTGGGCGTGAAGGGCACCACGCTCGACGCCTACCGCGCCCGCGTCCGGCAGGCGTACGGGGACAAGCTGCCCGGCTCCGGCTACGCCCGCTCCGGCAAGGCGGGCGGCTACGGACCCGAGGCGGCCACCGGCCAGGCCCCCGCCACCGGACAGGTCCCCGCTCCCGTCCAGGGCCCGGTCCCGGACGCGGCCCCCGCCGCGGGCCCGGCGCTCGCCGACGCGGCCCGGGGCCCCGACACGGCGCTGACCGCCGTCTCGGCCACCGCGGGCGCCGGAGCGCTGCTCGCCCTGGCGCTGACCGGGGCCGCCGCGCTCCGCCGACGCGGCCGTACCGGGCGATCCCCGGCCGCGGGCGCCTGAGCGGCGGGCCCACCGGCCCACCGGCCCGCAGGACCGCGCTCCGGGGTGCGCACACCCCTCCCCGGCGCCCCGGAGCGCGGCACCACCCGAGGACGACGTGCTGTCACTGCCCGCAAGTAGGGTGTGAGACATGGCAGACCCCTCCAGCTACCGCCCCAAGCCGGGACAGATCCCCGACTCCCCGGGGGTCTACAAATTCCGCGACGAGCACCGCCGGGTGATCTACGTCGGGAAGGCCAAGAACCTGCGCCAGCGTGTGGCCAACTACTTCCAGGACGTGGCCAACCTCCATCCCCGCACGCGCACGATGGTGACCACCGCGGCCTCCGTCGAGTGGACGGTCGTCTCCACCGAGGTCGAGGCGCTCCAGCTGGAGTACACCTGGATCAAGGAGTTCGACCCCCGGTTCAACGTGAAGTACCGCGACGACAAGAGCTATCCGTATCTCGCGGTCACGCTCGACGAGGAGTTCCCCCGCGTCCAGGTGATGCGCGGCGCCAAGAAGAAGGGCGTGCGCTACTTCGGTCCGTACGGCCACGCCTGGGCGATCCGCGAGACCGTCGACCTGATGCTGCGGGTCTTCCCCGTCCGCACCTGCTCGGCCGGGGTCTTCAAGAACGCCGAGCGCACCGGCCGCCCCTGCCTGCTGGGCTACATCGGCAAGTGCTCGGCCCCCTGCGTCGGCCGCGTCACCCCCGAGGAACACCGCGAGCTGGCCGAGGACTTCTGCGACTTCATGGCCGGCCGCACCGGCACCTACATCCGCCGCCTGGAGAAGGACATGATGCGGGCGGCCGAGGAGATGGAGTACGAGCGGGCCGCCCGTCTCCGCGACGACGCCGAGGCCCTCAAACGGGCCATGGAGAAGAGCGCCGTCGTCCTCGCCGACGCCACCGACGCCGACCTGATCGCCGTGGCCGAGGACGAGCTGGAGGCCGCCCTCCAGATCTTCCACGTGCGCGGCGGCCGGGTGCGCGGCCAGCGCGGCTGGGTCACCGACAAGGTCGAGGCGGTCGACACCTCCGGTCTCGTCGAACACGCCCTCCAGCAGCTGTACGGGGAGGAGCGCGGCGACGCCGTCCCCAAGGAGGTCCTGGTCCCCGCCCTGCCGGAGGACCCCGAAGCGGTCTCCCAGTGGCTCGCCGAGCGCCGGGGCTCCCAGGTCAGCCTGCGCATCCCGCAGCGCGGCGACAAGAAGGACCTGATGACCACCGTCCAGCGCAACGCCCAGCAGGCGCTCGGACTGCACAAGACCAAGCGGGCCTCCGACCTGACCACCCGCTCCCGCGCCCTGGAGGAGATCGCCGAGGCGCTGGGGCTCGACGCCGCCCCGCTGCGCATCGAGTGCTACGACATCTCCCACCTCCAGGGCGACGACGTGGTGGCCTCCATGGTGGTCTTCGAGGACGGGCTCGCCCGCAAGAGCGAGTACCGCCGCTTCCAGATCAAGGGCTTCGAGGGCCAGGACGACGTCCGCTCGATGCACGAGGTGATCGGCCGCCGCTTCAAGCGCTACCTCCAGGAGAAGGAGCGCACGGGGGAGTGGGAGGAACAGCCCCCGCCCGGAACCGGCCCGTCCGCCGCCGGCCCCGCCGCCACGGGCACCGCGGGCGGCCCCACGGATACCGGCCCCGAAGGCCTTGACGGCCCCGCCGCCACCGGCCCCGTCCCCGCCCCGGCCCTCGCCCCCGCCTCTCCGGACGACGTGACCGAGCCCCGCGAGGACGACGGCCGCCCCAAGCGGTTCGCCTACCCGCCCCAGCTCGTCGTCGTCGACGGCGGGCAGCCGCAGGTCGCCGCCGCCCGGCGCGCCCTGGACGAGCTGGGCATCGACGACATCGCCGTCTGCGGCCTCGCCAAGCGGCTCGAAGAGGTCTGGCTCCCCGACGACGACGATCCCGTCGTCCTGCCCCGCTCCAGCGAGGGCCTCTACCTCCTCCAGCGCGTCCGGGACGAGGCCCACCGTTTCGCCATCACCTACCAGCGCGCCAAACGCGCCAAGCGCCTCCGCTCCAGCCCCCTCGACGACGTGGCCGGCCTCGGCGAGACCCGGAAGCAGGCCCTGATCAAGCATTTCGGCTCGGTGAAGAAGCTCCGGCAGGCGACAATCGACGAGATCTGCGAGGTCCCCGGGATAGGGCGAAGGACGGCGGAATCGGTGGCCGCCGCCCTCGCCTCGACCACTCCCGCGGCACCTGCCGTGAACACGGCCACAGGAGAGATCATCGAAGAGGACGACGGGGGCAGCTCATGACCGAGAACAGCCGTACGACCGCACAGAACGCCGCAGAACGAGCAGACGGAGCAGCAGACGTGAGTACGAACGCCCCGAACGAGACGGGTGAGGCGGCCATCCCCGAGCTGGTGATCATCTCCGGGATGTCGGGCGCCGGCCGCAGCACCGCCGCCAAGTGTCTGGAGGACCTCGGCTGGTTCGTCGTCGACAACCTGCCGCCGGCCCTGATCCCCACCATGGTGGAGCTCGGCGCCCGCTCGCAGGGCAACGTGGCCCGGATCGCCGTCGTGGTCGACGTGCGCGGCCGCCGCTTCTTCGACAACCTCCGCGAATCCCTCGCGGACCTGGAGGCCAAGCACGTCACCCGCCGGATCGTCTTCCTGGAGTCTTCCGACGACGCCCTGGTCCGCCGCTTCGAGTCCGTCCGCCGTCCGCACCCCCTCCAGGGCGACGGCCGCATCGTCGACGGCATCGCGGCCGAGCGCGACCTCCTGCGCGAGCTGCGCGGCGACGCCGACCTGGTCATCGACACCTCCAGCCTCAACGTCCACGAGCTGCGGGCCAAGATGGACGCCCAGTTCGCGGGCGAGTCGGAGCCGGAGCTGCGGGCCACGGTGATGTCCTTCGGCTACAAGTACGGCCTGCCCGTCGACGCCGACCTCGTCGTCGACTGCCGCTTCCTGCCCAATCCGCACTGGGTCCCCGAACTGCGCCCCTTCACCGGGGTCAACGAGGAGGTCTCCGACTACGTCTTCGACCAGCCGGGGGCCAAGGAGTTCCTCAACCAGTACACGGAGCTGCTCCAGCTGATCGCCGCGGGCTACCGCCGCGAGGGCAAGCGCTACGTGACCATCGCGGTCGGCTGCACCGGCGGCAAGCACCGCTCCGTCGCCATGTCGGAGAAGCTGTCCGCCCGGCTCGCCGCCGAAGGCATCGAGACCGTTCTCGTCCACCGTGACATGGGGCGAGAGTGACCGGACGCAACCTGCGGATGCGGCGCCTGAGCCGCGCCGGCTCGGCGCTCTCCGGCCGCAAACGCGGTGCCCAGCCCAAGGTCGTCGCACTCGGCGGCGGCATGGGTCTCTCGGCCTCCCTGACGGCGCTGCGCCGGATCACCGGTGATCTCACGGCCGTGGTCACCGTCGCGGACGACGGCGGCTCCAGCGGCCGGCTGCGTGAGGAGCTGGGCGTGCTGCCCCCCGGTGACCTGCGCAAGGCGCTCGCCGCGCTGTGCGGCGACGACGACTGGGGCCGCACCTGGTCACGGGTGGTCCAGCACCGCTTCGAGTCCAAGGGCGAGCTCCACGGGCACGCGGTCGGCAATCTGCTGATCGTCGCCCTCTGGGAGCAGCTCGGGGATCACGTCCAGGCGCTCGACCTGGTCGGCAGGCTGCTCGGCGCGCACGGCCGGGTGCTGCCGATGTCGGCGGTCCCGCTGGAGCTCCAGGCGCTGGTCAAGGGCCACGACCCGGAGCTGCCCGACGCGATCGTCACCGTGCGCGGCCAGGCCACCGTGGCGCTCACCCCCGGCGAGGTGCAGTCCGTGCACGTGGTCCCGCCCGACCCGCCGGCCGTCCCGGAGGCCGTGGAGGCGGTCCTGGACGCCGACTGGGTGGTGCTCGGCCCCGGCTCCTGGTTCTCCTCCGTGATCCCCCACCTCCTGGTGCCCGAACTGCTCGACGCGCTGGTGACCACCAAGGCCCGCAAGGTCCTCTCGCTGAACCTCGCCCCGCAGCCCGGTGAAACAGAAGGCTTCTCACCGCAGCGTCATTTGGAGGTTTTGGGGCGACACGCCCCTAAACTCGCCTTGGACGTGGTGCTGGCCGACGAGGCCGCCGTGCCCGATCGTGACTCCCTGGCCGACGCGGCCCAGCGGCTCGGGGCCGCGGTCGAGCTGGCGCCGGTGGAATCGCCCGACGGCGTTCCGGTCCATGATCAGGAGCTGTTGGCCGCCGCGTACGACCGTATTTTTCGGATGCATGGAAGGATCGGCCCATGGCGATGACGCCAGCGGTGAAGAACGAAATCTCTCATCTTCCCGTCACCCGGACCTGCTGCAGGAAGGCGGAGGTCTCGGCGATTCTTCGGTTCGCGGGCGGGCTGCACCTGGTGAGCGGCCGGATTGTGATCGAGGCGGAGCTGGACACCGGCAACGCCGCCCGCCGCCTCAAGCGCGACATCCTGGAGATCTTCGGGCACAGCTCGGAGCTGATCGTGATGGCCCCCGGCGGACTGCGGCGCGGCTCGCGCTTCGTCGTACGCGTGGTGGCGGGCGGCGACCAGCTGGCCCGCCAGACCGGACTGGTCGACGGCCGCGGGCGCCCGATCCGGGGCCTGCCCCCGCAGGTGGTCTCGGGGGCCACCTGCGACGCCGAGGCGGCCTGGCGCGGCGCCTTCCTCGCCCACGGTTCGCTCACCGAGCCCGGCCGCTCCTCCTCGCTGGAGGTCACCTGCCCCGGTCCGGAGGCGGCTCTCGCCCTGGTCGGGGCGGCCCGTCGGCTCTCCATCGCCGCCAAGGCGCGCGAGGTGCGCGGTGTGGACCGGGTCGTGGTCCGCGACGGCGACGCGATCGGCGCCCTGCTGACCCGCCTCGGCGCGCACGACGCGGTGCTCGCCTGGGAGGAGCGGCGGATGCGGCGCGAGGTCCGCGCCACGGCCAACCGCCTCGCCAACTTCGACGACGCCAACCTGCGCCGCTCGGCCCGCGCCGCGGTCGCCGCCGGTGCGCGGGTGGGCCGCGCCCTGGAGATCCTCGGCGAGGAGGTTCCCGAGCACCTCGCCGCCGCGGGGCGGCTGCGCATGGAGCACAAGCAGGCGTCCCTGGAGGAGCTGGGCGCGCTCGCCGACCCGCCGCTGACCAAGGACGCGGTGGCTGGCCGGATCCGGCGACTGCTGGCGATGGCCGACAAGCGGGCCCAGGACCTCGGCATCCCGGGGACCGAGTCGACCCTGAGCGAGGAGATGGCCGACGGACTGGTCGGCTGAACGGGCGGCCCCGGCCGGTGTCGTCGCCCCCCCACCGGACCGACCGGGCGACCTCGGTCCCGGCGGGCGTCACCGGCGGCCCCGGACCCGGCGTGACCCGGTTCCCGGACGGCGAAACGGAGGTCCGTACTCCTACCGGCGAGTATGGACCTCGGGTCGTGTCCGGTGGCGCGGAGGGGCCCTCTCGATGTCACCTCCCGGCCCCCGGAGAGGTAGGGTCGGAAGCGGTCGGGGACATCCCTATACAACTCGCCGGCGTCGAAAACCGGCGTACCTAACGAGGAGATCGGTTCGTGACGATCCGCGTAGGCATCAACGGCTTCGGCCGCATCGGTCGCAACTACTTCCGCGCGCTGCTCGAGCAGGGTGCGGACATCGAGATCGTGGCTGTCAACGACCTGGGTGACACTGCGACCACGGCTCACCTGCTGAAGTACGACACCATCCTGGGCCGTCTCAAGGCAGAGGTCAGCCACACCGCCGACACCATCACCGTCGATGGTCACACCGTCAAGGTGCTCTCCGAGCGCAACCCGGCCGACATCCCCTGGGGTGAGCTGGGCGTCGACATCGTCATCGAGTCGACCGGCATCTTCACCAAGAAGGCCGACGCCGAGAAGCACATCGCGGGCGGCGCCAAGAAGGTCCTCATCTCGGCTCCGGCCAAGGACGAGGACATCACCATCGTGATGGGCGTCAACCAGGACCAGTACGACGCGGCCAAGCACAACGTCATCTCCAACGCCTCCTGCACCACCAACTGCGTGGCGCCGATGGCCAAGGTCCTCGACGAGAACTTCGGCATCGTCAAGGGCCTGATGACGACGGTCCACGCGTACACCAACGACCAGCGGATCCTGGACTTCCCGCACTCGGACCTGCGCCGCGCCCGCGCCGCCGCCGAGAACATCATCCCGACCACCACCGGCGCCGCCAAGGCCACCGCCCTGGTGCTCCCGCAGCTCAAGGGCAAGCTCGACGGCATCGCGATGCGCGTCCCGGTCCCGACGGGCTCCGCCACCGACCTCGTCGTGACGCTGGCGCGCGAGGTCACCAAGGACGAGGTCAACGCCGCGTTCAAGAAGGCCGCCGACGACGGCGCCCTCAAGGGCTTCCTGACGTACACCGAGGACCCGATCGTCTCCTCGGACATCGTCGGCGACCCGTCGTCCTGCACCTTCGACTCCTCCCTGACCATGGTCCAGGAGGGGAACTCGGTGAAGATCCTCGGCTGGTACGACAACGAGTGGGGCTACTCCAACCGCCTCGTCGACCTCACGGTCTTCGTCGGCGAGCAGCTCTGATCCTCGGGTCGGCAGGCACAACGATGTGAACTGAGGGGCTCGACCGGCGCAACGACGCGCCGGTCGAGCCCCTTAGCATGCTCATCGGTCCTTCCAAGGAGTAAACGGAACAGATGAAGACGATCGACGAACTTCTCGCCGAAGGGGTCGCGGGCAAGCGGGTATTCGTCCGCGCCGACCTCAATGTGCCGCTGGACGGCACCACGATCACCGACGACGGCCGTATCCGCGCCGTGGTCCCGACGATCGCCGAGCTCGCCGAAGCCGGCGCGCGCGTCGTCGTCGCCTCGCACCTCGGCCGCCCCAAGGGAGCCCCGGACCCGGCCTTCTCGCTGGCTCCCGTCGCCGCGCGTCTGGGCGAACTCCTCGGCACCGACGTCGCCTTCGCCACCGACACGGTCGGCGAGTCCGCCCGCGCCGTGGTCGCCGGCCTCGCGGACGGCCAGGTCGCGCTCGTCGAGAACCTCCGCTTCAACCCCGGCGAGACGTCGAAGGACGACGCCGAGCGCGGCGCCTTCGCCGACCGGCTGGCCGAGCTGGCGGACGTCTACGTGGGCGACGGCTTCGGCGCGGTGCACCGCAAGCACGCCTCGGTCTACGACCTCCCGGCCCGGCTCCCGCACTACGCGGGCTACCTGATCGCCACCGAGGTCGGCGTCCTCAAGAAGCTCACCACCGACGTCGCCCGGCCCTACGCGGTCGTGCTCGGCGGCGCCAAGGTCTCCGACAAGCTCGGCGTGATCGACCACCTGCTGGAGCGGGCCGACCGCATCCTCATCGGCGGCGGCATGGCGTACACCTTCCTCAAGGCCCAGGGCTACGAGGTCGGGAGCTCGCTGCTCCAGGAGGACCAGATCCCGGCCGTCCAGGAGTACCTGCGGCGCGCGGAGGAGAAGGGCGTGGAGTTCGTCCTCCCCGTCGACGTCGTGGTCGCCCCGTCCTTCCCGGACCTGAAGACCAAGGCCCCGGCCCACCCCACCACGGTCGCCGCCGACGCCATGCCGGCCGGCCAGATGGGGCTGGACAACGGCCCCGAGACCAACAAGCTCTACGCATCGAAGCTCGCCGACGCGGCCACCGTCTTCTGGAACGGCCCGATGGGCGTCTTCGAGCACCCCGACTTCGCCGACGGCACCCGCGCGGTCGCCCAGGCGCTCGTCGACTCCCCGGCCTTCAGCGTCGTCGGCGGCGGCGACTCCGCCGCGGCCGTCCGCATCCTGGGCTTCGACGAGAATGCTTTCGGACATATTTCGACCGGTGGTGGCGCGAGCCTCGAATACCTCGAGGGCAAGACGCTTCCCGGGCTCGCCGCACTGGAGGACTGACCTTTCATGACCACCCGCACCCCGCTGATGGCGGGCAACTGGAAGATGAACCTCAACCACCTCGAGGCCATCGCCCACGTCCAGAAGCTCGCCTTCGCGCTGACCGAGAAGGACTACGAGGACGTCGAGGTCGCCGTCCTCCCGCCCTTCACCGACCTGCGCTCCGTGCAGACCCTGGTCGACGGCGACAAGCTGAAGATCAAGTACGGCGCCCAGGACATCTCCGCGCACGAGTCCGGCGCGTACACCGGTGAGATCTCCGGCTCCATGCTCGCCAAGCTGCGCTGCACCTACGTGGCCGTCGGCCACAGCGAGCGCCGCCAGTACCACGGCGAGACCGACGAGCTCTGCAACGCCAAGGTGAAGGCCGCCTACCGGTTCGGCCTGACCCCGATCCTCTGCGTCGGCGAGGGCCTGGAGGTCCGCAAGGCCGGTGACCAGGTCGCGTACACCCTCGCGCAGCTCGACGGCGGACTGAAGGACGTCCCGGCCGAGCAGGCCGGGACGATCGTCATCGCCTACGAGCCGGTCTGGGCCATCGGGACCGGCGAGGTCGCCACCCCCGAGGACGCCCAGGAGGTCTGCGGCGCTATCCGCGGCCGGCTGGCCGAGCTGTACTCGCAGGAGCTGGCCGACGCCGTCCGCATCCAGTACGGCGGCTCGGTGAAGTCCGGCAACGTCGCGGCCATCATGGCGCAGCCCGACGTGGACGGCGCCCTGGTCGGCGGCGCGGCGCTGGACGCCGACGAGTTCGTCAAGATCGTCCGCTTCCGCGACCAGTGAGTATGCGGTAGCGCGGATCCGTCGTACCCTTGCGGGGGCCGGAGGGGCTGACACCCTTCGGCCCCCGGTGCACGTACACGCAGTAGTCAAGAATTCCGGAAAGTAGGGACCAGCCGTGGTTTTGGCGTTCCAGATCGCTCTGATCGTCTTCAGCCTGCTGCTGATGCTGCTGGTGCTCATGCACAAGGGCAAGGGCGGCGGCCTCTCCGACATGTTCGGTGGCGGAATGCAGTCCTCCGTCGGTGGCTCCTCGGTCGCCGAGCGCAACCTCGACCGGATCACCGTCGTGGTCGGCCTGATCTGGTTCGCGTGCATCGTCGTCCTCGGCCTGCTCATCAAGCTGGACGGCTGACGCGTCGTCGGCGCATCCGGTGAGCGTGTAACTCCTTTCACTGGACGTGCGTTGGGCCTTACGTAGACTGGGGCATCGCTCGAGCACCATCACGCAGGGAGTTACGACCGTGGCAAGTGGCAACGCGATCCGGGGAAGCCGGGTCGGAGCGGGGCCGATGGGGGAGGCCGAGCGGGGCGAGTCCGCGCCGCGTCTCCGCATCTCCTTCTGGTGCTCGAACGGGCACGAGACGCAGCCGAGCTTCGCCCATGACGCGCAGGTGCCGGACACCTGGGACTGCCCACGCTGCGGCTTCCCGGCCGGCCAGGACAAGGACAGCCCGCCCGATCCGCCCCGCACCGAGCCGTACAAGACGCACCTGGCGTACGTACGCGAGCGGCGCAGCGACGAGGACGGCGAGGCGATCCTCGCCGAGGCCCTCGCCAAGCTCCGCGGCGAGATCTAGCGCCCCCGTCCCACGGACCCACCAGCTTCTCACCGGCCGGACACCCCACGGGTGTCCGGCCGTGTCGCGTTCCCGCGCCACCGGCCCACCGCCACCGTCGCCGGCCACCTCGATCAATTAGGTTGGAAGGGCAGCGGGGATGCTGAGCAACGAGAAGAAACGGGCTGATATCCGGGATGAACGCAGCAAGCCGAACCAAGCTCAACCAGATGCCCGAGTGGACGGCTCTCGCCGAGCACCGTGAGGAGCTCGGCGCACCCCAGCTGCGCGAGCTGTTCGCGCGGCAGCCGGACCGGGGCACCGCCTACTCCCTGCGGGTCGGCGACCTCCACCTCGACTACTCCAAGCACCTGGTCACCGACGAGACGCTGCGCCTGCTGCGCGACCTCGCCGCCGCCACCGGGGTCGCCGAGCTGCGGGACGCCATGTTCCGCGGTGAGAGGATCAACACCACCGAGGACCGGGCCGTCCTGCACACCGCGCTCCGCGCCCCGCGCGACGCGGTGATCGAGGTCGACGGCGAGAACGTCGTGCCGGCCGTGCACGCCGTCCTGGACAAGATGGCCGCCTTCGCCGACAAGGTCCGCTCCGGGCAGTGGACCGGCCACACCGGCCAGCCGGTCAGGAACATCGTCAACATCGGCATCGGCGGCTCCGACCTCGGCCCCGCCATGGCCTACGAGGTGCTGCGCTCCTTCACGGACCGCGACCTCACCCTCCGCTTCGTCTCCAACGTCGACGGCGCCGACCTCCACGAGGCCGTCCGGGACCTCGACCCGGCCGAGACGCTGTTCGTCATCGCCTCCAAGACGTTCACCACGATCGAGACCATCACCAACGCCACCTCCGCGCGGGACTGGCTGCTCACCGAGCTGAAGGCCGGTCAGGACGCCGTCGCCCACCACTTCGTGGCCCTGTCGACCAATGCCGAGAAGGTCGAGGAGTTCGGCATCGACACGGCCAACATGTTCGAGTTCTGGGACTGGGTCGGCGGACGCTACAGCTACGACTCCGCGATCGGCCTCTCGCTGATGGTCGCCATCGGCCCGGACCGCTTCCGCGAGATGCTCGACGGCTTCCACCTCGTCGACGAGCACTTCCGCACCGCCCCCGCCGAGGAGAACGTCCCGCTCCTGATGGGCCTCCTCGGCGTCTGGTACGGCAACTTCTTCGACGCCCAGTCGCACGCGGTGCTCCCGTACAGCCACTACCTGTCCAAGTTCACCGCGTACCTCCAGCAGCTCGACATGGAGTCCAACGGCAAGTCCGTCGACCGCGAGGGCGACCCGGTGGAGTGGCAGACCGGGCCGGTCGTCTGGGGCACCCCCGGCACCAACGGGCAGCACGCGTACTACCAGCTGATCCACCAGGGCACCAAGCTGGTTCCGGCGGACTTCATCGGCTTCGCCGCGCCCGTCCACGACCTGCTGCCCGGTCTGATCGCCCAGCACGACCTGCTGATGGCCAACTTCTTCGCGCAGACCCAGGCCCTCGCCTTCGGCAAGACGCCCGAGGAGGTCCGGGCGGAGGGCGTGCCCGAGGAACTGGTCCCGCACAAGACGTTCCGGGGCAACCACCCCACGACGACGATCCTCGCCGACAAGCTGACCCCCTCGGTGCTCGGTCAGCTCATCGCGCTGTACGAGCACAAGGTCTTCGTCCAGGGCGCGATCTGGAACATCGACTCCTTCGACCAGTGGGGCGTCGAACTCGGCAAGGTCCTCGCCAAGAAGATCGAACCGCTGCTCACGGAGGGGGACGCGGCAGCCGACGCGGGGCAGCTCGACAGCTCCACCGCGGCCCTGGTCGACGCCTACCGGACGCTGCGGGGGCGCTGACCCGATGACACCGGGGGAGGGGGCGGCGGTACGGCTGCGGCCGCCGCGCAACACGCTGGACGAGCGCGCCGTGGGCTGGTGGCGGACCCAGTGCCTGCTGCTGACGGCCGCGCCCGTCGTACCGCTCGCGGTGCTGGGCGCGCTGATCGCGCCGGCCCGCTTCTGGCTGCTGCTGCCCGCCGCGGTCCTGGCGGCGGCGGGCACGGCGGCCGCCGTCCTCCTCCCCCTGTGGTGGTTCCGTACGCACCGCTGGGAGGTCACCCGGGACGCCGTGTACGTGCGCACCGGGTTCTTCCGGCGGGAGTGGCGGATCGCCCCGATGTCCCGGATCCAGACCGTGGACACCGTGCGGGGCCCGCTGGAGCAGCTCTTCCGGCTGGCCACGGTCACCGTCACCACCGCCTCCGCCAAGGGCGCGGTACGGATCGCGGGGCTGGACCACGAGGTCGCCGCCGACCTCGCCCAGCGGCTCACCCGCATCACCCGCGACACCCCCGGCGACGCCACATGAGCACCGCCGCCCCGCCCGCCGACTGGCACCGCCTCGACCCCCGTACGGTCCTGGTCACCGCCCTCGTCGCGGCCGGAGTCGTCGGGGGCGCGGCCGTCCCCGTCACGGTCGGGCTCACCCGGTGGTTCAGCCTCCCGGCCGCCGTGCTCCAGGTGCTCTCCGCCACCGTCCTGGTCATCGGCGCCGCGGCGGGCGCCGACCGGATCCGGTGGCACCGCACCCGCTACCGGATCGGCGAGGAGCACGTCGACCTCCACACCGGCCTCCTGATCGTCAAGCGCCGCTCCCTGGCCCGCGGCCGCATCCGCACGGTCGATCTCACCGCCAACCCGATGCTGCGCCTCCTCGGCCTGGTCACCGTCCGGATCGGCACCGGCGAGCAGGGCTCCGAGTCCTCCCTCGAACTGGACCCGGTGACCCGCGCCGAGGGCGAACGGCTGCGCCGCCTCCTCCTGGAGCGCGCCGTCACCGCACCGACCACCGTCCACCGCGAGGGCGAACTGGCCGTCCTCGACCCCCGCTGGATCCGCTACGCCCCGGTCTCCTTCGTCGCTCCCATGCTCGGCGGGGCCGCCGCCGGGGCCGTGATGCAGGTCAGCGACTGGGTCGGGGTCCGGGGCGAGGTCATCGCGTGGGTCGGCGACCTCCTCCGGGAGGTCCCCTTGCTCTGGACGATCGTCGTCCTGGCCTTCGCCGCCCTGGTCGCGGGCGTCGTCGGCGCGCTCGGCCTCTGGATCGAGATGTGGTGGAACTACCGCCTGGAGCGCGAGCCGGGCGGCACGCTGCGGGTCCGGCGCGGCCTGTTCACCTCCCGCTCCATCTCGGTCGAGGAGGCCCGGCTGCGCGGCGTCGACCTGGTCGAACCGCTGGGCGTGCGGCTGTTCGGCGCGGCCCGTCTGGACGCCATCACCACCGGCCTCGCCAAGGACCACGAGGCCCGGAACGCCGACCACAACACCCTGATCCCCGCCGTGCCCCGGCCTCGCGCCGACGCCGCCGCCGCCGACGTCCTGCGCGAGGCGGTCGCCCCGACCGGCGCCGCGCTCACGCCGCACCCGCCCGCCGCCCGGGGCCGCCGGCTGCGCCGGTCGATCGCCGCGGCCCTCGGCCCGGTCCTGGTCCTGGCGCTCCTCGGGGCGCTGCTCACCCCCGTGCTGCTGTGGATCGCGCTCGGCTGCGCGGCGGTGGCCCTCCCGGCGGCGGTGGCGCTCGCCCTGGACGCGTACCGGGGGCTCGGGCACGCGCTCGCCGGCCGCTACCTGGTCACCCGCTCCGGCACGGTCCGTCGCTCGACGGCCGCGCTGGAACGGACGGGGGTGATCGGCTGGACGGTCAGCCAGTCGGTGTTCCAGCGCCGGGCCGGGCTGCTGAGCGTCACGGCCACCACGGCCGCCGGAGGGGGCGCGTACACGGTGTACGACGCCGACGCGGCCGAGGGCCTCGACTTCGCCGCCGAGGCCGTACCGGGCCTGCTGGAACCGTTCCTGGAGCGCACCGGCCCACGGTAGGGCCGGAAAACTCGCGCGCGCCGCGTCCCGGGCCCGGCCTATCCTGACCGCCGCCGTCCGCACGGGGACGGACCGAGGGAGAGGCGGCCGGGTGCCGGACGTGTACCAGCTCATGATGGACGCCGAGTTGAGCAAGGCGTTCGACGTGTGGTCGGGCTATCTGAACAGCCGGACCGGTGAGGACTCCGGGGCGCGCGCACGGCTGCGCGACACCCTGGAGTCGGCCCGTGCGGCGGCCGCCGACGGCGAACTCGCCCACGCGCGTGCCCTGGTGGCGGAGATGTACGACGAGGCGTACGAGGCCGGCCTCCGCTGGGCGCCCGCGCGGCCCACGCCCGAGGAGGCGGACCGCGAGGCCCGTGACTACGTCAAGGACGAGCTGCGGAACGTGTTCACGGTGCACCGGCGCGAGGAGCTCGACACCATCGGGATCTGCCTGAGCGTCACGAGGCGGAGCTTCAGGGCCCTTCCCGATCTCGACGCCGCCACCCGCCACGACATCGCCTACATCTGCGCCCGCGCCGGGATGGCCCTGGACCTGGCCCACGCGACGGCGGCGCGGCGGGAGCTCGAACGCCTGGAGGCACTCGCGCGACGGCTGGGCGCGAGGCCCTGACGGTCGCCGTCGTACGCCTCAGCCGCCGTGCGTCGTGTCGATGACGCAGAAGCGGTTGCCCTCGGGGTCGGCGAGCACCACGAAGTCCGGGTCCGGCGGGTACAGGTCCCATGCGACCCGCTCGGCCCCGAGTCCGATCAGCCGCTCGACCTCGGCCTCCGGGGTGTCGGAATAGAGGTCGAGGTGGACGCGGGGGACCTCCTGCACGGGAGAGGCGGAGCGTCCCAGCGCCACGCCGACGCCGGACCCTTCGACCGGGACCAGCACCACCCAGTCGTCCGTCCCCGGCTCGCGCTCGGTGTACGCGAGCGCCGCCTTCCAGAAATCGGCGGCCCGCGCCACGTCGGCCGCGCCCATCACCACGGTTCCGATATGCACCATGGGACGAGCCTTTCACGCCAGGACACGCCGTGAGGCCCGGACCGCTCGGAAAGCGGGCCGGGCCTCAGGGATGTCAGCGCTCAGGCGGAGGCCGGAGGGTAGAGCGCGCGCGGCAGCCGCGAGGCCGCCGCCGCGTCCAGCAGCCACAGCGTGCGGCTGCGGCCGTACGCGCCCGCCGCCGGGGCCTGGACCTCCCCGGCCCCGGACAGGGCGATCGCCGCCGCTTCCGCCTTGTCCTCACCCGCCGCCAGCAGCCACACCTCACGCGCCGCGCGGATCGCGGGCAGGGTGAGCGAGACGCGCACCGGCGGCGGCTTGGGGGCGCCGTGCACACCGACGACGGTGCGCTCGGTCTCCCGTACCGCGGGGAGCTCCGGGAAGAGCGAGGCCACATGCGTGTCCGGGCCGACGCCCAGCATCAGCACGTCGAACACGGGCACCGGCCCGTGGTCCTCGGGAGCCGCCGCGGCGGCCAGTTCGTCGGCGTAACCGGCCGCCGCCGCGTCCACGTCGTCGCCGTACGGGCCGTCGGACGCGGGCATCGCGTGCACCCGCGCCGGGTCCAGCGGCACCGCGTCGAGCAGCGCCTCGCGAGCCTGGGTGACATTGCGCTCCGGGTCGCCCTCGGGCAGGAACCGCTCGTCGCCCCACCACAGGTCCAGGCGCGACCAGTCGATCGCGTCCCGCGCGGGCGCGGCGGCGAGCGCGGCCAGCAGCCCGTTGCCGTTGCGTCCGCCGGTCAGCACCACCGAGGCGTGGCCGCGGGAGGTCTGGGCGTCCACGATCTTCGTGATCAGCCGGGCCGCCGCGGCCTGCGCCATCAGCTCCTTGTCGCGGTGGACGACCAGTTGGGGAGGGGTCACTTCGACGCCGCCTTCTTGGCCGGGGTCTTCTTCGCGGCCGGGGCCTTGGCCTCGGCGGCCTTCTCCGCCTGCTCCACCCGGTCCTCGATCGGCGCGGCCGTGACCTCGCCGCCCGCGTGCAGCCGGTCCACGCCGAACTTCACCGCCGAGGCGTAGGTGTTGTCCGGGTCGAGCCGGCGCAGCTCCTCCGCCAGCAGTTCGGCGGTGTCACGGCGCTTGAGCGCCACGGCCCGGTCCGGCTGGTTCTGCATGGAGAGCGTGGCCAGCGAGCCGTCGGCCCGGTCCAGGACGATGACGCCGTTCTTCGTCTCCATCCGGACCGCCGTGAGACCGGGGCCCTCGGAGAGCGTGCGTTCCACCGGTACGTCGAGCCGGTCGGCGAGCCACATCGCGAGCAGCTCGCAGCTCGGGTTGTCGCTCTCGCCCTCGACGGTCGCGCCGATGACCTCGGCCGGCTGCTGGTCCAGCGCGGCGGCCAGCATCGAGCGCCACGGGGTGATCCGGGTCCAGGCAAGATCCGTGTCGCCGGGGCTGTACGTCGCGGCCCGCACCGCCAGCTCGTCGAGCGGACGCTCGGCCGAGTAGGTGTCGGTGATCCGCCGCTGGGCCAGCGCCCCGAGCGGGTCCTTCGCCGGGTCGGCGGGGGCGCCCTCGGGCCACCACACCACGACCGGGGCGTCCGGCAGCAGCAGCGGCAGGACCACCGACTGGGCGTGGTTGGCCAGCTCGCCGTGGAGCCGCAGCACCACGGTCTCGCCGGTGCCCGCGTCGGAACCGACCCGGACCTCGGCGTCGAGCCGGGCGTCCCGGCGGGCCCGCGGCGAGCGGCTGACCCGCTTGATGACCGCGATGATCCGCGACGGGTGCTCGCGGGAGGCGTCCCCGGCCGACTTGAGCGCGTCGTACGCGTTCTCCTCGTCGGTGACGACGACGAGCGTGAGCACCATGCCGATGGCAGGGGTGCCGATCGCCCGGCGGGCCGAGACCAGCGCCTGGTTGATCTTGCTGGACGTGGTTTCCGTGAGATCGATCTTCATGGCCGCCTCCAGCTCCGTCCGTCACGTGCGAGCATCTCGTCGGCCTCGGCCGGACCCCAGGTGCCGGCCGGGTACTTCGCCGGCTTGCCGTGCTTGGCCCAGTACTCCTCGATCGGGTCGAGGATGGTCCAGGAGAGTTCGACCTCCTGGTGGCGCGGGAAGAGGTTGGCGTCCCCGAGCAGGACGTCCAGCAGGAGCCGCTCGTACGCCTCCGGGCTGGACTCCGTGAACGACTCGCCGTAGGCGAAGTCCATCGTGACGTCCCGGACCTCCATCGAGGTGCCCGGCACCTTGGAGCCGAAGCGCACGGTGACGCCCTCGTCGGGCTGGACCCTGATGACCAGGGCGTTGCCGCCCAGCTCCTCGGTCGCGCCCGACTCGAAGGGCAGGTAGGGCGCGCGCTTGAAGACGACCGCGATCTCCGTGACCCGGCGGCCGAGCCGCTTGCCGGTACGCAGGTAGAAGGGCACGCCCGCCCAGCGGCGGTTGTTGATCGTCAGCTTGATCGCCGCGTAGGTGTCGGTCGTCGACTTGGGGTCGATGCCGTCCTCCTCGCAGTAGCCGAGAACCTCCTGGCCGCCCTGCCAGGCGTGCTCGTACTGGGCGCGCACGGTGTGCAGCCCCAGGTCCTCGGGCAGCTCGACGGCGGTGAGCACCTTGAGCTTCTCGGCGACCAGGGCCTTCGGGTGGAAGGAGCCGGGCTCCTCCATCGCGGTCAGCGCCAGCAGCTGGAGCAGGTGGTTCTGGATGACGTCACGGGCGGCGCCGATGCCGTCGTAGTAGCCGGCCCGGCCGCCGATGCCGATGTCCTCGGCCATCGTGATCTGTACGTGGTCGACGTACGACCGGTTCCAGATCGGCTCGAACATCGTGTTGGCGAACCGCAGCGCCAGGATGTTCTGGACCGTCTCCTTGCCCAGGTAGTGGTCGATCCGGAAGACCTCGTTGGGCGGGAAGACGTCGTGCACGAGCTGGTTGAGCTCCTGCGCGCTGGCCAGGTCGTGGCCGAAGGGCTTCTCGATGACGGCACGCCGCCAGGACCCCTCCTTCTGGTCCGCCAGGCCGTGCTTCTTGAGCTGCTGGACGACCTTGGGGAAGAACTTCGGCGGCACGGACAGGTAGAAGGCGTAGTTGCCTCCGGTGCCCTGCGCCTGGTCCAGCTCCTGGATGGTGTCCTTGAGCGTCTCGAACGCCTCGTCGTCGTCGAAGTTGCCCTGGACGAAGCGCATCCCCTGGATGAGCTGCTGCCAGACCTCCTCGCGGAACGGCGTACGGGCGTGCTCCTTGACGGCGTCGTGGACGACCTGGGCGAAGTCCTCGTCCTCCCAGTCGCGGCGTGCGAAGCCGATGAGCGAGAAGCCCGGCGGCAACAGGCCGCGATTGGCCAGGTCGTAGACGGCAGGCATCAGCTTTTTACGGGACAAATCGCCCGTGACGCCAAAGATGACCAGGCCCGACGGCCCCGCGATGCGCGGGAGCCGTCGGTCCTGTGCGTCACGGAGCGGGTTGGCTCCGGGAACAGCAGACAAAGTGGTCAGCCCTCCGAGGGGGCGAGGCGCGAAAGCTCCGCCTCGGTCGACTTGAGCAGGTCGTTCCAGGACGCCTCGAACTTCTCGACGCCCTCGTCCTCCAGCAGCCGCACGACGTCGTCGTAGGAGATGCCGAGCTTCTTGATCGCGTCGAGGTCGGCGCGTGCCCGGTCGTAGCCGCCGGCGACGGTGTTGCCGGTGATCTCTCCGTGGTCGGCCACCGCTTCCAGCGTCGCCTCCGGCATGGTGTTGACCGTGTTCGGCGCCACCAGCTCGTCGACGTACAGGGTGTCCTTCAGCGACGGGTCCTTGACGCCGGTCGAGGCCCACAGCGGACGCTGCTTGTTGGCCCGCGCCTTGTCCAGGGCCGCCCAGCGGTCGGAGGAGAAGACCTCCTCGTACGCCTCGTAGGCCAGGCGCGCGTTGGCCAGGGCGGACTTGCCCTTGGCGGCCTTCGCCTCGTCGGAGCCGATCGCGTCGAGACGCTTGTCGATCTCGGTGTCCACACGGGACACGAAGAACGAGGCCACCGAGTGGATCTCGGACAGGTCCAGGCCCGCGGCCTTCGCCTTCTCCAGGCCCGCCAGGTAGGCGTCCATGACCGCGCGGTAGCGCTCCAGCGAGAAGATCAGCGTCACGTTGACACTGATGCCCCGCCCGATCGTCTCGGTGATCGCCGGGAGACCCGCCTCGGTCGCCGGGATCTTGATCAGCGTGTTCGGCCGGTCGACCAGCCAGGCCAGCTGCTTGGCCTCGGCGACGGTGGCCGTGGTGTCGTGGGCCAGGCGCGGGTCCACCTCGATGGAGACCCGGCCGTCCTGGCCGTCGGTGGCGTCGAAGACCGGGCGCAGGATGTCGGCGGCATCGCGGACGTCCGCCGTCGTGATCATGCGCAGGGCTTCCTCGACGGTGACCTTGCGGGCGGCGAGGTCGATGAGCTGCTGCTCGTAACCGTCGCCCGAGGAGATCGCCTTCTGGAAGATCGACGGGTTGGTGGTGACGCCGACGACGTGGCTCTGGTCGATCAGCTCGGCCAGGTTGCCGGATGTGATCCGCTTGCGCGACAGGTCGTCGAGCCAGATCGCCACGCCCTCGTCGGAGAGGCGCTTGAGTGCGTCTGTCATGAGTTGCATCTCCTACTAGTGGTGTCCACCTGCGTCAGCGCGCGGCGGCTTCGAGGGATTCCCGCGCGGCGGCGGCCACGTGCTCGGGGGTGAAGCCGAACTCGCGGAACAGCACCTTGGCGTCCGCCGAGGCACCGAAGTGCTCCAGCGAGACGATCCGGCCCGCGTCGCCCACGTACCGGTACCAGGTGAGGCCGATGCCGGCCTCGACGGCGACCCGCGCCTTCACCGAGGGCGGCAGGACGCTGTCCCGGTAACCCTGATCCTGCTCCTCGAACCACTCCACGGACGGCATCGAGACGACGCGGGTCGGCACGCCGGCCGCCTGGAGCTGCTCGCGCGCCTCGACGGCGACGTGCACCTCGGAGCCGGTCGCGATGAGCAGCACCTGCGGCTCCGCGTTCTGCCCGTCGGGCCCCTCGGCCTCGAACAGGACGTACCCGCCCCTGGCCGCGTCCTCGTTCGCCTCGTACGTCGGCACGCCCTGGCGGGTCAGCGCCAGGCCGTGCGGGGCGCCCTTGCCGAACACCTTGGTGTAGCGGCGCAGGATCTCGCGCCAGGCGATGGCGGTCTCGTTGGCGTCGGCCGGGCGCACGATGTTCAGGCCCGGAATGGCGCGCAGCGAGGCCAGGTGCTCGACCGGCTGGTGGGTCGGGCCGTCCTCGCCCAGGCCGATGGAGTCGTGCGTCCACACGTAGGTCACCGGCAGGTGCATGAGGGCGGAGAGCCGCACCGCGTTGCGCATGTAGTCGGAGAACACCAGGAAGGTGCCGCCGTAGATGCGGGTGTTGCCGTGCAGCGCGATGCCGTTCATGGCGGCGGCCATGGCGTGCTCGCGGATGCCGAAGTGGATCGTCCGGCCGTACGGGTCGGCCTCCGGCAGCGGGTTGCCCGCCGGGAGGAACGACGACGTCTTGTCGATCGTCGTGTTGTTCGAGCCGGCGAGGTCGGCGGAGCCGCCCCACAGCTCGGGCACGGTCTCGCCGAGCGCCTGGAGCACCTTGCCGGAGGCGGCACGGGTGGCCAGGGACTTGCCGGGCTCGAAGACGGGGAGCTTCTCCTCCCAGCCCTCGGGCAGTTCGCCCGCGGCGATCCGGTCGAAGGAGGCGGCGCGCTCCGGGTTGGCGGTGCGCCAGGCGGCGAACGCCTTGTCCCACTCGGCACGGGCCTCACGGCCGCGGTCCAGGGCCTGGCGGGTGTGGCCGATGACCTCGTCGGAGACCTCGAAGGTCTGCTCCGGGTCGAAGCCGAGGACCCGCTTGGTCGCGGCGATCTCGTCGTCGCCGAGCGCCGAGCCGTGCGCGGCCTCGGTGTTCTGGGCGTTCGGGGCGGGCCAGGCGATGATCGAGCGGGCCGCGATGAACGAGGGACGGCCGGTCTCGGCCTTGGCCGCCTGCAGCGCCGCGTACAGACCCGCCGGGTCCAGGTCGCCGTTGGGCAGCTGGTCGACGCGCTGGACGTGCCAGCCGTACGCCTCGTACCGCTTGAGCGTGTCCTCGGAGACCGCGGTCTCCGTGTCGCCCTCGATGGAGATGTGGTTGTCGTCCCAGAGCAGGACCAGGTTGCCCAGCTTCTGGTGGCCGGCCAGCGAGGACGCCTCGGCGGAGATGCCCTCCTGGAGGCAGCCGTCACCCGCGACGACCCACACCATGTGGTCGAAGGGGGAGGTGCCGGGGGCCGCGTCGGGGTCGAAGAGACCGCGCTCGTAGCGGGCGGCCATCGCCATGCCCACCGCGTTGGCGACGCCCTGGCCGAGGGGGCCGGTCGTGGTCTCGACGCCGGTGGTGTGGCCGTACTCCGGGTGGCCCGGCGTCTTGGAACCCCAGGTGCGGAAGGCCTTCAGGTCGTCCAGCTCCAGGCCGTAGCCGGCCAGGTAGAGCTGGATGTAGAGGGTCAGGCTGGAGTGACCGGCGGAGAGGACGAACCGGTCGCGGCCGGTCCACTCGGCGTCCGCGGGGTCGTGCCGCATCACCTTCTGGAAGAGGGTGTAGGCGGCAGGCGCGAGGCTCATCGCCGTGCCCGGGTGGCCGTTTCCGACTTTCTGTACGGCGTCCGCGGCGAGGACACGGGCGGTGTCCACGGCCCGCTGGTCCACATCGGTCCACTGGAGGTCTGTGGTGGTCGGCTTGATGCTCACCCTGAGTCAGGGCTCCTCTCCACTGTCGTAAACCGGTGACGGTTGCCGCACCGGGCGCTGTCGAGCCTACCTCCGTTGACAGGCACGTTTTCCGTGCACTTTCCAGGGTGTGGGCGACCCGTGGAGTTCGCCTCCCGGCGGAACGAGCATCCGGTGAACAGTCACCCCCAACACGACCCCACCCCCGCGAAGGACGGTGTACCCCCAACGTCTAGAGTGGTCGAGTTCGCGCAAGTCTTCACCGGGCCTCGTCGGCCGGAGCTTGCTGGGATTTCTCTGTCAGGGGTGTGCGTGACGGCCGTCGAGTCCCGACCCGCAGGGGTCGCCTTGACTCCCAGCCCAGGGGGCCATCGCCCGTTCGGGGCCCGCGTCAAGGCATTCGTGGCGCTGACCAAGCCACGGATCATCGAGCTGTTGCTCATCACCACCGTTCCGGTGATGTTCCTCGCTGCCCGGGGTGTACCCGACCTGTGGCTCGTTCTCACTACCACCATCGGGGGATATCTCTCCGCGGGCGGCGCGAACGCGCTCAACATGTACATCGACCGCGACATCGACGCGCTGATGGACCGCACGTCCCAGCGCCCGCTGGTCACGGGCATGGTCAGCCCCCGCGAATGCCTCGCCTTCGGCATCGCCCTCGCGGTGATCTCCACGCTCTGGTTCGGCCTGCTCGTCAACTGGCTGTCGGCCGCACTGGCGCTCGGCGCCCTGCTGTTCTACGTCGTCGTCTACACGATGCTGCTGAAGCGCCGCACCTCCCAGAACATCGTCTGGGGCGGCATCGCGGGGTGCATGCCGGTCCTCATCGGCTGGTCGGCCGTGACGAACACGGTCTCCTGGGCCGCCGTCATCCTCTTCGCCGTCATCTTCTTCTGGACGCCGCCGCACTACTGGCCCCTGTCCATGAAGGTCAAGGACGACTACGCCCGTGTCGGCGTACCGATGCTCCCGGTCATCGCCTCCAACCAGGTCGTCGCCCGGCAGATCGTCCTCTACAGCTGGGTGATGGTCGCCGTCTCGCTGCTCCTCACCCCGCTGGGCTACACAGGCTGGTTCTACACCGCGGTGGCGCTGCTCTCCGGCGGCGCCTGGCTCTGGGAGGCCCACGGGCTGCAGAACCGGGCCAAGGCCGGGGTGACCGGGGCCAAGCTCAAGGAGATGCGGCTGTTCCACTGGTCCATCACCTACGTCTCCCTGCTCTTCCTCGCCGTCGCGGTGGATCCCTTCCTCCGCTGACGTCTCCGCTTCCGGCGACGGGCGGGTCGCGTGGCACAAGCCACGCGACCCGCCCGTCGCCAGTTCATCTACCCGTCGGTAGCATCCTGTTCATGGCAGAGACGGCAGCAGACGCAGCGGACACCGAGCAGACCTCACGGGCGGACGCCAGGAAGGCGGCGCGCGCCGAGCGCAGGGCGGCGAAGCTCGCCCGCGAGATCGGCGCCTTCGCCAAGGAGCACGGCGGCGCGGAGGGACAGCTCGCCTACATCGGCCAGGCGGGCGCCCGCATCGTCCTGGTCGGCCAGGACGGAGCCTGGGGCGACCTGGTGGCCCCGACCTACGCCGTGGCCGAGAGCGCGGCCACGAAGTCCGGCATCACGATGCACGACGAGTTCGACGGCGAGTTCGCGCTCAAGGTCCGCACGGGCCGGTACGAATGGTCCCGGATGGCCGGCATCCAGGTCGGCGGGCCCTCCAACGACGGCTGAGCCGCCTCTGGGAGTGCGTACGGATACGGCGAAGGGGCGGCGGGCATCAGGCCCGCCGCCCCTTCGCCGTACCGGTGGCTCTCAGCCCGCCGTGGCGGGCGCCTTCTCCGGCTGCTCGGCGGACGGCCCGGGCAGCGGCGCGGACGTCTCGTCGCCGCGCTCGCGCATGCTCATCAGCAGGCGGATCACCGCGATCCACAGGATGGCCGAGCCGAACATGTGGATGCCGACCAGGATCTCGGGGACGTCGCTGAAGTACTGGACGTACCCGATCGCGCCCTGGGCGAGCAGCACGAGCAGCAGGTCGCGGGCGCGAGCGCGGGTGTCGGCGGGGGCGTCCACCACCCGCAGCGCCAGCCACATCGCGATGGCCAGGGCGCAGACCACCCAGGCGGCGATGGCGTGGACATGGGCGGCGGCCGACCAGTCCCAGGGCATGCGCGGTACGTCGCTGCTGTCGCCCGCGTGCTTGCCGGAGCCGGTCACCGAGGTGCCCAGCACGATCAGGACGACCGTGGCCGCGACGATCGCCCACGCCAGCCGCCGTACCGGGAGCGGCGCGCGGGGGCGCGGCGGGCCGTCGCCCTCGCCGATCCGCACCCAGGTGATCACGGTGAGGGCGAGGAGCGCGTTGGCGAGCAGGAAGTGCCCGGCCACCGTCCACGGGTTGAGCCCCGCCCAGACGGTGATGCCACCGAGGACGGCGTTGGCCAGCACGACCCAGAACTGCGACCAGGCCGGCCGGGTCAGCTTGCGGCGGCGGGGCTTCATCGAGCTGACGGCGACGATCGCCCAGCCGACGGCGGCCGACAGCACATAGGTCAGCATGCGGTTGCCGAACTCGATCGCGCCGTGCAGTCCCTGTTCCGGGGTGGCGAACAGGCTGTCGTCGGTGCACTTGGGCCAGGTGTCGCAGCCGAGGCCCGAACCGGTGAGCCGGACGGCCCCGCCCGTGACGATGATGAAGACGCTCATCACGACGGCGGAGAGCGCGGCGCGCTTCACCACCCGGATGGACGGCGTCCAGCGCTTGGCGATGAGGGAGATGGGGGTTTCCACGCCGACCATCGTAGGACGGGGCTTGTGCACGATTTCACGAGGGGTGGGTTCGTACCCGGATGCCCGGACAAGTCCAGTGGTAAGGCCCGCCCGGCGTCACTCCCAGCGGAAGAACTTCGCCGCCGCGCCGAGCCCCAGCACCGCCCACACCGCCAGGATCACGGCCTGGGCCCACGGCATCGGCGCGCCGTGCTGGAGGACGTCCCGCAGCCCTTCGGAGAGCGCCGAGACGGGCAGCAGCTCCAGCGCCGGCCGCACCGCGGCCGGGAACTTGTCCAGCGGCACGATGACCCCGCCGCCGACCAGCAGCAGCAGGAAGACCAGATTGGCCGCGGCGAGCGTCACCTCGGCCTTCAGCGTCCCGGCCATCAGCAGCCCGAGCCCGGAGAACGCGGCGGTGCCCAGGACCAGGAGCAGCAGCACGGAGAGCGGGTCGCCGTGCGGCGACCAGCCCAGCGCGAAGGCGATCGCCGTCAGCAGCACGATCTGGAGCACCTCGGTGACCAGCACCGACAGCGTCTTCGCGGTCATCAGGGCCCAGCGGGGAAGCGGAGAGGCCCCGAGCCGCTTGAGGACCCCGTAGCGGCGCTCGAAACCGGTGGCGATGGCCTGGCCGGTGAACGCGGTGGACATCACGGCGAGCGCCAGGATGCCCGGAGCCAGGAAGTCCACCGGCGCGCCCGCACCGGTGTCCACGACGTCGACCGCGCTGAACAGCATCAGCAGCAGTGCGGGGATGATCACCGTCAGCAGCAGCTGCTCGCCGTTGCGCAGCAGCATCCGGGTCTCCAGCGCGGTCTGCGCGGCGATCATCCGGGGCAGCGGGGCGGCGCCGGGGCGCGGGGTGTACGTACCGGCGCTCATGCGCGCAGCTCCTTGCCGGTCAGTTCGAGGAAGACGTCCTCCAGGGTGTGCCGCTCCACGGAGATGCCCTCGGGCATCACGCCGTGCTGGGCGCACCAGGAGGTCACGGTGGCGAGCAGCTGCGGGTCGACGTTCCCGGTGATCCGGTACGTCCCCGGCAGCGGCTCGGCCGTCCCGGACCCGTCGGGCAGCGCCTTGAGGAGGGAGCCGAGGTCGAGTCCGGGCCGGCCGGTGAAGCGCAGGGTGTTCTCCGCGCCACCCCGGCACAGCTCGTCCGGGGTGCCCCCCGCGATGACCCGGCCGGCGTCGATGATCGCGACGTCGTCGGCGAGGGCCTCGGCCTCGTCCATGAAGTGGGTGGTCAGCACCGCGGAGACCCCGTCGGTACGCATCTCGCGCACCAGGTCCCAGGTGGCACGCCGGGCCTGCGGGTCGAGCCCGGCGGTCGGTTCGTCCAGGAAGAGCAGCTCGGGCCGTCCGACGACCGCCATGGCCAGGGAGAGCCGCTGCTGCTGGCCGCCGGAGAGCCGCCGGTAGGCCGTCCGGCCGCAGTCGCCGAGTCCGAGGCGTTCGATCAGGGCGTCCACGTCGAGGGGGTGGGCGTGCAGCTTCGCCATGTGGCGGAGCATCTCGTCGGCCCGCGCCCCGGAGTAGACGCCGCCGGACTGGAGCATCACCCCGATCCGCGGACGCAGCCGTTCCGCGTCGGCGACCGGGTCGAGGCCGAGGACCCGCACGGTGCCCGCGTCGGGGCGCCGGTACCCCTCGCAGATCTCGATCGTGGTGGTCTTCCCGGCGCCGTTCGGGCCGAGGACGGCGGTCACCGCGCCCGCCCGGACGACCAGGTCGAGGCCGTTCACCGCGGTCTTCGCGCCGTACCGCTTGACCAGGTTCCCGACCTGTACGACGGGCTCGTTCTCCATGGCGCACCAGTCTAGGCAGCACACCGGGACGGGGGTCCCGCGGGGCCGGATTAGGTAACCCTAAGTGACGAACCGCACCGTAGATCATTCCGGACCGTGGTTGTCAGGGTCGAACGAATTACGCAACAATGGTGTTGTGAAATACGACGGACGGGCTCCCCAGGAGGAACTCACGACCGGTGAGCGCTCGACGCGCAACCGGGTCGCGCGCTCCATCCTGGACCACGGCCCCTCCACCGTCGCGGATCTCGCGGGGCGGCTCGGCCTCACCCAGGCCGCCGTCCGCCGCCACCTCGACGCCCTCGTCTCCGACAACGTCGTGGAGGCCCGTGAACAGCGGGTCTACGGGGCGCGGACCCGCGGCAGGCCCGCCAAGGTGTTCGCCCTGACGGACTGCGGCCGGGACGCCTTCGACCAGTCCTACGACAAGCTGGCCGCCGACGCCCTGCGCTTCATCGCCGACGCCGGGGGGGACGAGGCGGTCATCACCTTCGCCCGTGCCCGGATGGCCGCGATGGGCGAGACGTACCGCGCGGCGGTCGAGGCCGCGGAGCCGCAGGGGCGCACCGAGGCCCTGGCCAAGGCCCTGTCCGCCGACGGGTACGCTGCTACGGCGCGAAGCGCGCCCGGCCCCCAGCAGGGCGAGCAGCTGTGCCAGCACCACTGCCCGGTGGCGCACGTCGCCGAGCAGTTCCCACAGCTGTGCGAGGCGGAGACGGAATTCTTCTCCAGCCTCCTCGGGACCCATGTGCAGCGTCTGGCCACCCTCGCCCACGGCGACGGCGTGTGCACGACATACGTGCCGCGCAGTGGCCACACGGCACCCCCACAGACCACCCATTCAGCATCTGCAAGCACGGCCGGGAGGAACCCCGCATGACGCTCCCCACGGAGACTACCCACCCTGAGCTCGAGGGTCTGGGTACGTACGAATTCGGCTGGGCCGACTCCGACGCGGCAGGCGCGGCGGCCAAGCGCGGCCTCTCCGAGGAGGTCGTCCGCGACATCTCGGAGAAGAAGAACGAGCCCGAGTGGATGCTGAAGCTGCGGCTCAAGGGCCTCAAGCTCTTCGGCAAGAAGCCCATGCCGAACTGGGGCTCCGACCTGTCGGGCATCGACTTCGACAACATCAAGTACTTCGTGCGGTCCACGGAGAAGCAGGCGGCCTCCTGGGAGGACCTGCCCGAGGACATCAAGAACACCTACGACAAGCTCGGCATCCCCGAGGCGGAGAAGCAGCGCCTCGTCGCCGGTGTCGCCGCGCAGTACGAGTCCGAGGTCGTCTACCACCAGATCCGCGAGGACCTGGAGGAGCAGGGCGTCATCTTCCTGGACACCGACACCGCGCTGAAGGAGCACCCGGAGCTCTTCAAGGAGTACTTCGGCACCGTCATCCCGGTCGGCGACAACAAGTTCGCGTCGCTGAACACGGCCGTGTGGTCCGGCGGCTCGTTCATCTACGTGCCCAAGGGCGTCCACGTGGACATCCCGCTCCAGGCCTACTTCCGTATCAACACGGAGAACATGGGCCAGTTCGAGCGGACGCTGATCATCGTCGACGAGGACGCCTACGTCCACTACGTCGAGGGCTGCACCGCCCCGATCTACTCCTCGGACTCGCTGCACAGCGCCGTGGTCGAGATCATCGTCAAGAAGGGCGGCCGCTGCCGCTACACGACCATCCAGAACTGGTCGAACAACGTCTACAACCTGGTCACCAAGCGGGCCGTGGCCTACGAGGGCGCGACCATGGAGTGGGTCGACGGCAACATCGGCTCCAAGGTGACCATGAAGTACCCGGCCGTCTACCTGATGGGCGAGCACGCCAAGGGCGAGACCCTGTCCATCGCCTTCGCGGGCGAGGGCCAGCACCAGGACGCCGGGGCCAAGATGGTCCACATGGCCCCGAACACCTCCTCGAACATCGTCTCCAAGTCGGTGGCGCGGGGCGGCGGCCGTACGTCCTACCGCGGACTGATCGAGATCGGCGAGGGCGCGCCGGGCGCGAAGTCCAACGTGCTCTGCGACGCTCTGCTCGTCGACACGATCTCCCGCTCGGACACCTACCCCTACGTCGACGTCCGCGAGGACGACGTGTCGATGGGCCACGAGGCGACCGTCTCCAAGGTCTCCGAGGACCAGCTGTTCTACCTGATGAGCCGCGGACTCACCGAGTTCGAGGCCATGGCGATGATCGTGCGCGGCTTCGTCGAGCCGATCGCCAAGGAGCTGCCCATGGAGTACGCCCTGGAACTCAACCGGCTGATCGAGCTGCAGATGGAGGGTTCGGTCGGCTAGGACCTCACCCGAGGACCACCGGGACGGCCGCTCGCGGCCGTCCCCGCCCCACCGAATCCCCCGAGTACGTGACTGAAGAAAGCGAGCACTACGACAGCCATGGCTGAGGCTCAGAACACTCCGGCGGGCTCCACCACCGCCGGCTCCATCGCGGTGGCCGCCGAGTCGACCGTCGCCACCCGCATGAGCGCACCCCCCTCCTTCGACGTCGCGGACTTCCCCGTCCCGCACGGCCGTGAGGAGGAGTGGCGCTTCACGCCGCTGGAGCGGCTGCGCGGGCTGCACGACGGCACCGCCGTCGCCACCGGCAGCGGGGTCAAGGTCGCCATCGACGCCCCCGAGGGCGTCACCGTCGAGACCGTGGGCCGCGACGACGCCCGGCTCGGCAAGGCCGGCACCCCGGTGGACCGGGTGGCCGCCCAGGCGTTCAGCTCCTTCGAGCAGGCCTCGGTCGTCACGGTCGCCAAGGACACCGTGCTCAGCGAGCCGATCCGGATCGCCGTGCACGGTGAGGGCGGCACCGCCTACGGCCACCAGCTCATCGAGCTGGGCGCGTTCGCCGAGGCCGTCGTCGTCATCGACCACACGGGTGACGCGGTGCTGGCCGCCAACGTCGACTACGTCCTGGGCGACGGTGCGAAGCTGACCGTCGTCTCCGTCCAGGACTGGGACGACACGGCCGTCCACGTCGGCCAGCACAACGCGCTGATCGGCCGGGACGCCTCCTTCAAGTCGATCGTCGTCACCTTCGGCGGCGACCTCGTCCGCCTGCACCCGCGGGTCGCCTACGCGGCCACCGGCGGCGAGGCGGAGCTCTTCGGTCTGTACTTCACCGACAAGGGCCAGCACCAGGAGCACCGCCTCCTGGTCGACCACAACACCCCGCACTGCACGTCCAACGCGGTGTACAAGGGCGCCCTCCAGGGCGACGGCGCGCACGCCGTCTGGATCGGCGACGTCCTCATCCAGGCCGCGGCCGAGGGCACCGACACCTACGAGATGAACCGGAACCTCGTCCTCACCGACGGTGCCCGGGTCGACTCCGTGCCCAACCTGGAGATCGAGACCGGCGAGATCGTCGGCGCCGGCCACGCCTCGGCGACCGGCCGCTTCGACGACGAGCAGCTCTTCTACCTCCAGTCGCGCGGTATCCCGGCCGAGGAGGCCCGTCGCCTGGTCGTGCGCGGCTTCTTCGCCGAGCTGGTCCAGCAGATCGGCCTTCCGGACGTCGAGGAGCGGCTGATCGAGAAGATCGAGGCCGAGCTGAAGGCGTCCGTCTGATGGCCTTCGTCAAAGCCTGTGCGCTGAGCGAGCTGGAGGACGACACCCCCAAGCGGGTGGAGCTCGACGGCACGCCCGTCTCCGTCGTCCGCACCGAGGGCGAGGTGTTCGCGATCAACGACATCTGCTCGCACGCGAACGTCTCCCTCTCGGAGGGCGAGGTGGAGGACTGCGCGATCGAGTGCTGGCTGCACGGATCGTCGTTCGACCTCCGCACCGGCAAGCCGTCCGGCCTTCCCGCGACGCGCCCCGTCCCCGTATATCCCGTAAAGATCGAAGGGGACGATGTGCTCGTCTCCGTCACCCAGGAGTCCTGAGTCACCCATGGCAACGCTTGAAATCCGCGACCTGCACGTCACCGTCGAGGCCGACAACGCCACGAAGGAGATCCTCAAGGGCGTCGACCTGACCGTGAAGCAGGGCGAGACCCACGCCATCATGGGCCCCAACGGGTCCGGCAAGTCCACCCTTGCGTACTCGCTGGCGGGTCACCCCAAGTACACGATCACCGGTGGCTCGGTCACCCTGGACGGCGAGGACGTCCTGGAGATGTCCGTCGACGAGCGGGCCCGCGCAGGCCTGTTCCTCGCCATGCAGTACCCGGTCGAGATCCCCGGCGTCTCGGTCTCCAACTTCCTGCGCACCTCCGCCACCGCCGTCCGCGGCGAGGCCCCCAAGCTGCGTACGTGGGTCAAGGAGGTCAAGGAGACGATGGCCGGGCTCCAGATGGACCCGTCCTTCGCCGAGCGCAACGTGAACGAGGGCTTCTCCGGCGGTGAGAAGAAGCGCCACGAGATCCTCCAGCTGGAGCTGCTCAAGCCGAAGATCGCCGTCCTGGACGAGACCGACTCCGGCCTGGACGTCGACGCGCTCAAGACCGTCTCCGAGGGTGTCAACCGGGTCCGCGCGACCGGCGAGGTCGGCACGCTGCTGATCACGCACTACACCCGCATCCTGAAGTACATCAAGCCCGACTTCGTGCACGTCTTCGCGGGCGGCCGGATCGCGGCCTCCGGCGGCGCCGAGCTGGCCGACCAGCTGGAGAACGAGGGCTACGAGGCCTACACGAAGGGTGGCGCTTCCGCGTGACTGACGCCCGACAGGGGCTCTCCGGCCTCCTCGACACCGAGGCGATCCGCAAGGACTTCCCGCTCCTGGACCGCACGGTCCACGACGGCAAGAAGATCGTTTACCTGGACTCCGCGGCGACCTCGCAGAAGCCGCGCCAGGTCCTCGACGCGCTCAACACGTACTACGAGCGCCACAACGCGAACGTGCACCGAGGCGTCTACACGATCGCCGAGGAGGCCACCGCGCTGTACGAGGGCGCCCGCGACAAGGTCGCCGCCTTCATCAACGCGCCCAGCCGCGACGAGGTGATCTTCACGAAGAACGCCTCCGAGTCGCTGAACCTCGTCGCGAACATGCTCGGGTGGGCGGACGAGCCCTATCGGGTGGACAGCGACACCGAGATCGTCACCACGGAGATGGAGCACCACTCCAACATCGTGCCGTGGCAGCTGCTCGCGCAGCGCACGGGTGCGAAGCTGAAGTGGTTCGGCATCACCGACGACGGTCGGCTCGACCTGTCGAACATCGACGAGATCATCACCGAGAAGACGAAGATCGTCTCCTTCACGCTGGTCTCCAACATCCTCGGCACTGTGAATCCGGTCGAGCAGATCATCCGCCGCGCCCAGCAGGTCGGCGCGCTGGTCTGCATCGACGCCTCGCAGGCGGCGCCGCACATGGTGCTCGACGTGCAGGCGCTCCAGGCGGACTTCGTGGCCTTCACCGGCCACAAGATGGTCGGTCCGACCGGCATCGGCGTCCTCTGGGGACGGCAGGAGCTCCTGGAGGACCTGCCCCCGTTCCTCGGCGGCGGCGAGATGATCGAGACCGTGTCGATGCACTCCTCGACCTACGCCCCGGCGCCCCACAAGTTCGAGGCGGGTACGCCCCCGATCGCCCAGGCCGTCGGCCTCGGCGCGGCCGTGGACTACCTCTCCGCGATCGGCATGGAGAAGATCCACCAGCACGAGAAGGCGATCACCGAGTACGCGGTGCGGCGCCTCCTGGAGGTCCCGGACCTGCGGATCATCGGCCCGGCCACGGCCGAGGACCGCGGGGCGGCGATCTCCTTCACGCTCGGCGACATCCACCCCCACGACGTGGGCCAGGTACTCGACGAGCAGGGCATCGCCGTCCGCGTGGGCCACCACTGCGCCCGCCCGGTCTGCCTGCGGTACGGAATTCCCGCGACGACGCGAGCGTCGTTCTATCTGTACTCCACGCCCGCCGAGGTCGACGCCCTGGTGGACGGTCTGGAGCACGTACGGAACTTCTTCGGCTGAGGGTTGACTGGTGAAGCTTGATTCGATGTACCAGGAAGTGATCCTGGACCACTACAAGCACCCCCACGGGCGCGGTCTGCGGGACGGTGACGCGGAGGTCCACCACGTGAACCCCACGTGCGGCGACGAGATCACGCTCCGGGTGAAGTACGACGGCGAGACCATCGCCGACGTGAGCTACGACGGCCAGGGCTGCTCCATCAGCCAGGCCAGCGCCTCCGTGCTGAACGAGCTGCTCGTCGGCAAGGAGCTGTCCCAGGCGCAGAGGATCCAGGAGGCCTTCCTGGAGCTGATGCAGTCCAAGGGGCAGCTGGAGCCGGACGAGGCGATGGAGGAGGTGCTGGAGGACGCGGTGGCGTTCGCCGGCGTCTCCAAGTACCCCGCCCGGGTCAAGTGCGCGCTGCTGAGCTGGATGGCGTGGAAGGACGCGACGGCCAAGGCGCTGTCCGAAGGGAAGACCGCATGAGCGACAACGAGACCGCGACCATGAAGCCGGCCTCCGAGGAGGAGGTCCGCGAGGCGCTGTACGACGTCGTCGACCCCGAGCTGGGCATCGACGTCGTCAATCTGGGCCTGATCTACGGCATTCACGTCGACGACGCGAACATCGCCACCATCGACATGACCCTGACGTCCGCGGCCTGCCCGCTGACCGATGTCATCGAGGACCAGGCGAAGTCCGCCACGGACGGCATCGTCAACGAACTCCGGATCAACTGGGTCTGGATGCCGCCGTGGGGCCCGGACAAGATCACCGACGACGGACGCGAGCAGCTCCGCGCGCTGGGCTTCAACGTCTGACACCTCCCGGACACGCACGGACGCACGTCCCGGACGCGCAGATACGGCCATGCCCGCCAGGCAGACTGGCGGGCATGGCCGTATCCATGTACCACATCGCCGTGGACGCCCACGACCTGCCGCTCATGGCCCGCTTCTGGAGTGCGGTGCTGGACTGGCAGGTGCTCTTCGAGCACGAGAGGGAGATCGTCATCGGCGCGCACGGGACCGCGCTGCCGGGCAGGTGCTTCCTCCCCGTGCCGGAGGGGAAGACCGTCAAGAACCGGCTGCACATCGACCTGACGCCGGACGACCAGGACGCCCGAGGTCGAGCGCATCCTCGCGCTCGGCGCCCGGCGGGCGGACGTCGGTCAGGGGCCGGACGCCACCTTCGTGGTGCCGGCCGATCCCGAGGGCAACGAGTTCTGCGTGCTGCGCCCCAAGCGGATCCTGACCGACTGAGCGGACCCGGCCCGCCGAGTGGTCCGGGACCGGCCGCGTGGGCCCGGACCGTCGGGCGGTCCCGGCCGGACCGGGCCGGCCGCGCCCCCGGCCGCACCGTGACCGGCCGGGACCGCGTTCCGGTCAGCGGTGGGCGGGCGGCGGCGGTCCGTACTGCTCGGGCAGGGGCGCCGCTCCCGCCGCCTCCACCAGGACCGGGCCCAGGTTCTCGGTCCGCATGCGGAGGTCCACGTACAGCAGGCCGACCACCAGCGGCGGAAAGACCGCGGTGAACAGCTGGGAGATCAGCTGGCTGACGAACGACATCACGATCAGGCCGCCGAACAGGGCGATCAGCTCCCCCTCGCTGGGGTCGGCGCCCATCTCCGCGGGGTCGAACATGCCGGGGAGCATGCCGACCGCCTGGAACGGCAGCTGGATCATGTAGCCGATCGCCCCCGCCAGCAGGTACGCGAGCAGGCCGATGCCGAACACCCGCCACCAGTTCCCGCGCACCAACTGCGCCGAGCGGCGCAGGGCGGCGACCGGGCGCTGGTCTTCGAAGACCACGACGGTCGGGGCCAGGGAGAACCGTACGTAGAGCCAGGTCGCCAGGGGGCCGAGAAGCAGGGCGCCGACGAAGCCGGTCACCATCAGCGGCACGACGCCGTCCTCGTCGCCGAGCGTCGCGGTGTAGATCACCAGTCCGACGAAAGCGGCCGTGAACAGCGCTATCGGGACGATCATGATGAGCCCGGCCAGGAACACCGTGCCGATGATCGACCAGACCCGCGACCACGCGCGGCTCCAGACGGTGCCGAAGCTGATCGGCCGGCCCAGGACGGCCTCCTGGAGGACCACGGGGGCCGCCGCCTGCACCACGGCCGAGGCCAGCAGGAAGACGACCATGCCGAGGAGCATGAGTACGCCGAACGCGATGCCGAGCGGGACCAGTTCCGAGGCGTCCGGCGAGCTGGAGGAGGGGGACGTCAGCGCGTCCCACTGGGTTGCGACGGCGGAGGCGGCGACCACCAGCGCGACGATCATCACGAGCGTCGCCGCGCCGAACAGCGTGAGGGCCACCCCGATCAGCGGCTTCCAGTACCGCCCGAGCGTCGAGAAGGCGCCGCTGAGCATGTCCGAGACCCTCAGCGGCGCCAGGGGTATCACCCCCGGCTTGGGCGGTGCCGCCCACCCGCCGTTCCAGCCTCCGCCCGGTCCCTGTGCGCCCCCGTGGAAGGGTCCCCCTCCGTGAGGCGCGCCCCCGTACGGGCCGCCGCCCCACCCTGCGTCCTGCGCCACTGCGTCTCCGTCATGTCGTCGGCCCGGTGCCCGGGCCGTGTGGTCGGTCGGCACACCGTAGCGTCCCGGACGTGGGCCGATGATATGTACGGGTGTACGCAACGCTGGGTACAGTCGTCCCCATGGGATACGCATACGGCCTGCTGGCCGCCGCCATCGCCGCGGAGGTGGCCGGGACCACGGCCATGAAGTACAGCGAGGGCTTCACCCGCCTCTGGCCCTCGCTCGGCACCGTGCTGGGCTACCTCATCGCCTTCACCCTGCTCGCGCAGACCCTCAAGACGCTCTCGGTGGGCACCGCGTACGCCATCTGGGCCGGCGTCGGCACCGCGGCCGTCGCCCTCATCGGCATCCTGTTCCTCGGGGAGTCCGGCAGCCCGGTGAAGATCGCGGGCGTCGCCCTGATCGTCGCCGGGGTCGTCGTGCTCAACCTGGGAGGAGCCCACTGATGGCCCGCCGGTACGACCCCGACCGGCGGACACGGATCATCGACGCGGCGCTGCGCGTGATCGCGGCCGACGGCATCGCCGGTCTCAGCCATCGCACCGTGGCCGCCGAGGCCGACGTGCCGCTCGGCTCGACCACGTACCACTTCGGCTCCCTCGACGAACTCCTCGTCGCCGCCCTGCGCCGGTGCAACGAGAACTTCGTGCGGACCCTGCGCGACAGCACCGCCCTGACCGGACCCGACGGGCCGGCCGGCCTCGCGGACGAACTGGCCCGGCTGCTGGACCGGTGGTTCGCCGCCGAGCGCGGGGCGATCGAGCTGGAGTACGAGCTGTACCTCGCGGCCCTGCGCCGCCCCGCGCTGCGCCCCGTCGCCGCCGAGTGGACCGAGGAAGCGGTCGAGCTGCTGTCCCGGCGCACCGACCCCGACACCGCCCGCGCCCTCGTCGCGCTCATGGAGGGCGTCTGCCTCCAGGTGCTGCTGGCGGGCGGCACGTTCGACGCCGCGTACACCCGCGGGATGCTGGCGAGGATCGTGGCGGGCGGCGACTGAACGGCTTCCCGGTCCGGGCTTCGGCTCCGGTCGGGCGTGGGCTCGACGTCCCGCGTCGCGGTCCGGCGCGTCGCGGTCCGGCTCAGTCCGTCCGGCGGCGTACCGCCTCCAGCGCCTCCCGCACGCTCGCCTCGATGTCCGTGATCGGGTACAGCACCTCGCGGATCATCCGTTCCCGGTCCACCACCAGCGTCAGCCGCTTCAGCCGGCTCACCCCCGCCGCCCGGAACGTCGGCAGGCGCAGCGCCGCCGTCAGCGTCAGGTCCGCGTCCGAGAGCAGCGGGAAGCGCAGCCCCTCCTTCTCCGCGAACGCGCGCTGTTCGTCCGGGCGTTGCGCGGACACTCCGTGCACGGTCGCCCCCGCCGCCGTGAACTCGGCCAACTGGTCGCGGTACGTGCACGATTCGAGGGTGCAGCCGCTCGCCCCGGGGATCTCCGCCCAGCCCGGCGGGTAGGCGTCGCGGCGTGCGTACGCGCTGGGGAAGCAGTACAGGACGGTGTACGGGGTGTCGGCGACCGGGTCGCGGGGCTCGCCACCGTCCCCCGGCAGCAGCAGATCCGGCAGCCGCGTCCCCTTGAGCGCCCGTACCCGGTCCGCCTCCCGCGATGCCTCCGCCGTCGTCGCCATCGTCTCCCCTTCTCCCAGTACCCAGGTGTCGCCCCAGTCCTGGAGCGCGATCAGCACGGGCAGCAGCGCCCGGCCGCGCGGGGTGAGGCGGTACTCGTAGCGGACCGGGCGGTCCTGGTACGGCTCCCGAACCAGCACGCCGGCGTCGACCAGCAGCCGCAGCCGCTCGGTCAGCACCTTGCGCGAGACGCCCAGCTCCTGCTGGAGCGCGTCGAACCGGTGCAGCCCGCGCGCGGTGTCCCGCACGATCAGCAGCGTCCACCAGTCGCCCACGACGTCCAGGGCCCGGGCGATCGAGCAGTCGGCGTCGGCCAGGCTGGTGCGCTGAGGCATGTCGTTCCTCCGTCGTGGCCGCGGCCCGCCCCACCCCGCCCGGGACCGGCCGTCGTACGCCCCGCCCCGTCCGGGGCCTTTCGGTTGACCCCGATGGAATCATGCTGCCCTAGTCAGTTCCCATAAGGAACTCGCTGCGTGGTGCGGTGGTTCCCGGACGCACGGGGGTGGAGGGGGATGGGCATGCTGCGCGGAGTGCCGCGAACGGTACGGCTGCTGGCACTGGGGGCGTTCCTCAACGCCGTCGTCAGCTTCACCTTCGTCTACCTCTTCGTGTACCTCGTCGGACCGCGCGGACTGACCGTCACCCAGGCCGGAGTGATCAGCGGTGTCGGCGGCGTCGGCCTGGTCGCGGGGAACTTCACCGGCGGCTGGTTCGGCGACCGCTTCGGCCACCGCCGCGCCCTGCTGACCGGGGCCTGCGTCAGCGGGGCGGCGCTCGTCGTCCTGCCCGCGCTCCCGGTCGCCGCCCTCTACGGAGTGCTCCCGGTCGCCCAGTACGCCGCGGGCGTCGTCCGGGCCGCCAACGCGGCGCTCGTCGCCGTCTCCGTACCCGGGGGCGGCCGCCGCCGGAGCTTCGCCCTCACCCGGTTCGCCGCCAACGGGGGGTTCGCCATCGGTCCGCCGCTCGGCGCCCTGGTCGCCGCGCGCTTCTCGTACGACTGGCTCTTCGTCGCGGACGGCGTCGGCACCCTGCTCTTCGCCGCGTACGCCGCCCGCATCCTGCCCGCCCGCGGCAGCGCCCACTCGGCGCCCGTCCGCGACCCGGACGCCCCCGGCCTCCGGCGCGAACTCCGCGCCAGACCCGCCGTCCTGGTACTGCTCGCCGCGATCGTCGTCGTCGACCTCGTCTATCGGCAGCAGTACTCGACCCTCCCGGTGCTCCTCGCCGACCACGGCCACTCCACCCAGTTCTACGGCTGGCTGCTCGCCATCAACGGCGGCGTCATCCTCTGCCTCGAACTGCCCGCTGCCCACGCCCTGCGCCGACGCGCCCCGCTCGGCCTCGTCGGCGCCGGACTGCTGCTCGTCGGGCTCGGCTACGCCCTGCTGATCCCCGGCGCGGGCGTGATCCTCGCCGTCGCCATGATGCTCTCGCTGACGCTCGGAGAGATCCTCTACAAGACCCCCGCCACCGCCTACGTCGCCGACCAGGCGCCCGGCCACGCCCAGGGCCGCTTCCAGAGCCTGTACGCCGGTGCGTCGATCAGCGGCCAGGTGCTCGCCCCGCCCCTGGGAGCCGCCGTGTACGCCGCAGCCCCCGCCCTGCTCCGGCCGCTCTGCGCCGTGCTCGCGGCGGGCGCGGGGGCGGCGGTGCCGGCGGCGCGGCGGCTGCCGGGTCAAGGGGAGCGGTCCCCGCGCGCGGGGAAGGGGCCGCACGCCGAGACCGGTTCGCCCGAGCGGGCTCCGGCCGGTTAGGTTGCTGTTCATGACCGACACGATTTCCCAGGGTTCTGCCCGCCCCACCGGCGCCGTCGCCGCCGGCCTCGCCACCGTCGCCGGTGACGGCACCGTCCTCGACACCTGGTTCCCCGCCCCCGAGCTGACCTCGGACCCCGGCCCGGCCGGCACGACCCGTCTCAGCCCGGACGAGGCCCTCAACCGGCTCGGTGAGGGCGCCGCCAAGGCCATCGGCGTGGACGCCCGGCGCGGCGTCGAGGTCGTCGCCGTGTCCACGGTCATCTCCTCCCTCGACGACAAGCCGCTCGACGCGCACGACGCCTACCTGCGTCTGCACCTGCTCTCGCACCGGCTCGTCCGCCCGCACGGCCAGAACCTCGACGGACTCTTCGGCCTGCTCGCCAACGTCGCGTGGACCTCGCTCGGCCCGGTCGCCGTCGACGACCTGGAGCGGGTCCGCCTCAACGCCCGAGCCGAGGGCCTGCACCTCCAGGTCACCTCCGTCGACAAGTTCCCGCGCATGACGGACTACGTCGCCCCCAAGGGCGTCCGTATCGCGGACGCCGACCGCGTCCGCCTCGGCGCGCACCTCGCCGCCGGAACCACCGTCATGCACGAGGGCTTCGTCAACTTCAACGCGGGCACGCTCGGCACCTCCATGGTCGAGGGCCGTATCTCCGCGGGCGTCGTCGTCGGTGACGGCTCCGACATCGGCGGCGGCGCGTCCACCATGGGCACCCTCTCCGGCGGCGGCACCGAGCGCATCGTCATCGGCGAGCGCTGCCTGGTCGGCGCCGAGGCGGGCGTCGGGATCGCGCTCGGCGACGAGTGCGTCGTGGAGGCCGGGCTGTACGTCACGGCCGGCACGCGCGTCACCCTCCCGGACGGCCAGGTCGTCAAGGCCCGCGAGCTCTCCGGCGCCTCCAACATCCTCTTCCGCCGCAACTCGGTCACCGGCACCGTCGAGGCCCGGCCGAACAACGCGGTCTGGGGTGGCCTGAACGAGGTCCTGCACGCCCACAACTGAGGCCACCGCGCGGGGATGTCCGGCCGGGGCCCCACAGCCTCGGCCGCGCCCCCGGGTCCTCCCTCTCAGGCCGCGAGGAGTTCCTCGTACGCCTTCCACAGCCCGTCGGCCGCCTCGCGCCCGGCGGGCTGCAGCGGTTCCCGGACCGGGCCGGCGTCCAGGAGCGCCTTCGCGGTGACGGTGCCGGGGAGGCCGCTCGCCATCATCAGTTCGGTGAGGCGGACCGTGAGGCCGTTCAGCCGGGCCGCCTCGTCGGGGCGGCCCGCGTCGAACGCGTCCAGCGGGGCCCGCATCCGCCGCGGGACCACGTTCGCCACCGTACTGACATAGCCCGCGCCGCCCACCGCGTACAGCGGCAGGTTCAGCTCCTCGCAGCCCGAGTAGTACGCCAGCGAGGTGCGGGCCATCACCTTCGTCGAGCCGAGCAGGTCGTAGGCGCAGTCCTTCACCGCCACCACCCGCGGGTGCTCCGCCAGCCGCAGCAGGGTCTCCGGCTCGATCCGGACGCCCGTACGGCCGGGGATGTCGTACAGCATCAGCGGCAGGCCCGAGGCGTCCGCGATCCGTAGGAAGTACCCCTCCACGGCGGCCTGCGGCGGGCGGCTGTAGTACGGGCTCACCACCAGCAGCCCGTCCGCCCCCGCCTCCTCGGCCCCGCGCGCCAGACGCAGGGCGGTCGCGGTGTCCGGGCCCCCGACCCCGGAGAGCAGCGGCACGCCGTCCCCGACCTCCGCCCGAACGGCCCGCAGCAGGGCCGACTTCTCGGCGTCCGTCGTGGTGGGGGACTCGCCCGTGGTGCCGCTGAGGACGATCCCGTCGCAGCCCTCCGCCATCAGGCGGGCGGCGTGCGCACGGGCGGCGTCCGGGTCCAGCGCCCCGGTGGCGGTGAAGGGCGTGATCATGGCGCAGAGAGCGCGGCCGAAGGGGCGCGGTGCGGTGGCGGTCATGTCCGCAGTGTCGGCCCCCGGAACCGGGAAGGTCCACTTAGATCTCCTTGCGGTGAACGGCAAGGGATGCTGAAGAGTCCGGGGGTGCGTCCGTTTCCCTCTGCCGTGATCGAACGGAGGGACGGCCGCGTCCCGTCTTCCGGCGCGGGCCCTTCCCCGGAGGACTACGACACCCGGCTGATGGACGAGCTCGACACGACGGCCTGACGTACCGGACGCGGCACCCTGAAGCCGGACGTTCCCGGACGCTACAGCGCCCGGCGGAACGGCCTTGACCTCAACCGGACTTGAGATGTGACGGTGGTGGTCGTGGCGCACCGCCCGGTGCGCACGAGAGGGGAAGACCGCCATGACCGCGCACCTGACCGACCGTCCGGACCCCGCCCGCCCCGACGCCGTGATCGCCAAGGCCAGCACCTGGAACGTGGGGACACCGCAGCGGCAGCGGGAAGCCGTCGACGCCATCCGGAAGGTCTGGCAGAGCCGGGAGTGGCCGCACCCCGGACTGCTCTCGTACAGCGTGTACACGGGGGAGGACGGCGCGACGCTGCTGCACTACTCCCAGTGGACCGGCGAACAGGCCTACCAGGAGCTCGTCCGGGACAGCCGGGACGCCCGCAACGCCGAGATCGACGCCGCGGTCCCCGGCATCGAGCGCGTCGGCATCCACACGTACGAGCTGTACCGCTCCGGGCTCCGGGCCGAGGCCGACACCCGCAGGACCGGCTGCGTCGTGATCGTCGACGTCGAGTTCGACGGGCCCGACCCGGCCCGCCAACGCGACTGGGTGGACCGCGTGTTCGAGGCGCTCGGCGAGGAGAGCGAACTGCCCGCCGGCGGGATCGCCGCGCACTTCCACGCGAGCACCGACGGCACCCGGGTCCTCAACTACGCGGAGTGGGAGAGCGCCGATCACCACATCGCGGCCCTCGCCGCACCCGGCGAGGGCATCGGCTCCCCGTCCCCGCTCTGGGAACGCGTCCAGAAGTATCCGGGCATGACCGGCGGCGGCGTGAACCGCTACACCCCGGCGCTCAGCATGGAACCCGGCGCGGACCGGCAGGGATGAGGCGGAAGGGGCACGGTCGGCGGGCCGGCGGACCCCCTCGAGTGGTGGGCGGCATGCGGTGAATTGCGTCTAGGCTGGGGCGGCTGAACCGCGTACGCCTTCCGTACGCTCCGAGCACGCACCGAGGAGAATCCCCGATGTCCGCTGAGCGCCCCTCCCTGCCGCCGGTGCGGCTGAACTCCGAGGCCGAACTGGCACGGGAAGCGCTCGCCGCTCCGCTGCTGGTCCGCGCCGTGCGGCTCGCCCGCTGGGCCGGACCGGACACCCGGGTCGGCGCGGGCGGCGAACTCGTCGAGGCCCAACTGCCCGCCGCCGCCGAGCACCTCGGGCTCGCGGCGGACGAGGACGGCGCCGCGTACGCCAGCGAGGCATGGCGGCTCGCCGTGGACACCGGCCTCCTCGACGTCACGGACCCCGAGGAGGCCGCCCGCCCCGACGGCGCGGAGGCCGAGGGCACCGTCACCGCGGGCGAGAACCTGGCGCTGCTCACCGCAGGGTCACCGCAGGACGTCCTGGCCATCTGGCTCGACGGCCTGGACGCCGTGCACGCCGACGCGACCGCGCCCTTCCTGGACGACTTCGCCGAACTCGTCGGCGAGGACGGCTCGATCGACTTCGAGGCCCTGGACTGGGACCCGGAGGCCGAGGCGGAGTTCCTCGACGGTGTGCTCGGCAACCTCTACCTGCTCACCCTCGCCGACACCGGCGCGGGCGAGGAGCCGGTCCCCCTACCGGCCCTGGCCGCGTCGATGATCGTTCCCGACGACATGGGTGAGCCCACCGACGACATCCTGGAGCAGGTGTCGGAGGCGATGATGCGACTGGACGACCAGTTCCGGCTGCTCGAACCGATCGGGATCGTCGAGTACCGGCCGGTCGACGAGGCGCTGCTGGTCGAGGAGGGCGAAGCGGCGGACGGCTCCGCCACGGGGGCCGACGACGAGGACGTCACCCGGTACGGCATGGTCAAGCTCACCCCCCTCGGGCTGTACGGCGTCCGGACCCGGATGCTCGAGGCCGGAGTGGACGCGCCCGCCGTGGGCGACCTCGCGGACAAGGATGCGCGGGCCCTTCTCGACGGCATCGCGCACTACCCGGAGTCCGCAGCCCGCGCCGAGGTCCAGCTCTGGCTCGCGGGCCGCGGCGCCGGTGACCCGGTGGCGGCGGCAGCCGAGCTGCTGGCCGCCGCGCGCGGGGCGGACGAGGACGCGCCGCTGCGCCGCCTCCACTGCCAGCAGGCCCTCGCCCTGGCCGGTCCCGAGGCGGAGCCCGCCGTACGCGCGGTGCTCGACGACCCGGAACTCGGCGGCCTGGCCCGCGTCTGGCTGGCGGAGCGCGGCGCCGCCGACGTGCCCGCACCGCCGGAGGAGATGATCTTCTGGCTGGCCGTCGACACCATCGCCGCCCAGCTGGACGCCGACGGGGAGCTGGACGAACTCCAGGGCCTCGTCGAGGGCCTGTCCACCCAGCACAGCGGCTTCTTCGACGAGGTCTGGCGCGTCGACCACCCGGCCACCGCCGACGTCCTGGAAGCCATGGGCCGCCTGCACGGCGACAAGAAGGCCGCCAAGGAGGCCCGCAAGGCGGCGTTCAAGGCCCGTTCCCGCGCGGGCGGCTGAGGACCGGGGGGCAGGACCGAGGGGCGCTGCGACGGGCGGGCCGGGACCGAGGCGCCCCAGCCGTCCGACGGCGTGCTCCCCCGCCTTCTCGTCGTGGCGGGGGTGGAGGCGGCCTTCCGTGAAGCGGGGGAGCGGGCCACGGGGGCCGATCCCCCGCGTGGGTCACCTGTGCGGTCCGGACGCCGATCAGCACAGCTCGACCGACCCTCCTCAAGGGTGTTCTTGGCGTCGGGGACGCGCTCATGGGTTCCGGGGGCTCTCCGGTGCCGCGTTCCGGCGTTTCCGCAGTTGGAGACGGGTGCGGGCGCCCGTCGGCCGGGGAGAGCGCTGGTTACGATCCGGTATTTCTGAGGGCCCCGGACTTCGGCGGGCATGGCGTCGGGGCATCGCAGGGCGCATACTCGTAGCAATGAAACAGTCAGCCGGCTCCCGGCGTCACCTGCCGTCCAGTCCCTTCAACCGCCCGGCCCAGGAGGCCCCACCGGTCGAATGCTTCGATGTGGGCGACAGGGTGTCGCACGACCAGTTCGGGCTCGGCAGGATTCTCGCTGTCGAGGGTGACAACGATGCGGTCCTCATCGATTTCTCGGGGCGCCAGGGAAGGATCCTGAGCCCTTACTCCAAGCTGACCAAGCTCTGAGCGGCGGGGTGCGGCGGACCCCGTCCGCCGCCCGTCCCCACCTCTCGTCTCCCGGACCGGGGCGCCCGAAGTGACTTCGGGCGCCCCGGACTGCTGCCGGGGTCCGGCTACAGGGCCTGCGCGGCGGGCTTCACCATGCCCCGCACGGTGCGCGACTTCACGAATTCGCCGATCGCGGTCATCTCCCACTCGCCGGTGAACTGCTTGATCAGCTTGGCCATCATCACGCCCGTCTGCGGCTCAGCGCCGGTGAGATCGAAGCGGACCAGCTCCTCGCCCGACGCGTCGTCGATCAGCCGGCAGTACGCCTTGGCGACCTCGTTGAACTTCTGCCCGGTGAAGGAGTTCACCGTGAAGACCAGGCCCGTCGCCTCCGCGGGGATCCGGCCCAGATCCACCATGATCACCTCGTCGTCGCCCGCGCCCTCACCGGTGAGGTTGTCCCCGGAGTGCTGGATCGCGCCGTTCAGGATGGTCAGCTTGCCGAAGTAGCAGCTGGCCAGGTGATTGCGGTTGGGCCCGTAGGCGATGACCGAAGCGTCCAGGTCGATGTCCTTGCCGCGGAACGCGGGCTCCCAGCCCAGGCCCATCCTGACCCGCGAGAGCAAGGGCGCGCCGCCCTTGACGAGGGAGACGGTCTGGTTCTTCTGGAGGCTGACCCGGCCCTTGTCGAGGTTGATCTTCCCCGAGCCCGCGGGCGCCGCGGGGGCCGGGGGAGCGGCCGGGGCGGGCGGAGCGATCCGCGGGTCCACGGGGGCGGCCACCGGAGCGGGGGCGGACGGCGGGGACGGGGCGACCGGGGCGGGGGCCGCCTGTGCGGGCGGGGCGGCGGGGGCTGCCGGCTCCTCGACCGTGACGCCGAAGTCCGTGGCGATCCCGGCCAGCCCGTTCGCGTAACCCTGGCCGACCGCGCGTGCCTTCCAGGCCCCGTTGCGCCGGTAGACCTCGATGACCACGAGCGCCGTCTCGGCGCCCAGCTGCGGCGGGGTGAAGGTGGCGAGCGCGCTGCCGTCGTCCGCGTCGCGCACGGTGGCGGTGGGCTCGATGCCCTGGAAGGTCTGGCCCGCGGCGTCCGGGCTGGCGGTGACGACGATCTTCTCGATGCCCCGGGGGACGGCCGCGGTGTCCACCACGATCGCGTCGGGCGCGGAGCCCCCGCCGGAGCGGTACGTCACGCCGGAGCCGGAGGGCTGGTTGTAGAAGATGAAGTCGTCGTCGGAGCGCACCTTGCCGTCGGCGGTGAGCAGCAGGCCCGAGACGTCGAGCCGCACCGGAGCGGCGACGTCCACCGCCACACGGACGGCGGAGAGGGGGAGGTTCGAGCCGGGGGTCATTGCGGTCATGCACGGGGTAACGAACGACCCGGCTTTGCCGTTCCCTTACCTTCGGCCGTCCGGACGACGACCTCCGGCCCGGCCTCAGCGGCGGTTGCGCGGGTGGTCGCGGGCCGCCCGCTCGTTGCCGTGCTTGTACGCCCCGGTCCACCGCGCCATCACCAGTTGGGCGTCGCCCGAGCCCACCTCGGCCAGGAACTTCTCCGCCCGGCCGCCGCGCAGGGTGCCCGCGGCACGGCCGTGATGAGTGATGGTGACGCTCCGGTCACCCTGCTGTTCGTACTGGAATCCGGAAGGTTTCGGCATGCCCGCATCCTGCCCGGCCCGTCGCGCCCGTGTCATGTGGATTTCCGGCCCCCGGCCGTCGTTCCCGCCGTCGTCCGGGCCCCGCTCAGACGGTCCCCGGCGTCCCCCGATCGGTGTCCGCCCTCCCGCGATCGACGTCGGAGCGGACGGCGGGGGCCCCGCGTCGTGCTCCCACCGCCAGTGCCACCGCCGCCAGCACCCCCAGCCCCCCGGCCACCGCCGTCAGCGCCCGTACGTCCACCACCGCGACGAGCCCCGCACCCAGCGCCAGGGCCACCGCGTTGGGCGCGGTCATCAGCGAGCCCGCCGTCGCCGCCGTACGCCCCAGCACCGCGTCCGGCGTCTCCCGCTGCACCGCCGTCGTCGCCGCGATCAGGACGCACGGCAGGCCGAACCCGATCGCCGCGCTCGCCGCCAGGGCCGCCACGTCCAGCGGCACCGTGCGCGCCACCACCGCCAGCCCGAACAGCGCCATCCCGCCCGCCGCGAACACCCGCTCCGGCAGCCGGCGCAGCAGCGGCCCCACCAGCAGCCCCACCGCCACGGAACCCGCTCCCTGCACCGCGTACAACACCCCCGCGTACGCGGGCGCGTGGCCCAGCACATCGTCGAGGTACGCGAAGGTCACGGCCCCGTTCACCCCGGCCAGCAGCATCGTGACCGCCCCCGCCGCGACCAGCGGGCGCAGCACGGCCGAGGCGCGGATCCGCCGCAGCCCGGCGGCGAGTTCATCGCGCCAGGACTCCGCCCGCTCCGGGCCCCGGACGCGCGGGGCCTCCCGCACCGGCAGCCGGGCGAAGACCAGGGCGGCCAGCACGCACGTCGCCGCGGCCGGCAGCGCCACGGCCGGGCCGCCGAACCGCGTGTACAGGCCCGCGCCCGCCAGTGGCGCGACCAGCTTCATGCCCTCGTTGGCCGTCATCCGCAGCCCGTTGAAGTCCGCCAGCAGCGACGCGGGCACGGTCCCCGCGACCAGCGCCGACTCCGCCGCGTCGAGCAGGACGCCGCCCGCCCCGTAGAGGACCAGCACCACGAAGACCAGCCAGACCGTGCGACCCGAGTCCACCAGCAGCAGCGTGGACAGCAGGCAGGCCATCGCCAGGTTCACCCGGACCAGCAGCGCCCTGCGTCCCACCCGGTCCGCGAGCGCGCCGATCGCCGGTCCCGCCGGCACCGGGGCCCACATCGCGCACACCGTCAGCGCCGCCAGACTGTTCGACCCGGTCAGTGACGTGACCCAGATTCCCGCCGTGAGCCACATCGCCGACGTACCGAAGCCGGAGACGACCACCCCCGCCAGATACCGCCCCGCCACCGGGTCCCGCAACACCCGCGCCGCCGCTGTGCCGTCCGTTCCGCCCATGCCGCTCCGGCCTCCGCATCGTGATCCGCGCCCCTGTGGTGCGGCTCATGCTGCGGAGTAAGGCGGTGCGACGGCATCGGGCGGATTCCCTAGCCGTCCGTGCGGCCGGGGGGCCGGGGCCGTCGGACGGTCCGCGAGCATCCCGCCCGGTCCGCTCGTTCACCGCTCCAGCGCCGCCTTCATCATCTTCTGCGCGATCGGCGCCGCCAGCCCGTTTCCGCTGACCTCGGAGCGCGCCGAGCCCGAGTCCTCGACGATCACGGCCACCGCGACCTCCTGGCCGCTCCCGCGGTCCTTCGCGTACGAGGTGAACCAGGCGTACGGGGTGTTGCTGTTGTCCACGCCGTTCTGCGCGGTGCCCGTCTTCCCGCCGACCTCGGCCCCGGGAATCCGGGCGTTGGCTCCCGTGCCCTCCTCGACGACCGTCACCATCGCACTCCGCAGCTGCTTCGCCGTGGACTCCTCCACCACCCGCTCCGTGTCGTCGTCGCCGGTCTCCTCCAGTACCGTGCCGTCCCCGTCCGTCACCCGCGACACCATGTGGGGCGCGGCCAGTTCACCGCCGTTGGCCAGGGCCGAGGTGACCATCGCCATCTGGAGCGGGGTCGCGGTGACCTCGAACTGGCCGATCCCCGTCAGCGCCGTCTGCGCCTTGTCCATCCCGGTCGGATACACGCTCCTCGCCGCCCGCACCGGGACGTCCAGCTTCTCCGTGTCGAAGCCGAACGCGTCCGCCATCTCCTTCACCTTGTCCTGGCCGAGATCGACGGCCGCTTTCGCGAAGACGTTGTTGCAGGAGTACTGGAGCGCGGTGCGCAGGGTCGCGTTCTCGCAGGGGGCGGACGCGTTCTCGTTGCGCAGGACGGTGCTCGTGTTCGGCAGGGTGTACGGATCGGGGCTGTCGGTGCGCTCGTCGACCGAGCCGTACAGCCCGTTCTCCAGTGCCGCCGCCGCGACCACCAGCTTGAAGGTGGAGCCCGGCGCCAGCGGCTGCCGCAGCGCCCGGTTGACCAGCGGCTTGTCCTCGTCGTCCAGCAGCGCCTTCCAGGCGTCGCCGTCCCCCGTCCCGCTGATCTTCGAAGGGTCGTACGAGGGGGTGGAGACCATGCCGAGGATTCGCCCGGTGCTCGGGTCCATCGCCACCGCGGCGCCCTTGTCGTCGCCGAGCGCCTCGTAGGCCGCCTTCTGGACGTCCGGGTCGATGGTGGTGAGGACGTTGCCCGGCGTCGCCTGCGCGCCGGTGAGCAGATCCTTCGGGTTCTTCAGCCGGTCGTCCGTGCCGTCCAGGACGTCGCCGTAGATCCCTTCGAGCTGGGTCGCCCCGTACGCCTGCGAGCTGTAGCCGGTGACGGCCGCGTACAGCTCACCGTGGGTGTACGTGCGCTTGTACCGGAGGTCGCCACCCGTGGTCCCCTTCGATCCGGTGACCGGCGAACCGGCCACGATGATGTCCCCGAGCGGATGCGCGTACTGCGCGATCGTCTTCCGCCGGTTGTGCTCGTCGTCCGCGAGCGCCTTGGCCTGGTAGCCCTGCACCCATGTCGCCCGCACCAGCAGGGCGAGCACCAGGAGCAGGCAGAAGGCCGAAGCGCGCCTGATTGTCTTGTTCATCCCGCTGGAGGGACGAGCGGGATGCCTCCGGACGTTCCTGATCGTGCCGTTTCTCACCCTTTTCTCACCCGGTGCGGGGACGGCTTTCCCTCTGGTGCGCGAGGACTGTCCCACCCGGCGCGCGGAGGCCGGAGCCCGCTTCTTCCGCAGAGGAACCGGCTTTCCGCGAACCGGAGCGGCAGGCTCAGCCCGGAGTGATGAAGCCGGACGTGTACGCCGCGATGACGGCCTGGGTGCGATCGCGGGCCCCGGTCTTCGCGAGGACCGCGGCCACATGCGTCTTCGCCGTCGCCGGTCCCACCGAGAGCCGCCCCGCGATCTCCGCGTTGGTCAGCCCCGCCGCCATCAGCCGCAGGACGTCCGCCTCGCGTCCGGTCAGCCGCGCCGCCCACGCCGGGGCGGCGGCCGGCCGGCGCGCGGCGTGCTCGGCGGCCAGCGTGCGCACCGCCGCCGGATACAGGAGCGAATCACCGCAGGCCACCAGGCGCACCGCCTGCACCAGTTCCTCGGCCGCCGCCCGCTTCAGCAGGAACCCGGCCGCCCCGGCGCGCAGCGCCTCGTACACGTACGCGTCGTTCTCGAAGGTGGTCACGACGACGATCCTCGGCGGGTCCGCCGACGTGGCGAGGATCTGCTCCGTGGCCCGGATGCCGTCGATCTCCGGCATCCGTACGTCCATCAGCACCACGTCGGGGCGCAGCTCCCGCACCACGGAGACGGCCTCCGCGCCGGTGGCCGCCTCCCCGACGACCTCGATGCCCTCCTCGGCGTCCAGGATCACGCGCAGCGCCGTACGCACCATCCGCTCGTCGTCCGCCAGCACCACCCGCACCGGGCCCCCGCTCATCGCCGCCCCTCCGATCCCGTTCCGGCCGTACCCGTCCCCGTCGTACCCGTCCCCGTCGTGTCCGTGCCCGTCGTGCCCGCGCGTGCGCCCGATGCCGTCAGCGGCAGCCGGGCGGTCAGCCGCCAGAAGTCTCCGTGCGCGCCCGCCTCGGTCCGGCCGCCCAGCAGGACGGCACGCTCCGCGACGCCCCGCAGCCCGCGGCCGCCTCCGGGGCGGGCCACGGCGGGCCGTTCGCCCAGCGGGTTCTCCATCACGATCTCCAGCTCCCTCTCCCGTACCGCGACCAGCAGCCGTACCGCCGCGCCCCCGCCGTGCCGCAGGGCGTTGCTCAGCCCCTCCTGGACGATCCGGTACGCCTCGCGCGAGACGTCCGGCCGCACCACGCGCGGGTTCTCCGGGTCGCCCTTCCGCTCGTACGCCACCGGCACCCCGCAGTGCGTCAGCAGCCCGCCGAGCGCGTCCAGCCCCGGCCCGTGCGCCGCCCCCTCCTCGTCCGGCTCCCCGTCCCGCCGCAGCAGCCCGAGGACCGCGTCCAGTTCGCCGACCGTACGCCGCGTCGTCTCCTCGATGGCCGTCAGCGCCTCGCGGACGAACTCCGGATCGCGGTCCAGGACCCGGCGGGCCGCCCCCGCCTGGAGGGTCACCGCGCTCAGCGCGTGGCCCACCGAATCGTGCAGTTCCCGCGCGAGGCGGTTGCGTACCGCCAGATCCGCCGCCCGGCGCTCGGCTGCGGCCAGCCGGTCCTCCGGCGTCGGCCCCAGCAGCACCGTGGCCCGCCGGGCCAGCACCTCCCCGGCCGCCGCGACGGCCAGGGCCAGGGCCACCAGCATCGCGATCCCGGCGACCGGTGCCAGGGCCAGGACCCACGGCTCCCGCAGCGGTTCGGGGCCGTCGAGCAGCCAGGACGCGCGCAGCCCCGCGAAGAACGGCAGGGCGGCCACCGCCACCGCGAACGGCGGCAGCGCCAGCGTGCACCCGCTGACGATCCCGCCGAGCGCCAGGTGCAGCGTGTACCAGCCGGCCGTACGCACGCGGGCCTGCCGGGTCCGGGCCGGCCCGTCGGCCAGCAGGGCCGGCGGAACCCCGCACAGGGCACGCGCGGCGGCCACGCACAGCGGCCGGACGAGGGCGAAGAGGCCGGTGACCGCCGCCATCGGCAGGGCGAGGGCGAACGCGGCCGACTGGGCGGGCAGCGAGGAGAAGAGATGCTTCCCGCCGCCCGCCATGCCGACCAGGACCGTGCCGACGAGGAAGTACGGCATCAGCAGCGCGCCGCCGATGATCAGATGCAGCCACCGCAGCCGTGCCCGCCGGCCGAACAGCACGCGGATCGCCCTCATGGCAGCCGCTTCTCGCGGGGCGCGGGGTGTGCGGGGCCAGCGGCAGGGGACGGGCCGGGGACGGAGACGGGCCGGACCGCCGAGCGCTCCGCGAAGAAGTGCGCGCCCAGTGTCACGATGAGCGCCCCGGCCAGCATCTGCACAGCGTAGATCACCACCATCACCGTTGTCGGCCGGTCCGCCCCGTCGCCCGCGCTCGCCAGCGCGGCGAGCGTGAGCCAGCCGCCCCAGCACGCCGTCTGGGCCGAACCGGCCCAGGCCAGGGCGAGCGGCAGCCGCAGCGGCATCCGGCCGCCGCGCCGGAAGGCGAGCAGCAGGACCCCGACTGCGGCGCAGACGATGAACGCCGCGTCGACCGCTTCGAGGACGTGGAAGTCGCTCGTGCGGGCCGCTGCCCGGCCCGCGTCGAGCCCGGCGGTCGAGCCCGCGGCCCACAGCAGGTGGACGGCGGCGGGGATCGGGGCCAGCACCGCCACGGCGACGGCGGTCGCGCGCAGGGCGGGGGCGGTCGCGCTCTCCGGTACGTCCCGCAGCCGCCCCTGCCACAGGTGTCCCCAACGCTCCCTGGCATACAGCACGAAGAGGGTGCCGAGCGTGAGGCCCTGGAGGATGAAGCCGCCGTAGACGACGCCGAAGACCCACGGTTCGAGGAAGGGCTCGGCACCCCCGTCGGCCGCCGGCCGCCCCCCGTCACCGCCGAGGAGCCGTGCGGCCAGCTGGAGCGGGTAGGCCGTCATGATCGGCAGCAGCAGTCCGCTCGCCACCCACAGGGGCAGCGCCAGCAGCCAGGCGGGCACCCGCGCGCCCCACGGCCGGGTGAGGAGCAGCGCGAGGACGACGACCGCGGAGTCCATCACCACCGTGGCCGCGTTGGCGACGGCCAGCGGGGTGCCGCCGTCCAGCAGGCCGCTGCCCTCGGGAATGCCGACCCGGCTGCCCGCCGCCCAGGCGACCTTGAGGGCGATGTAGGGCACACAGGACGCGATGGCGACGGCCCGGAGCGCGGACCGCGCGCGGCCGGCGCGGTACGGAGGTGGGGCGGCGGGGTACTGGGGTGTCCCGGGGCTCTCCGAGGACGGCTCGGGGCCGGACGCGCGTGGCTCGGGGAGAGTGCTGCCGCCGGGGCGCTGGTTCGCTGTCATGGCCTCAGCCTTCCGCGCGGCCGGCCCCGACGCCTCCTGCCCGGCGACGATCCGCCTCCGCCGCGCGGGGGAGACGGACGGTCCGCTGGTACAGCCTCGCGGGGCCGCCGTCCGGTGGTTCTCACCGCACGGCGGCCCCGGCCCCTGTCGCGTCGGGCCTCAGCCGCAGGTTCCCCTGCTGACCGAGCCGGCGATGTTGTCCCATGCCGGGTTGACCGCCCTTGCCGGAGGACCCTTCGGCCTATTCGAGCCAGGTGCCGACGACCCGGTCGCCGAGGTCGCACCATGCGGTGCTCTTCGCGGGCGCCCAGACGTAGGGCCCGTAGTGCACGTAGCGGTTACCGCCCAGGGTTTCGCACCTGATCGCCTGGCGGTAGCGGCCCGAGTCGCACCAGCCGCTGTTCCCGTAGTGCCCCCCGCTGCCGTGCTCCGGCTGGCCCCAGCACGCCTGCTGGACGGAGGCGCCCGACGCGGGAGGCGCCGTGGAGGGGGAGGGGCCGCTCGCCGCGGCGCCCGGTGCGAGGGCCGCGACCCCCGCCAGGACGAGTGCCGTCGAGGCCAGCATCCCCGTGACGCGCTTTCTGATCATGTGATTCCCCCAGAGGTCGACACGTTCGTGGAACGTGTACGAGAGGTTGGTCCGTCGCCCGTTCCGTCCGGGCGGCTGTTGGTCGTTCCGTGTTCGAACGTAGGAGTCGGCGAAGGGGAGCCGCCAACATTTCGACGGCTGTCAAAAGGAGCCGGACCGTGGGAACAAGAGGGGCCGGGCCGTGGGAAGTTCCCCTCGTGCCGGCCGGGTCGTCCCGTCAGACCGGGGGGCACCCGTCCAGCAGGGCCATGCCCAGCGTGGTGACCGTGTGCACGGCCGCCTTGCCCTCGCGGCGGGTGGTGAGCAGACGCGCGTTGCGCAACGCCGCCGTGTGGTGGGTCGTGGTCGCCGGCGAGATGCCCAGGAGGCCGGCCAGGTCCGTCGTGCGGCGCCCGGCGACGGCCGCCCGCAGGACCGCGGCCCTGGTACGCCCCAGCAGATCGTCGAGCGGGTGGACGGCGGACTTGCCCCCGCCTTCCCACAGGGCGGGACAGGGCGGAGCGTAGCTCGGGGCGGGGACGGCCAGCGTGGGCGGCCGGGACGGATCGAGCGGCGGGAGGAGCAGTTCGATCTGGTCGGTGGAGAACATCGTCGGGGCGATGACCAGACCGCGCCCGTTCAGATGGACGTCCTCGTCGCGCGGATGGGCCACCTCCAGCACCGGGGGCCGCCAGCGGGCGGCCGAACCGCCGAGCACGGCGAGGAGCCGCTCGACCCCGCCGTCCGCCATCGCGCGCACGTACCCGGCCCGGACCTCACCCAAATGGGAGCGGACCCCGCTCCAGTACGGGGCGACGGTCACGCGGTGGCAGGCCCGGAGTGCCGAGGCCACCTGGAGGCGGGCCTCCCGCGTGCCGTCCAGCAGTCCGCGGGCCCACGTGCGGTGCGTGGGGCGGAAGCCGATGTGCTCCAGCTCGACGCGCAGCAGGGCCCCGGGCGCCGCCATCCAGATGTCCACCGCCTCGTCGATCGACGGCGTGGAGCCCATCAAGGACATCGCGTCGACCAGGGGGCCCCGCGCGGGCATCAACGCCGCGAGCGGGCCCGCCCGGTCACCCAGCCGTCCGCGAACCGACACCTGCCAGCCGCGGAACGCGAGCCCCGCGTCGCGGTTGCTCAGCATCCGTACGCTGTCGAACGTCTCCGCCGCCACGCCGATCGTGGGGGCCACACGTGTCCGGGCCAGATCCTCCGCCGTGAAATGGATGCGTTTCACCGAGCGCCCCGTCCTCCGCGCCACCGTCCGGTCCCGGTCATTCTTCCGACCTGGGCATAAGCCGCGCAACGGCCGAATCAGGCCATGGTCGACGGTCCTCGCCGTGTGAGGGAGGGGCGGTTCCTACGCGTGCAGCGTGACCAGGACCTCGTCGATCTCCTCGCCGCGCGCCCGGGCGAACCCCCGGTCCGCACCGGTCACCACGAAGCCGCACTTCTCCAGCACCCGGCGCGAGCCGAGGTTGTCGGCGGCTGCCCGTGCGTGCAGCGGACGTGTGGGCGTCTCGTCGAGGTAGGCCCGCAGAGCGGCCGTCGCCAGGCCGCGGCCCCAGTGCGCGCGGTCGATCCAGTACGTGATCTGGCGGTCGCCGGGCTCCCCGTACTCCCCGACGTGGCCCACCGCCGTCCCGTCGGCCACCACCGTGCGCATCACCACGTCCGACGAGGAGCGGATACGCGCCCAGTGGGCGTCGAACGCGGCCCGGTCGGTGGGGTCCTTCGCGGTGAACGCGGCGACACGGGTCGCCTCGGGGTCGCTCATCCAGGCGAAGAACAGCGGCAGATCCTCGTCCTGGACGGGGCGCAGCGCCGGCCCGGCCGCCGGAGCCTCCGGACGGGGAGCGCGAGCCGCCTGAGGGTGCCGGGCGGGGCATGGGGTCGAGGCCCGGTCGGAGGCGCTGCGCAGGACGCAGAACTCGTTGCCCTCGGGGTCGGCGAGGACCGCCCAGCCGGAGCCGTCGGGCTTCCGCCGATCGCTTACGAGCGTGGCTCCGAGGGACAGCAGCCGCTCCACCTCCGGTTCGCGCGAGGTGTCCGGGCGCAGGCACAGGTGGATCCGGTTCTTGGCCACCTTGGGCTCGGGGACCTGGTTGAAGTACAGCGCCGGGCCCTCCGCCAACCGCACCTGCGCCTCCGCGACACCCGGTCCGTCCTCCGGATGCAGCGGGCAGCCGGTCACCTCGCTCCAGAACCGGGCCAGCCCGTAGGCGTCCGCACAGTCGATTGCCACGTTCTGCACCACCGAGATCATGCGCGTGAGTTTCCCCGATCCCCGAAGGGGAAGCCAGCGAGTTGCCTCAGGAACGGGAATCACCTGGTCAGCTCCGGTGTTCGTACCGGAGAACAGGCGCACGGACGAATCCTTCGCGCGCCCCGTGAGTCCCGGAGAGAAGAAGAGTCATGCGTGTCGAGATCTGGTCGGACATCGCCTGCCCGTGGTGCTACATCGGCAAGGCCCGCTTCGAGAAGGGGCTCGCGGCGTTCGCCCACCGGGACGAGGTCGAGGTGGTGCACCGGTCCTTCGAGCTCGACCCCTCCCGCGCCAAGGGGGACACCGCGCCCGTGATCGACATGCTGGCCCGGAAGTACGGCCGCACCCGTGAGGAGGCGGCCGCGATGGAGGCGAATGTCGCGGCCAACGCGCGGGCCGAGGGCCTCGGCTACCGCGTCGAGGGCCGTGACCACGGCAACACCTTCGACATCCACCGGCTGCTGCACCTGGCCAAGGCCCGCGGCCGCCAGGACGAACTGCTGGCCCTCACCTACCGGGCGAACTTCGCGGAGGAGCGCTCCGTCTACGACGACGGGGTGCTGCTCGCCCTCGCGGTGGAGGCCGGACTCGACGCCGACGAGGCGCGGGCGGTGCTCGCCGACCCCGAGGCGTACGCCGACGACGTCCGCGCCGACGAGCGCGAGGCGGCCGAACTGGGGGCCGGAGCCGTGCCGTTCTTCGTCCTGGACCGGCGCTACGGGATCTCCGGCGGCCAGCCCGCCGAGGTCTTCGTCCAGGCGCTGGAACAGGCGTGGAAGGACCGTTCCGCCACAGCCCTCACCGACATCGGCGGGGACGCGGGGACCTGTGACGCGGAAGGGTCCTGCGAGATCCCGCGGAACTGAGCCGGTGCGGGCCGGGCGAGCCCGAGCCGTGGGGACGCGGGCGCGCGCGCCGGAACCTGAACCCGTGCCGGAGATCGCCGGGTTCGCGCCCTACGCGTCCCGCCGCACGCCCCCGGGGTCGCGCCTCGCGTTCCCCGCCCCCGCCTCCACGTCTCGCCTCGCGTCCCGTGTCCCGCCCGCCGTGTCGGCGTCCCTTCGGCATCCCGCCTGACTCTGCGTGATTGACTGCGCGTCGCGGGGGCCGCAGGCTGGCCGTATGACGATCCTCGCGCCCATCCCCGCGGCAGCCGTCGAGTTCGCGCCGGAGGTCACCTACCTCAACACCTCCAGCTGGGGTCTGCTGCCCCGCCGGACGATCGCCGCCGTCAAGGCCCTGGCCGACGAGAACGCGGCGGGCCGCCGGGTGGGCGCGGGCAGCCTCGACGCGGTGGAGGCGGCGCGGGCCGGTTTCGCCCGGCTGGCCGGGGTCCACCCGGACCGGGTCGCCACCGGCAGCTCCGTCGCCGTGCACGTCGGCCTGGTCGCCGCGTCCCTGCCGCCCGAGGCCGAAGTCCTCTGCCCCGAGGGCGAGTTCTCCTCCGTGGTCAGCCCGTTCGCGCTCCGCGGTGATCTGCGGATGCGGTACGTCCCGCTCGACGGCCTCGCCGCCGCCGTACGCCCCTCGACCGCGCTCGTCGCCTTCTCCGCCGTGCAGTCGGCGGACGGCCGGGTGGCCGACCTCGCCGCCGTCCGCGCGGCCGCCGCCGCGCACGGGGCCCGGACACTGCTGGACGCCACCCAGGCGGCGGGCTGGTTCCCGCTGGACGCCGGGGCGTACGACTACACCGTCACCGGCGGCTTCAAGTTCCTGCTCTGCCCGCGCGGCACGTCGTTCCTCACCGTCACGGAGGAAGCGCAGGAAACCCTGCGGCCCCTCTTCGCCGGGTGGGTCTCGGCCGGGGCGCCCTGGGCCGACAACTACGGCCCGCTGAAGCGCCTCGACCCGACCGCCCGAGGTTTCGACGAGCCGCCGGCCTTCCTCTCGTACCACGGGGCCGAGCACTCCCTCGCGCTGCTCGCCGAGGTGGGTGCCGACACCCTGTACGCACACGCCACCGGGCTCGCCGCCCGGCTGCGCGCGGGGCTCACCGGGCTGGGGCACGCGGTGGTCCCGGGGGAGTCGGCCATCGTCTCCGTGCCGGGCCTGGCGGGCCGTCAGCCCCACCTGGCCGACGCCGGGATCGCGGTCTCCGCACCTGCCGGGAGCCTGCGGATCTCCTGTCACCTCTACAACACCGAGGCCGACACCGACCGGGTGCTGACGTTCCTGGCCTGACCGCCCGACCGCCCGACCGCCCGACCGCCTGGTCCGCACCGGCTGATCCGCTGACCGGCCGACCCGTGCGGATGCCGCTGTGCCCGGCCGGATCCGCAGGGAACCGGCTCAGCGGCGGTCCGGGCAGTCCATGGTCTCCTGGCAGAGGTTCTCCTCGACCTTCGACAGCAGCCGGACCAGTTCGTCGCGCTCGGCCGGGTCCAGGCCCGCGAGCGTCCGCTCCTCCAGCCTGCCCCAGGCAGTCTCGACCGCGGTGTGCAGCGCGCAGCTGTCGTCCGTCGCCTCGACCAGCACCGCCCGCCGGTCGGCCGGGTCGGGACGGCGGTGCACGTGCCCGGTCTGCTCCAGCCGCTGGAGCATCTTCGTGACCGTGGACGGGTCCAGCTCCAGCGCCCTGATCAGCTCCGTCTGGCGGACGGCCCCCCGGTCCCACAGGTGCGTCATCAGCAGTTCCTGCCCCGGATAGAGGCCTACCCCCTTGAGCGCCTTGCCCGCCGCGATCCGGTGCAGCCGGGCGACCCGCGTGACGGCGTGGCCGGCGGGCCCGCCGAGCGCCGCCGTGGGCGGGGCGCCGGTACAGGCGTCCGGCACGTCGGTACAGGCGTCTTCCGCGGGGGTGGCGCGGCCGGTGGTCATGGCGGGCTCCTGGGGTCCTCGGGCGGAGAGCGGCGGCTCTCGGGGGCGGCTTCCGATGATGCCCGACGGTTTCCCACGACTTTACCTTGGTCGGCCAATGAATGGGCTACAGTGACGTCCGGCGGCGATAGTTGGCCGACCACATACTTTCTTGGGAGCCCTCATGACCACCGCTTTCGACCCGATCGACCTGGCCGGCACCCCGCTCGCCAACCGCATCGTCCTGGCCCCGATGACCCGCAGCCGGGCGGGCGAGGGCGGCACCGCCACCGAGCTGACCGCCACGTACTACGCCCAGCGCGCCTCGGCCGGACTCGTGATCACCGAGGGCATCCAGCCGTCCGCCGTGGGCCAGGGCTACCCCTCCACGCCCGGACTGCACAGCGCCGAGCAGATCGCCTCCTGGCGCCCGGTCACCGACGCGGTGCACGCCGAGGGCGGCCGGATCTTCGCCCAGATCATGCACGCGGGCCGCATCGGCCACCCGGACCTGCTGCCCGACGGTCTCGTCCCCGTCAGCGCGTCCGCGGTCAGGGCCGAGGGGCAGGTCTACACCCCCACGGGGCCGAAGAGCTTCGTCGAGCCGCGCGAGCTGACCGACGCCGAGGTCCGCGCGACCGTCGGCGACTTCGTCACCGCCGCCCGCAACGCGGTGGAGGCCGGGTTCGACGGTGTCGAGCTGCACGGTGCCAACGGCTACCTCATCCACCAGTTCCTGGCGCCCGACACCAACCGTCGCACCGACGCCTGGGGCGGCTCCGACGAAGCCCGCACCCGCTTCGCCGTCGAGGTCGTCAAGGCCGTCGCCGCCGCGATCGGCCCGGAGCGCACCGGACTGCGCATCTCACCCGGCAACCCGTTCAACGGTATCGACGAGCCCGCCCCGGAGGCCACGTACACCGCGCTGGTGCGGGAGATCGACCCGATCGGCATCGCCTACCTGCACATCCTGGAGGCGACCCCGATCCGCGAGCTGACCCTTGCCCTGCGCAAGGCGTTCTCCGGGGCCCTGGTCCTCAACGCGCACACCGACGGACCCACCGGACCCGGCGACCACACGGTGATCGACGACGGCATCGCCGACCTGATCTCCTACGGGGCGCTCTTCCTCGCCAACCCGGACCTGCCCGCCCGGCTGAAGGCGGGCGGCCCGTTCAACACCCCCGACCCGGCCACCTTCTTCGGCGGCGGCGCCAAGGGGTACACCGACTACCCGGCGCTGGACGCCGTCTGATCCGCCGGCGGCCGCCCGTCCCACCGCCACGAGGCGCGGCGCGGGTGGTCCGGCAGTTCGGCGCGACCGGTGGCCCACAGCAGGACGGCCCACCGGTCACCGCCCGCCGGCGCGTCCGGGAAGAGCCGGGCCAGTACCCGGTCGCAGAGGTCCCGCGGCGGCGACCACTCCAGGCCGAGACCCTCCGCCAGGTCATGGGTGTGCACCAGGGTCTCCACCACGCCCATCGCGGCGAAGCCCTCCGGGTCGGAGACCCCGTACCCGTGGTACGAACGCGTCGTGGGCGGCGTCGTCCGGGTCATCGAGGCCAGCAGCGCCCCGCTCGCCTCCAGCGTGGCCAGCAGCCCGGCGGGACCGGCGTCCCGGTCGGCGAAGACCGCGTTGTACGGCCCGCCCTCCCGCTCGGGCGCCCACCGGTAGGGCACGTCCCGGTCCAGCGGAGGCGTACGGGGGCCCAACTGCGCGGCATACGCGAACAGATCGTCGCTCAGGTGCTCCGCCGTCTCCCAGCAGGTCCAGGTCAGGCCCCCGGCGGGCGCGTCCCAGCGGTCCGCCGGGGCCCCGGCCAGCACGTCCACCGCGAGCCGCACCGCCGAGGTCACGTCGTCGGCGGTCACCGGCAGCCGGGTCCCGGACAGCGCCGCCCGCTCGGCGGCGGAGCACTCCACGCAGAACTCGTTGCCCTCGGGGTCGGCCAGCGTCGCCCAGCCGCGCCCGTTCGGCTTGCGGTGGTCGGCCACCAGGGTCGCGCCGAGCGCGAGCAGCCGCTCCACCTCCTCGTCGCGGGAGCGGTCCTGCGGCTGGATGTCCAGGTGGACGCGGTTCTTGGTCCGCTTCTCGTCGGCCACCTGGACGAAGAGGACGGCCGCGCCGGGGGCCTCGACCAGCGCCTCCGGGTCGCCGGGAACGTCCTCGTCGGAGACCCGCGCGCCGAGCACCCGGGCCCAGAAGGTGGCGAGCGCGTAGGCGTCGGCGCAGTCGATCGTGATGTGGCGTACATGGGAAGTCATGGCGCACACCCTCGCCGCCGGAGCCCGTCCCGGTCCAGCGAGTTACGCGCCCGACCCGGTCCCGGCACGTCACCGGCGCCCCGGTTCCCGACCGCGCGGAGGGCCGGGACGGCGTACCGTCCCGGCCCGGACCGATCGTGCCCCGCGCTACCTCACCGGGGTGAAGTCCCGCGCCCCGATGAACTCGGGGCGGCGGATCGGAGCCGCGAAGGGCTCCTGCGCCTCGTTCTCCACGCTGTTGAAGACGATGAAGACATTGCTGCGCGCGTACGGGGTGATGTTGTCGCCCGACCCGTGCATGGCGTTGCAGTCGAACCAGGTCGCCGAACCGGCCTTGCCCGTGAAGAGCTTGATGCCGTGGCGGTCGGCCATCCCGGTCAGCGCCTCGTCGGACGGGGTGCCGGCGTCCTGCATCTGGAGCGACTGCTTGTAGTTGTCCTTCGGCGTCTCGCCCGCACAGCCGAGGAACGTCTTGTGCGAACCGGGCATGATCATCAGCCCGCCGTTGGTGTCGAGGTTCTCGGTCAGCGCGATCGACACGGACACCGTCCGCATGTTCGGCAGACCGTCCTCCGCGTGCCAGGTCTCGAAGTCCGAGTGCCAGTAGAAGCCCGAGGCGCCGAAGCCCGGCTTCACGTTGATCCGCGACTGGTGGACGTACACGTCCGAACCGAGGATCTGGCGGGCGCGGCCCACCACCCGCTCGTCGCGGACCAGCCCGGCGAAGACCTCGCTGAGCTTGTGGACCTCGAAGACGGACCGGACCTTCTGGGACTGCTTCTCGACGATCGAGCGCTCGTCGGCGCGGATCGCCGGGTCCGAGACCAGCCGGTCCAGCTCGGCCCGGTAGACGGCGACCTCGTCCGGGGTGATGAGCTGATCGACGGTGAGGAAGCCGTCGTGCTCGTAGCTCTGGAGGTCCTTGGCGCTGATCGGACCCGGTGCGCCCGGCGCGGACCAGATGACCGGGTCCTGGCGGGGAGTGGTCATCTCGGCGGCGCCGCGCGAGGGATACAGATCGGCGCGTACTTCGGTGGTCATGGTGGTTCAGGCCTCCTCGGTCAGCAGGGGGTAGACGCCGTTCTCGTCATGATCCTCCCGTCCGGTCACGGGGGGGTTGAAGACACACACGCAACGGAAGTCCGTCTTGGGCCGCAGGGTGTGCCGCTCGTGCCCGTCCAGCAGGTACATGGTGCCGGGCGTGATCCAGTGCGTCTCGCCGGTCTCGTCGTTGGTGAGCTCGGCCTCGCCCTCGGTGCAGAGCACGGCCTCGATGTGGTTCGCGTACCACATGGAGGTCTCCGTACCCGCGTAGAGCACGGTCTCGTGGAGCGAGAAGCCCACCTTCTCCTTGGCGAGCACGATGCGCTTGCTCTCCCAGGTGCCGGACGCGGCCTTCACATGCCGGTCGGTGTTCTCGATGTCACTGAACGATCGGACGATCACGGTGAGCTGTCGCCTTTCTCTTCTCTGCGCGGGCCCCGGACCTCGCGGCCCGGGGCCCTTCCTTCTTCGCCTGCCCCGGCAGCGCCGGGTCAGGCCGTCTCGCGGACGCAGCGGGCCAGCGTGCGCAGGCCCTCGTCCAGCTCGTCGGGGGTGATGGTCAGCGGCGGCAGCAGCTTGACGACCTCGCTCTGCGGGCCGGAGGTCTCCAGCAGGAGCCCCAGCTCGAAGGCGCGGGCGCAGACCGCGGAGGCGCGCGCCGGGTCCTCGAACTCCATGCCCCACACCAGGCCCCGGCCGCGGAACCGCGCGGTCGGCTCCTCGCCGCAGATGGCCAGCAGCGTCTGCTCGATCTGCTCGCCGCGGGCCAGGGTCTGCTTCTCCATCTGGCCGTCCGCCCAGTACGCCTGCAGCGCGGCGGCGGCCGTGACGAAGGCCGGGTTGTTGCCGCGGAAGGTGCCGTTGTGCTCGCCCGGCTCCCAGATGTCCAGCTCCGGCTTGAACAGGCAGAGCGACATCGGCAGGCCGTAGCCGCTGATGGACTTCGACAGCGTGACGATGTCCGGGGTGATCCCGGCCTCCTCGAAGGAGAAGAAGCCGCCGGTCCGGCCGCAGCCCATCTGGATGTCGTCGACGATCAGCAGCATGTCCTGGCGGTGGCACAGGTCCTGGAGCGCGCGCAGCCACTCGGCGCGGGCGACGTTGATGCCGCCCTCGCCCTGGACCGTCTCCACGATCACGGCGGCGGGCTTGTTCAGCCCGGAGCCCTGGTCCTCCAGCAGCCGCTCGAACCAGAGGAAGTCCGGGACCTGGCCGTCGAAGTAGTTGTCGAACGGCATCGGGGTGCCGTGCACCAGCGGGATGCCGGCCCCGGCGCGCTTGAACGCGTTGCCGGTCACGGCGAGCGAGCCCAGCGACATGCCGTGGAAGGCGTTGGTGAACGAGACGACGGACTCGCGGCCCTTGACCTTGCGGGCCAGCTTCAGCGCCGACTCGACGGCGTTGGTGCCGGTCGGGCCGGGGAACATCACCTTGTACGGCAGGTCGCGCGGGCGCAGGATCACGTTCTGGAACGTCTCCAGGAACGCGCGCTTGGCGGTGGTCGCCATGTCCAGGCCGTGGGTGATGCCGTCACGCTCGATGTAGTCGATCAGCGCACGTTTCAGCACCGGGTTGTTGTGGCCGTAGTTGAGCGAGCCGGCTCCGGCGAAGAAGTCCAGGTAGGAGTGGCCGTCCTCGTCGGTCAGCCGGGCGCCCTGGGCGCGGTCGAAGACGGCGGGCCAGCCGCGGCAGTAGCTCCGGACCTCGGACTCCAGGGTCTCGAAGACGCTCAGTGCGGGCGGGGTGATGGTCACAGCGGATCTCCTGCGTGAGGGGGTGTGACGGGCAGTGGTCTGGTGCTCCCCGCCGCACGGATGCGGCCGGGACCGCGCCGGGTGGTCGGCCGGCGCGAAAAGTCGTGGGACCGGGGCGCACGGGCCGGGTGCGCCGGCCGGTGGGCCCGCGGATCGGCGGCGTACGGGTCGGGTACGCCGGTGCCCGGACCGGGGCGGCTCAGGTGGCGAACGGGCCTATCCGGTAGAGCACCTCGGGCAGGTGCGTGTCCTCGGGGAACAGGTCGCCGTCGAAGAGCACCTCCCGCTCCAGTCCGACGTCGTGTCGCTGGGCGTAGGAGGTGAACAGCCGCTCGGAGGCGGTGTTGTCCGGCGTGATCGTCGTCTCCACGGACGACAGGCCCTGGTCGGCGGCGACCCGGACGGTCAGCGCGTCCAGCAGCGCGGCGGCCAGTCCCTTGCCCCGGTGGGCCTGGTCCACGGCCACCTGCCAGACGACGAGGGTCTGCGGACGGTCGGGCCTGATGTAGCCCGTCACGAAGGCGATGGGCTCGCCGTTCTCGCCGCGGGCGACTGCGGAGGTCGCGGCGAAGTCACGGCACCACAGCAGGTAGCTGTACGAGGAGTTCAGGTCCAGGACCTCGGAGTCGCGGGCGATGCGCCAGATCGCGGCTCCGTCCTCCACTCGCGGTGCATCGATACTGAGGAATTCACTTCGGGCACGGGCAAAATCTGCTGGTGCGGCGGTCATGCGAATTGAATTTACCCAGCAAATTCCTAAATTGCATCGACGTGAGGGGTTGGACGCGGCGCCGCCGTGTGTTATCAGGCGTGCGCGAGGATCCCGGCGACTTGGGGGCAGTTTCCGGCCCTTTGTCCTGAATTAATCGGGCATAATGCCGCCCGTGTGGAGTCGGTCACAGGGTGGTAACTCTCGCGGAACCTGTCCGAATCATGAAGTTCGAGGCCGGAAAAAACTGCCCCGTTTAGGTGACGGAAAAGCGGGCAAAAGAATGTGGGAAGCTGCTTTTCGATAAAGCAGCTTTCCGCACGAGGAATATCAGCGACCCGGCCACGTTTCCGAAACGGCCCGGTGGGCAGCCTCGATATCGACCCGCAGGCCCCCGTCCGCCAGTGCCGCCCCCACCGCCGCGAGCGAGGACAGCACCGCGCCCCGCGTCGCGTCCGGACCGTAGTGGTTGACCCGGATCATCTCCTTGGACAGCGCCCCGCCGCCCGCGACGAGCGGCAGCGCGGGGTCCGCCGCCAGCGCGTGCGCGACCAGCGCGGCCGCGTCCGTGCCCGCCGGCACGCGCAGCGTCGTGGCCACCGGGGCCGCGTCCCGCGCCTCGTGGACGTACGGCTCCAGGCCGCCGCCCAGGGCCTCGGCCCCGGCGCGGGTCGCCGCCGCGGCCGAGGCATGGCGGGCCGTCACCGTCTCCAGCCCCTCCTCCTCGATCCGCGCCACACACGCCTCCAGCCCCAGCATCTCCAGCTGTGCCGGTGCGTGCGGCAGAGCGGCGCGCCCGCCGTCGATCCAGCGCTCCTTCCAGTCCAGGAGGGAGAGGTAGGAGCGGCGCGGGGCGGCCGGGTTGGCGGCCATCCGCTCCCAGGCCCGCTCGCTCACCGACACGGCCGACACCCCGGCGGGCCCGCCCATGGCCTTCTGCGCGCCGATCACGCACAGGTCGACGCCCCAGGCGTCCGGCAGCAGCGGCTCGGCGCCCACCGAGGCGACCGCGTCCAGCATGAACAGCGCGCCGTGCGCCCGGACCACTTCGCCGATCTCCGCGACCGGGTTGGTGTTGCCGGTCGCCGCCTCCGCGTGCACCAGCGAGACGAAGTCGATCTCGGGGTGCGCGGCGAGCGCCTCGGCGACCTGCTCGGCGGTCACGGCGGTGTGGAAGGGCACGGTGAGGTCGACGACGTGCGCGCCGCAGTCCCGCAGCCAGTTGCCGAAGGTCTGCCCGTACGGTCCGGTGACCACGTTCAGCGCGGTCGATCCGGGGCGCGCGCCGCCGCGGATGCAGCCCTCCAGCGGCAGCAGAGCCTCGCCCTGGGTGATGACGACGTCCTGCTCGGTGGCCAGGAGCGCGGCCACCCGCCGTTCGATGGCCGCGAAGTGCGCGGCGGTCAGCGGGGGAAGGTCGAGGAAGGGGTGCGTCACGGCGGGGCTCTCTTCGGTGTCGTTCGTAGGGCGGCGGGCTCCGGGCCCGCCGACGTGTTTCCCGGGCCCTGGCAGCCTACCGACGGCCTCGTACAGTGCGGCATATGAGTGATCAGGTGGAGCAGCGGGTGCTGCGGGTGAAGGGCCGGGTGCTGGTCGGCCCGGACGAGGTGCGGGACGAACTGTGGGCCGTGGACGGCCGGATCACCTACGAACGGCCGCCGGGTGCGGACGGGGCCGCGACGGTCCGGGGCTGGGTGCTGCCCGGTCTGGTCGACGCGCACTGCCACGTCGGCCTCGACCGGCACGGCCCGGTGGACGCGGCGACCGCCGAGCGGCAGGCGCTCGCCGACCGGGAGGCCGGGACCCTGCTCATCCGGGACGCCGGATCGCCCTCCGACACCCGGTGGATCGACGACCGCGAGGACCTGCCGAAGATCATCAGGGCCGGCCGCCACATCGCCAGGACCCGCCGCTACATCCGTAACTACGCCCATGAGATCGAGCCCGGTGACCTCGTCGCGTACGTGGCGCGGGAGGCCCGGCGCGGGGACGGCTGGGTCAAGCTGGTGGGGGACTGGATCGACCGCTCCGCCGGGGACCTGACGGCCTGCTGGCCGCGCGGCGAGGTGGAGGCGGCCATCGCCGAGGCGCACCGGCTCGGCGCGCGGGTCACCGCTCACTGCTTCGCCGAGGAGTCGCTCCGCGACCTGGTGGAGGCGGGCATCGACTGCGTCGAGCACGCCACCGGCCTCACCGAGGACACCATCCCGCTCTTCGCCGAACGCGGCGTAGCGATCGTCCCGACCCTGGTCAACATCGCCACCTTCCCCGATCTCGCGGCGGGCGGCGAGGCCAAGTTCCCCCGCTGGTCGGCCCATATGCGGCAGTTGTACGAACGCCGCTACGACACCGTGCGCGCCGCGTACGACGCCGGCATCCCGGTCTACGTCGGCACCGACGCGGGCGGCTCCCTGGCGCACGGACTGGTCGCGGGTGAGGTCGCCGAGCTGGTCAAGGCGGGCATCCCGCCCCTGGAGGCCCTCTCCGCCACCGCGTGGGGGGCGAGGCGCTGGCTGGGGCGGCCGGCGCTGGAGGAAGGCGCTCCGGCGGACCTGGTCGTGTACGACGAGGACCCGCGCGCGGACGTCCGGGTGCTGGCGGCGCCCCGGCACGTGATGCTCGACGGGCGGGTGGTCGGGTGACGGACGGGAGGCGGCGGCGCCGGGGAGCCGGGGTGGAACGGCGCTGCCGGGTGCCGGGTTGACGCGTGGTGACGGACACGTTCCCGGCTCGTTGAGCACTTCTGGGCGCGGCGGGGTCCACTCGAACGCCCGGTGGGCTTCTCCGACCGGTGACCGGGGGATCGAGTGACAGCAGGGAACGCGTGTGCCGAAAGATTCGAATGTGCGCGCGGAAACCCCCCTTTGGGGTGAACTCACGCCAGGTGTCCGTCAGTTCACCCTCAGTGCGTAAAGATTCACGGAGTCGACGCCGCCGGCGCGGGCGATGTCCCCCATTGGGCCGCGCCGGTGGCTCCATGTCTCCTGTGAGGGTTCCACCATCGTGAACAGCAACACCTGCCGTCTCGCCGCCCTGGCGGTCGCTGCCCCGGTCGTCCTGCTTGCCGCCGTCCCCGCGCACGCAGCCCCGGCGACGCCCACCACCGGCGAGGGCCGGGCGAGCGCGGTCGTGCTCCGTGCCGGGCTCGACGTCTCACTTCTCGACAAGGCCGTCCACGTGCCCCTCAAGGCCACGCTCAACGAGGTGCACGCCCCCGCCGCCGCCGGGAGGACCGCGCTGAGCGTGAACGTGGAAGGGGTGGAGGGCGGAGCTCCGGTCAGCGTCCTGCGCGCCGACGTGGCCACCGCGAACGCCACGGCCGACGGGCACCGGGCCGAAGGGGCCACCCAGCTGGCCGAGGCCAGGATCCATGTCCCCGGACTCGCGGCGCTCCCGCTCGTCGAGGTCGAGAAGGTCACCTCCCGGGCGGTCTGCGAGGCGGGGAAGAAGCCCGTGGCCGCGTCGAACGTGCTCGGCCGTGTCGCGGTCCTGGGCAGGAAGGTGACGCTCAGCGCGGGCGGCCCGACGCGGGTGTCGGTGCCGGGGGTGGGAGAGGTCTCCCTCGACCTCTCCACGACGGTCACCACCGAGCGGACCGCCGCCGCCACGGCGCTCCGGCTGAAGGTCGCGGTCAACCCGCTCAAGCTCAACGTGGCCGAGGTGAACGGCGAGGTCACCCTCGCCGAGGCGACCTGCGAGACCCCGCAGGGCCCGAAGACCCCCGAGAGGCCGGGTTCCACGGACGGTTCCACCGAGGGCGGCTCCACGGGCGGCGACAGCGGCGGTGACGGAGGCACCGGGGGCGACCAGGGCGGCAGGAGCGACGGCGGCATCGGCGGCGATGACGTGAAGACGCAGACCGGCTCCGACACGGGCACCGCTCCCGCCGGGGCCGCCCTCGCGGAGACGGGCGGCAGCTCCGCCACCCCGTACATCGCGGGCGGCGCGGCCCTGCTGCTGGCCGTGGGCGCGGGCGCGACGGTGCTGGCCCGCAGGCGGGGCACCGGCCGGAACTGACCGGGCAGGACGCCGTAACGCGTCCGGGGCGGGGTCCGGCACCGGCACCGGGCCCCGCCCCTCGGCACTCCGCCCAGCCGCCCCGTGAACCCTTCTCGGTACTCGGCCCGGCCGCCCCGTGAACCCTCGTCGGCACTTCGCCCGGCCGCTGACCCTCCCGTGCCTCCGGCCCGGCCGCCGAGGCCCCCTCGCGGTCGCGCCCCGGCCGGGCGGAAACCCTTCGACGCCCCGCCCGCAAACGGGGCCCGTCAGCGCCCCAATCGTGCGGGCAGCGCCTGCACCGCCTGGTCGAGCGCCTGGAGGAAACGATTGGTCGTGGCCCGGTCGCGGACCGCGAGCCGCAGCCACTGCGGCCCCAGACCCGGAAACGTGTCCCCGCGCCGGGCAGCGAAGCCCAGCAGCCGCAGCCGCTCCCGTACCTCCGCCGCCCGCTCCAGCCGGACCAGGACGAACGGCCCCCTGGCCTCCTCCACCACCTCGACCTCGCTGAACTCGGCCAGCCCGGCGAGCAGATGGGCCCGGTCCACCGTGATCCGGTCCGCCGCCCCGGCCGCCTCCACCAGCGCCCGCGGCTCCATGCACGCCTCGGCCGCCGCCAGCGCCGGGGTGGAGACGGGCCACAGCGGCTGCGCCTCGGTGAGCAGGGCCACCGTCCCCGGCTCGGCCAGCACGTAGCCGATCCGCAGCCCGGCCAGCCCCCACGTCTTGGTCAGGCTGCGCAGCACCACCAGCCCCGGAAGGTCCGTCCGCCCGCACAGCGCCTCGCGTTCGCCCGGCACCACGTCCATGAACGCCTCGTCGACCACCAGCGTCCGCCCCGGCCGCGCCAGCTTCTCCAGCAGCGCCGCCGGGTGCAGCACGGACGTCGGGTTCGTCGGGTTGCCGACCACCACGAGGTCCGCGTCGTCGGGCACCGCCGACGGATCGAGCCGGAAGCCGTCCTCGGCGCGCAGCAGGACCCGCCCCACCTCGTGCCCGGCCGCCCGCAGAGCGGCCTCCGGCTCGGTGAACTGCGGGTGCACCACGACCGGGCGGCGCGCCGGGAGGGCCCGCGCGATCAGGACGAACGCCTCGGCCGCGCCCGCCGTCAGCAACACCCGCTCCACCGGCAGCCCGTGCCGGTCGGCGACCGCGGCGCGGGCCGACGACCCGTCGGGATAGGCGGCGAGCGAGGTGAGGGACGCGGCTATCCGCTCGCGCAGCCACTCCGGGGGCGTGTGGGTCCGGACGTTCACGGCGAGATCGGTCAGCTTCTCGCCGCGGACCTCCGCGTCGCCGTGGTGACGCAGGTCGGGCCCGGCGGTCTCGGTGTTCGTGGGGGGATTCATGGCAGCCATGGTGAACGGGCGGGAGCCCGCCGTCACCGGTGAGGTGGAATTTTTCCTGCCCGAAACACCGGAAGCGGTGGGAGCGCCCGGATTCCGCCGGGCCACCGCACAGGTCACCGTCCCCCGTGCTGCTGCCTTCCCGCCGGAGCCCGTCCCGTCCGTGCTCGGCCCGGCCGGGGCACTGGTCTTCGGGACCACCAGCTCGTCCGCCTCGATCAGCGCCGCCGCCTCGGCGACCGACGGGGTCCCCACCGCCGTGGCCACCGCGCCCGAGGGATGCGGCACCCGGACCACGGCCAGCGCCGCGGCCGGATGGGTCCGCACCGGCACCCCGAGCAGGGCCGCCGCTCCCACGATCCCCGGCTCGTCCCCCTTGACGTCGACCGTCGCGACTTCCACCACGTCCGCCGCGGTCAGCCCCGCCCCACTCAACGCCGCCTCGATGAGGGCGAACACCACCTCGCCGGGAACGCCCCTGCGCGCACCGACCCCCACCACGAGACTGCGGGCGCCGGACGAGGGTCCGGGGCCGACGGATGCTCCGGTCATGGCGGAGTCCTGCCTTTCAGGTCGTACGACGCGGTGGTGCGGGGGAGGGGACCAGCCCCCTCCGTATACGGAACGCGGGGCGGGCGGTACGGAACACGGGACGGGTGACGCGGCCGGCGGCGTACGAGGGCGGAGGCCGGAGGGGCGCGGCGGACCCCTCCGGTAAGGACACCCCGGGATGCGGAGAACGGGCCCGATCGGCTAGCAAGGGCCCATGGCGGTGTTCGTCGCGCTCGGCGCGTTCCTGATGACCCTGGCCGGCGGCTGGGTCGCCCGACGCATCACCGACCGCCGCCATCTGGTGCTCGGCCTCGCGGGCGGCCTGATGCTCGGCGTCGTCGGCCTCGACCTCCTGCCGGAGGCGATCGAGGCCGCGGGCGAGCCGGTGTTCGGGGTGCCGGCCGCCCTGCTGCTGTTCGTGGGCGGCTTCCTGGTGGCCCACCTGGTCGAGCGGCTGCTCGCCGTGCGCCAGGTGGCACACGGGGCGGCGGGCCGGCACGGGGAGCGGGTACCGCAGGTGGGGCTGACGGCGGCCGCCGCGATGGTCGCCCACAGCCTGATGGACGGCGTCGCGCTCGGCGCCGCCTTCCAGGTCGGCGGCTCCATGGGCGTGGCCGTGGCACTGGCGGTGATCAGTCATGACTTCGCCGACGGGTTCAACACGTACACCCTCACCAGTCTTTACGGGAACACCCGCCGCAAGGCGCTCCTGATGCTGTTCGCGGCCGCGGTGGCACCGGTCGTGGGCGCGGCGACGACGCTGCTGTTCACCCTTCCGGAGGAACTGCTCGGCGGCTATCTCGGCTTCTTCGGCGGAGCCCTGCTCTACCTGGCCGCTGCGGAGATCCTTCCCGAGGCGCACCACACCCATCCCGCCCGCTCCACCCTTCTCTGCACCATCGGGGGCGTGGGCTTCATCTGGCTGGTCGTCGGCATCGCCGAGTGAGCCACGCGTACGCTCCCGTACGTTCTCATACGCCCTGACACGCCCCCCCCCGTGGGGACGGCGCTACCGGGCCCGGCAGTGCGCCACGAACCGCTGGGCCACCTCGGGCGACGCCGCCCAGTGGGTGTGCAGATAGCTCGCGTGCGCGCCCCGTTCGACGTACCCCTCGACCCGCCGCTCCGGCTGGTGCAGGCCCCAGGCGGGCGTGGCCCCCGCCCCCGGCTCCAGGACCGTGCGGTGGAACTCGTGCCCGCGCATCCGGGTCCCCGCCACCGCCAGCACGCTGTCGGAGACGGCCACCGCCTGCCGGTATCCGAGGGTCAGCCGCTCGGACATCCGGGCCTCGGCGTCGAGCACCCCGCACATCGGCTTCCCGTCCAGCTCCCGCGCCAGATACAGCAGCCCCGCGCACTCGGCGGCCAGCGGGGCCCCGCTCCGGGCCAGCTCCGTGACCGCCCGCCGCAGCGGCCGGTTGGCCGACAGCTCGGGGGCGTACACCTCCGGGAAGCCGCCGCCGATCACGATTCCCGCCGTCCCCGTCGGCAGCTTCTCGTCCCGCAGCGGGTCGAAGGTCACGACCTCCGCCCCGGCCGCCGTCAACAGTTCGGCGTGCTCCGCGTAGGCGAAGGTGAACGCCGCCCCGCCCGCCACGGCGACGACGGGCCGGGGCCCCCGCACCGCGTCGTACGACCCCCGCGCCGAGGCGTACGCGGGCTCCCACGGCGCGTCCGTCAGCGCGGGCGCCGTCCGCGCCAGCGCCATCAGCGCGTCCAGGTCGCACCCGGCGCGCACCCGCTCACCCATGGCGCGTACGGCCTCCACCGCCTCCGCCCCGCGCTCGGCCACCGGGACGAGCCCCAGATGGCGCGAGGGCGTCGCAACCTGCGGAGCCCGCCGGAGCACGCCGAGCACCGGCAGCCCCGACTCGTCCAACGCGTCCCGCAGCAGCGCCTCGTGCCGGTCCGAGGCCACCTTGTTCAGGATCACCCCGCCGATCCGCACCTCCGGGTCCCAGGAGGCGAACCCGTGGACCAGGGCCGCCACCGACCGGGACTGCGAGGAGGCGTCCACCACCAGCACCACCGGGGCCCTGAGCAGCTTCGCCACCTGTGCGGTGGACGCCAGCTCGCCCTGCCCCGAGGCCCCGTCGTACAGCCCCATCACGCCCTCGACCACGGCGAGGTCGCACCCCGCCGACCCGTGCGCGAACAGCGGGGCGATCAACTCGGGTCCGCACATGTACGCGTCGAGATTCCGGCCGGGGCGGCCCGTCGCCAGGGAGTGGTAGCCCGGATCGATGTAGTCCGGGCCCACCTTGTGCGGTGAGACGGCGAGCCCGCGCGCGGCGAAGGCGGCCATCAGACCGGTGGCGACGGTGGTCTTGCCGCTGCCCGAGGCCGGAGCGGCGATGACCAGACGGGGCGCACTCACCACTCGATGCCCCTCTGGCCCTTCTGCCCCGCGTCCATCGGGTGCTTGACCTTCGACATGTCGGTCACCAGATCCGCGGCCTCGACCAGCGCGTCCGGCGCGTTGCGGCCGGTGATCACCACGTGCTGGGTGCCGGGCCGGTTCCGCATCACCTCGACGACCTCGTCGGTGTCGATCCAGCCCCAGTGCAGCGGGTAGGCGAACTCGTCCAGCACGTACAGCTTGTACGTCTCGGCCGCCAGGTCGCGCTTGACCTGCTCCCAGCCCTCGCGCGCCTTCTCCTCGTTGTCGAGCTGGCCGTCGCGCTGGACCCAGGACCAGCCCTCGCCCATCTTGTGCCAGTCGACCGTGCCGCCCTCTCCGCTCGCGCCGAGCACCTTGAGCGCGTTCTCCTCGCCGACCTTCCACTTCGCCGACTTCACGAACTGGAACACCCCGATCGGCCACCCCTGGTTCCACGCCCGGAGCGCGAGACCGAAGGCCGCCGTCGACTTGCCCTTCCCGATGCCCGTGTGGACGAACAGGAGCGGGCGGTTGCGCCGCTGACGGGTGGTGAGCCCGTCGTCCGGCACCGATGTCGGCTGTCCCTGTGGCATTAAGCGGCCCTCCCGGCTGCGGTGACGTCCTTGACGAGCCCGGCGATCGAGTCGGCCCGCAGCTCGTCGAGCGTGACGGCGGTGCCTCCCAGTTCGCGGGCGAGTTCCCCGGCGAGGCCGAGGCGTACGTACCCCGACTCGCAGTCCACGACGACCGAGGCCGTCCCCTCCGAGCGGTGCAGCCGGCCGGCCCGGCCGGCGAGCGCCACGGGCTCCGGGCCGCCGGTCGCCCGGCCGTCCGTGACCACGACCAGCAGGGGCCGCCGCGACGGATCGCGCAGGCGCTCCACCCGCAGCACGTCGTGGGCCTTGAGCAGCCCGGCGGCCAACGGGGTGCGGCCCCCGGTCGGCAGCGACTCCAGCCGGGCGGCGGCGGCGTCCACGGACGAGGTCGGCGGCAGCGCCACCTCGGCCTCCTTGCCCCGGAAGGTGACCAGGCCGACCTTGTCCCGCCGCTGGTAGGCGTCGAGCAGCAGCGACAGCACGGCCCCCTTGACCGCGCTCATCCGCTGCCGGGCGGCCATCGACCCGGACGCGTCCACGACGAACAGCACGAGGTTGCCCTCGCGCCCCTCCCGGACCGCCTGCCGCAGATCGTCCCGGCGCACCACGAGCCCGCGCCCGCTACGCCCGCGCGCCCGCTGGTGCGGCGCGGCGGCCCGCACGGTCGCGGCCAGGTGCAGCTTGGTCAGTGCCCCCTCGGGCCGCCGGGCGCCGGTCGTGCGCCCGTGCTCGGTACGGGCGCGGGAGCGCCGCCCCGCAGCGCCTTCCCCCAGCCCCGGCACGCTGAGCATCTTCGCCCGGAACGGCTCGGCGGACGCCACCGGCCGCTGCTCGCCCCCGGCGGGCCGACCGGGGGCGCCGGGCGCGTCGGGCGCGCTCCCGGGGGCCTCTGACGGCATGTCGTCCGAGCCGCCCTCGGCGTGCGGCGGGGTACGGTCCTCGCCGTCGGCCTGCGGGGGCACACCGCCGCCCCCGCCGCCGTCACCCCCGCCGTCCGGGCCGGGATCGTCGTCGTCCGGCCCGCCGTCCGGCCCGCCGGCCTCGTCCAGGGTCCGGTCGAGCTTCTCCTCGTCCAGGCCGGGCGCGTCGAACGGGTTGCGGCGGCGCCGGTGGGGGAGCGCCAGCAGCGCGGCCTGCCGCACGTCGTCGGCGGTGACCTCCTCGCGCCCCGCCCAGGCGGCCAGCGCGGTCGCGGTACGGGCCATCACGATGTCCGCCCGCATCCCGTCGACCTCGAACGCGGCGCAGGTCGCGGCGATCTGCCGCAACACGCCGTCGCCCAGCACGACCCGCGGCAGCAGGGCGCGCGCGACGGCGATCCGCTCACGCAGCGCGCCCTCCTCCTCGGCCCAGCGCGCCGTGAACCCCTCGGGATCGTCGTCGTACGCGAGCCGCCGCCGTACGACCTCCACCCGCTCGTCGGTGTCGCGGGAGGCCGAGACCTCCACGGTCAGGCCGAACCGGTCCAGCAACTGCGGCCGCAGCTCGCCCTCTTCCGGGTTCATCGTCCCGACCAGCAGGAACCGCGCCGCATGCCGTACGGAGACACCCTCGCGCTCCACGTACGAGGCGCCCATGGCCGCCGCGTCCAGCAGCAGGTCCACCAGGTGGTCGTGGAGGAGGTTGACCTCGTCCACGTAGAGGATGCCGCGATGCGCGTCGGCCAGCAGCCCCGGCTCGAACGCCTTCACGCCCTCGGAGAGCGCCCGCTCGATGTCCAGCGCCCCCACCAGCCGGTCCTCCGACGCGCCGACGGGCAGCTCCACGGTCCGCGCCGGACGCGACACACCGGCCGCCTCCGCGTGCGGCCCGTCGGGACACGCCGGATCAGGGGAGACGGGATCACAGGAGAACCGGCAGCCGGGGACCACGGAGACCTCGGGCATGAGCGCGGCGAGCGCCCGCACGGCGGTGGACTTGGCGGTCCCCTTCTCCCCGCGCACGAGGACCCCGCCGACAGCGGGGCTGACCGCGTTCAGCAACAGCCCGAGCCGCAGGTCGTCCTGCCCGACGATCGCGGTGAAGGGATACGGCGTACTCACTTGGCCTCCTGGTCGACATGAACATCAGCAACCCCGAACGCGGCGGACCGGGCGTTCTCGTCCTCCCGGGCCTTCCGGGCCTCTCCCACCGCCGCCGGGCTCCCCGCTCCCCATCCCTCCGGCGACCGGGGAGCGGGGTCCCGGACCGTGCCCCGGCTCTCCGGTGCACCCGCCCCCGCGACCCCGAGCGCCCCCGTGCCCCCGCCGGCCGCCGGCAGGGCGGGCGCCCCCGGCGGCACGAACGGCAATCCTCCGGGCGCGCCCCCTTCGATCAGCCGCCACAACGCGTCCGTGTCCGCGTGCTCCTCGACCAGATCCCCGAGCCGGTCCAGCTGCTCCTCGCGCAGCACCGCGAAGCTCGTGTCCGGCGCCGGTACGAACCGCCGCCCGGCGGCCCGCGCCACCTCCGCCAGGAACCGCCGCCGGAACGCGTCGCTCTCCAGCGACCCGTGCCAGTGCGTCCCCCACACCGCACCCACCCGGCATCCGTCCAGGAACGGCTCCCCGCCCCGCACATCGGCCACCCCGTGGTGGATCTCGTACCCCTCCACCGGCTCGCCCAGCGCCGAACCGACCGGCCGCGCCAGCGTCTTGGCCCGGTCGAAGCGGACGCGTACGGGCAGCAGTCCGAGCCCGTCCACGACCCCCGCCCGCGACTCCACCTCGTCCTCGATCCGCTCGCCGAGCACCTGGAACCCGCCGCAGATCCCCAGCACCGGCCGGCCCTCCGCCGCCCGCCGCGCCAGCGCGTCCGCGAGGCCGCGCTCGCGCAGCCAGGCCAGCGCCTTCACCGTGCCGCGCGTCCCCGGCACGACCACCAGGTCCGCGTCGGCCAGCTCCTCCGCCCGGTCCACGAACCGCACGACGACGCCCGGTTCGGCGGCCAGCGCGTCCACGTCGGTGAAGTTCGACATCAGCGGCACCGCGCAGACCGCGACCCGCAGCACGTCCTCGCCGTGCGGGGGAGCCACGACCGACTCCCGCACCGCACCCCGCAGGGAGACCCGCAGGCCGTCCTCCTCGTCGATGCCGAGCCCGTGGGCGAAGGGGAGCACCCCGTACGTCCGCCGCCCGGTCAGCCCGTACAGCATGTCCAGGCCCGGCTCCAGCAGGGAGACGTCGCCCCGGAACTTGTTCACCAGGTAACCGGCGACCAGCGCCTGGTCCTCGGGGCTCAGCAGCGCCGTGGTCCCGAAGAACGAGGCGAAGACCCCGCCCCGGTCGATGTCCCCGACCACCAGCACGGGGAAGCCCGCGGCCCGCGCGATCCCCATGTTCACGATGTCGGTGCGCCGCAGGTTGATCTCCGCCGGCGAACCGGCCCCCTCGCAGATCACCGCGTCGTACGCCGACCGGAGCTGCTCCAGGCAGTCGGTGACCGTGCCGAGCAGCGCCTCCTGACGGCCCCCGTGGTATCCCCGCGCGCTCATCTCGCCGACCGGCCTGCCCATCAGGACCACCTGACTGGACCGGTCGCCGCCCGGCTTCAGCAGCACCGGGTTCATCAGGGCCGTCGGCTCCACCCGTGCCGCCTGCGCCTGCATCGCCTGGGCCCGGCCGATCTCCGCGCCCTCGCGGGTCACGAAGGAGTTCAGCGACATGTTCTGCGCCTTGAAGGGCGCGACCTTCACACCCTGGCGCACCAGCCAGCGGCAGATGCCCGCCGTGACGACGCTCTTGCCCGCATCGGACGTGGTCCCCGCGACCAGCAGCCCACCGCTCATGCCCGCTCCCGTTCCTGTACCGCGTCCCGTGCCGGACCGTCCACGCCCGTCCCCTCGGGGCGCCCCGTGCCCGTACCGCGGCGCGTCCCCGCGGCGCGTCCCGTTCCCGTGCCCCGACCGCTCACGTCCGTCCCCGCTTCCGCCCCGCGAGGAGGCATCCCGCCGCCAGCCGGCCCGCCACGCACACCCCGAGGGCCAGCAGACCCACCCGGCGCGACAGACGCACCGCGCGTTCGATGTCCGCGCCGCGCACGTCCCGCCCGGCCGCCCCGTTCAGCACCGGCCGGTGCTCGACGCGCCCCGCGTACGCCAGCGTGCCGCCGAGCCGTACGCCGAGCGCCCCGGCGAACGCGGCCTCCACCGGCCCCGCGTTCGGGCTCGGGTGGCGGTGCGCGTCGGCCCTCCAGGCGCGTACGGCGTCCAGGGGCCGCCCGCCGCCCACCACCGCCAGCGCGGCCGTCAGCCGGGCGCCCGGCCACCCCGCCACGTCGTCCAGCCGGGCCGAGGCCCAGCCGTAGCGGCGGTAGCGGGGCGACCGGTGGCCGACCATCGCGTCGAGGGTGTTCACCGCACGGAACCCGACGAGCCCCGGCACTCCGCCGATCGCGCCCCACACCAGCGCGCCCACGACGGCGTCCGAGGTGTTCTCCGCGACCGACTCGACGACGGCGCGGGCGATCCCCGGACCGTCCAGGGCGTGCGGATCGCGCCCGCACAGATGCGGCAGCCGCCGCCGGGCCGCCTCCAGGTCCCCGGCGGTCAGCGCATCCCCGATGGCACGGGCCTCCCGGCCCAGCGACGTACCGCCGACGACGGACCAGGCGGTGGCGGCGGTCAGCGCGACGGCGAGCGCGGGGCGGGTCCGGACGGCGCGCGCGGTCAGCGCGGCGGCCCCCACGGCGCCTCCGGCGCAGACGAGGGTGTGCAGTGCGCCCCGGCCCCGGTCGTCCCGCCACAGCAGGGACTCCACCCGTGCGGCGGCCCGGCCGAACCCGGCGACGGGGTGGCCCCGCCGTGGATCGCCCAGGAGGGCGTCGGCGATCAGCCCGGCCGTGGCGCCGTACGCGAAGACGCGATCGGCCCGCACGGGTCAGCCCGCCGCGGGGAGAGGCGTTCCGGCGGCTCGGCCCGGAGTCGGGGGCACGGAATGCGGCACACGGCGGCCGGGCATGGCGTAGTCCTCACTCAGGGTCCGCGCCCTGGTTCGACGTGACGGCGACGAGAGTCTCCTGGCTCCCGGATCCGCAGTTCCCCCGGCCTTCCAGCCCGCGTACCGCGAGCCGTGACGTCCGGTGTGGGGGAGTGCTCCCCGGTGACAGTGGCGGGACCGCGCCGGATTCGCACCGGCTTCCTCTGCTGTCGCCGTAAATGGCTCCGGCAGTCCACCACGCCCCGCGAACAGCCGTCAACTCGCTGTTGACCTGCGGGGCTCCACTGTGGGCAGACGCACATCGGGCCGGACACACAGGTGTGGGTCCGGCCCGATGGAGTGCCGATGCGGGGCGCCCGGGGGCGTACGCGTGACGGGTCAGGCGACGATCAGGTAGATCCCGTACGCGACCGCCGCCGCGCACGCCGCGAAGCAGGCGTAGGCGCTGGTGCGGGCCAGCGCGGCCGACCCGCCGGAGGCGCCGCCGGACGGGGCCGACAGCTTGGAGAGGGCGACGATGCCCAGGGTGAAGAGGCCGACCAGCGCGACGGTGACCACGAGGCTGACACCGAAGACGGAGGCGAGAGCTGCCCAGTCGATTTTCATGTGGATCCGTCCTTACACCGTGGCCGTCGGCCGGGCCGGGTCGTCGGGCGCCGATGCCGGGGCCGCGATGGTGGTCATGAGGCCGGCGGCCGGGACGCCGGCGGGCGGCGGCTGGACCGCGGCCATGGCGGTGGTGACGACGCCCCGGGGCTCGTCGTCGCCGTCCGAGTCGTTGACGTTGGTGTGGTCGACCGGCTGGCGGCGCGAGGCCAGCCAGATGGCGAAGGAGCCGCCGACGAGCAGGAGCGCGGTGACGGCGATGCCCCACGTGCCCTGCTTGGTCAGGAACTCGGCGGCGGCGCCGACCAGACCGGCGGCCGGCAGCGTCAGGCCCCAGGCGACGAACATCCGGGTGGCGGTGGACCAGCGGACCACGCCCCCCTTGCGGCCGAGGCCCGCGCCCATCACGGCACCCGAGCAGGACTGGGTGGTGGAGAGCGAGAAGCCGAGGTGCGAGGAGGCCAGGATGACGGTGGCCGCACTGGTCTGGGCCGCGAAGCCCTGCGGCGGCTTGAGGTCGGTCAGGCCCTTGCCCATGGTGCGGATGATGCGCCAGCCGCCGAGGTAGGTGCCGAGGGCGATGGCGACGCCGGCGGAGACGATGACCCACATCGGCGGGTTGGAGCCGGGAGCCAGGACACCGCTGGTGACCAGGGCGAGGGTGATGATGCCCATCGTCTTCTGGGCGTCGTTGGTGCCGTGGGCGAGCGAGACGAGCCCCGCGGAGGCGATCTGCCCGGCCCGGTAGCCCTTGGCGGTGGACTTCAGCTGGTTCGGGTCGGTGACGTTCCGGTTGATCCGGTACGTCAGCCGCGTGGCCAGCATCGCGGCGAAGCCGGCGACCAGGGGGGCGGCGATCGCCGGGAGCAGGACCTTGGTGACGACGGTGCCGCCGTTGATCGAGGACCAGCCGGCCGACATGACCGCGGCGCCGATCAGACCGCCGAACAGGGCGTGGGAGGAACTGGAGGGGAGGCCGACCAGCCAGGTCAGCAGATTCCACAGGATGGCGCCGACGAGCGCCGCGAAGATGACCTCTGTTCTGAGGCCGTCCTCGTTGACGATCCCGCCGGAGATCGTCTTGGCGACCTCCACCGAGAGGAACGCGCCGATCAGGTTGAGAACGGCGGACATCGCCACCGCTGTCTTGGGTTTCAGTGCGCCGGTCGAGATGGTCGTCGCCATCGCGTTGGCGGTGTCGTGGAAACCGTTCGTGAAATCGAACACGAGAGCTGTTACGACCACAATCGCAAGCAGCAGCGTGATGTGTTCCATTTACCCAGGCAATCGTTCGACGTCAGTGGCTCGTAGAACGTAGGCAACCTGAGTGAACGGAAGATGAACTGGGCAGGGCGTTGCGGTGACCCCAAGTGGAGTGGGTCGCCTCCGGTTGTGTGCGGGAGAGGTCGTACGAGGTCCGTGGGGCGCGGCGTGGACCGCCCTTTGCCGCTTGATGGCGAACATTTTGAACGGCCGTTCGACCCCTGATGGAGATCCCCGTCACGTCCCCCCGTGACGTTCCGGTTACGCGTGTTCCCGCCTAGCCTCGCCCCATGACTCACCAGCACCCGGAATCCGTGGACCGCACGTGGCGGGACCTCGTCGGCACGGCGCGCCGCAGCGCCGCGGACGGCCTGGTCGTCGGCACGTCGGGCAATGTGTCCGCCCGCGTCGGTGACCTGATCCTGGTGACCCCCAGCGGAGTGCCCTACGACCGGCTCGGACCCGGCGACGCGGTCGGCGTCGATCCGGAGGGGCGCCAGGTCCTCGGGGAGCTGAAGCCGACCAGCGAACTCCCCCTCCACCTGGCGGTCTACCGCTCCACCGACGCCGCCGCCGTGGTGCACACCCACGCCGTGCACGCCACCGCCGTCTCCACCCTCGTCGCCGAGGTTCCGCTCGTCCACTACGCGGCGGCCATCCTCGGCGGGCCCGTCCGCACCGCCGCCTACGCCCGCTACGGCACCCCGGAACTGGCCGAGGCGATGCTCGAAGCCCTCCGGGACCGCACCGGCTGCCTGCTCGCCAACCACGGCACCGTCACCTACGGCGACACCCTCGACCAGGCGTACGACCGCACCGCCCAGCTGGAGTGGCTCTGCCGTCTCTGGCTCACCGCGAGCTCGCTCCCCGGCCGCACCCCGGCCCTGCTCGACGAGGGCCAGCTGGCCGAGGTGACGGAAGCGCTCAAGGGGTACGGCCAGAGCGGCTGACGTACGCCCGCCCCCGGACGGCCGCCGTCCACTGGCAGCCCGCCGCCCGCCCGACGACACTGAAGCGGTGCGCCCGGTAACCGCGACGGCAACGGCCGTCACCACAGTCCTCGGGGTCGGTGCGGCAGCGGTCGCGGCCGGCCGGTACGCGGGCGACGTCGCCCTCAGGCCGACGCCCGGCCGTCCTCTCCCCGCCGACCGCCGCCTCACCGTGCACGCCACGGCGGCCGGGCGGACCACCCTGACCCGCTCCTTCTCGGCGCTCCGGCCCGGCACCTACGGCCTCGCCGGGCCCGGCGTCCACGCGGTCGTCGGCCCCGTGGTCGAGGGAGCCTCCCGGGGCGCCGACACCGTCGTACGGAGGCTGGAGAGCGTCGGCCAGGGGCTCCTCGAACCCGGCGCGAAGGTCCGGCTCACCCCCGAGCTGTACGGCGGCGACCCGAGCACCGACCTCGGCCTGGACCACCAGGAGGTCGAGATCCCCGGCGAACTCGGGCCCCTGCCCGCCTGGTACGTCCCCGGCGGGCGCGACACCTGGGTGATCACCGTGCACGGCCTCGGCACGAGCCGCGCCCACCCCATGAACGTGATGGGCTTCCTGCACGGGCAGAGCCTCCCCGTGCTCGACCTCGCCTACCGGGGAGACCCCGGAGCCCCGCGCCCCGCCGACGGCGTCGGCCACTTCGGAGCCTCCGAGTGGCGCGACGTCGACGCCGCCATCCGCTTCGCCCTGCGGTACGGGGCCCGGAACGTGATCGTCCACGGCTGGTCCACCGGCGCCACCATGGCTCTGTACGCCGCCGTCGAGTCCCCGCTCCGCGACCGGATCAGCGGCATCGTCCTCGACTCCCCGGTACTGGACTGGCAGGCCACCCTGCGGGCCCTGGCCGCCGCCCGCGGCGTTCCGGCCGCGCTGCTGCCGCTCGCCGTGCGGGCCGCCCAGGGCCGGACCGGCCTGAACCCCGCCCCGGTGCTGGAGACCTCCGCCCCGGTCACCCTGGACACCCCGACCTTGATCTTCCACGGCCCCGACGACACGATCGCCCCCTGGGGGCCCTCCCGCGAACTCGCCGCCCGCCGGCCGGAGCTGGTCGCCCTCCACGCCGTACGGCAGGCTCCGCATGCGTCGATGTGGAACGCCGGCCCGGCCCGCTACGAGGAGACCCTGCGCCGCTTCCTCACCCCCCTGATGTGAGCCGATGGGGTGAACTCTCGCCCTTGTCGTCGCGCCGGGGGAACCTTTCACGTACCGGTGAAACGCCTTCCGTTTGGGCTTTCGGGCCGTCAGGGGCAAGACTGCTCCCGTGACGTCCCGTACTCCGCGCGACTCCAGGCTGCGACTTGTCCGCCCGCGACCCCTCGCCACCGCCCGCAAGGCGGTGACCACCCGGCGTACCAGGCCGGCGCCCCGGCCCCCCGAGGGGACCCCGCCCCGGGCGGAACTGGCCCGCCAGGCCAGGGCCGTCCTCGCCGACGCCGTACGCATCGCCCACTGGGCGGCCGGCACACCGGCGCCGGGCGCCACCGCCCCGCTCGCGGCCCACGCCCTCGAACGGGCGGCCACCGCCCTGGAGCTCTCCCCGGCCCGGGTCCGGGCGGGATGGGACCGGGCCCGGCTGGCCGGGCTGATCGAGCTGCACGGCGACACCGCCCGCCCCGGCTGGCGGCTGCGGGCCTGGGACCGGGACGACTCCGCCGTCCTGCGCGGCTGGGTGGCGCTCTTCGACGCCTGGTCGCTCGTCCACGCCGCCCCCGCCGGCATCGAGGCGGGCGCGGTCGCCGAAGCGGTCGAGGCCGTGCCCCAGGTGCTCTCGCTCCTCCAGCTCTCGGCGGGCCCCGTCACCGTCCCCGCCCTGCTGGACCTTCTCGGTCAGCGCGTCGCCGAACTCCAGGAGGAGCGCTGCGAAGTCCCCCTGGGACCCGGCAGACCGGCGGCCCCGGCTCCCGACGGGCCGCCCGCAGCCGCCGACGGGACGGCCGGCGGCCGGGCCGGTGCCGCCCGCGGCGGCGACCTCAACGCCCTGCTGCTCGACTGGGCCCTGGAGGGCCTCGCCGCCGTCGGGGCGCTCACCCTCGGCGACGGGCACGCCACCCTCACCCCCCTCGGCAACTGGGCGGTCTGGGTCAAACTGGAACAGATCTGCGTCGCCGCCCAGAGCCCGGCCGGGAACATCGAGCAGTCGGCCGCCGACATGCTCCTCGGCTGCGCCCGGCTGACCCCCGGCCCGGCCCGCGACGAATACCGGGCCTGGCTCGCCGCCCGCACGGTCGGCAGCGCCGTCGCCGAACTCCTCGCCGTCGCCCGCGGCGAGGACGCCCTGCTGCGCGGCCTGGCCTTCGAGGCGCTGAGGGTCGTCGGCGCCCCCGCCGAGCCGGAGGTCCGCTCCGTGCTCGCCGAGCCCTCGCTGCGCCCCTACGCGCTGCTCTGGCTCGCCGAGTACGAGGGCAACGACCCCGACGACGCCCAGGACGTCCTCAGCCGCGAGGAGGCGACCTGGCTCTGGGTCGACACCGCGGCCGCCGTCGCCGACCACGGCGAGACCGGGCTGCTGGTGCGCCACCTCGACTCCGCCGTCCAGGGCACCGTGCCGGCGCTCCTCGACGAGGTCAGGGCCGTCGGCCACCCCCGCACCGTCCAGGTCCTGGTCGCCCTGGCCGCCGCCCACCCCGACCCGGCCCTGGCCAAGGCGGTCCGCCGGGCGGCCTTCCAGGTCCACACCGGGGGATCCTGAGCCGCACGGCCGCGGACCCGCGCGGGTCCGCGGCCACCGGAACGGTCCCACGCGGGTCATCGCCTCCGGCGAACCGCGCGCAACGGTCGTCCCCGAGAGGGCTGCGGGACCGCGGGCGAAGGCCCTGCCCGCCGGACGCGGACCGTCCGTCGCCGGGCTCCGCTCAGCCGGATCCCGGCGCGTACGTCCCGAAGCTCCACACATTGCCCTCGGCGTCCCGCGCCATGTAGTCGCGGGAGCCGTAGTCCTGATCGGTGGGCTCCATCAGGATCTCCACCCCGAACTCCCTGGCGCGGGCCCAGTGCTCGTCCACCTCGTCCACCACCACGTACACCCCCGCCGGGCCCGCACCCGCCATCGCCCGCGCGAACACGCCCCCGCGCCCCTTTGAGCCGAGCATCACCCTGCCGTTGCCCTGGGACAGCTCGGCGTGGAGCACGCTGCCGTCCTCGCCCGTGTGGACCGCTTCCTCGGTGAAGCCGAGCCCCTGCGTCAGCGTCCTGATCGCCGCCTTCGCGTCCTCGTACAGGATCGTCGGGCAGACCGTCGCCACCCCGGTCGTCGCACTCGCCATCGCCCTCACCTCTCCAGCCGTCCGTACGCGCGATGTGATCTGCGTCTCAGTCTTCCACCATCCATCGACAGCGGCAGCCGTACCCGAACGGACGCAGGTGACGCAGGTGTCGCACCGGGCCACGGGCCCCGTCCGGCACGGAGACATCAGGTGGTTCGTCCCACCAGGTGTGCGGAAAAGGAGTTGCGCACCGCCGGTAGAATGGGCCGTATGGCCTTTCTCCTTGTGCATTAGCGGCGTCGAGAGACCTCCGCCCTCGTCCCTCCGCCGTCCAAACTGCCCTGGAGTTTTTCCGTGATCACCGCCTCCGGCATCGAGCTGCGCGCCGGCGCCCGCATCCTCATCGAATCCGCCTCCTTCCGCATCGCCAAGGGCGACCGCATCGGCCTCGTCGGCCGCAACGGAGCGGGCAAGACCACCCTCACCAAGTGCCTGGCGGGCGAGGGCACCCCCGCCGCGGGCACCATCACCAAGTCCGGCGAGGTGGGCTACCTCCCGCAGGATCCGCGCACCGGCGACCTCGACGTCCTCGCCCGCGACCGCATCCTCTCCGCCCGCGGTCTCGACGAGATCCTGCGCAAGATGCACGAGAACGAGGACCGGATGGCGAACGGCAAGGGCGCCACCCGCGAGAAGGCGATGAAGAAGTACGAGCGCCTGGAGACGGAGTTCCTCACCAAGGGCGGGTACGCCGCCGAGGCCGAGGCCGCCACCATCGCCGCCGCGCTCAACCTGCCCGACCGGGTCCTCGGCCAGCCCCTGCACACGCTCTCCGGCGGTCAGCGCCGCCGCGTCGAGCTGGCCCGCATCCTCTTCTCGGACGCCGACACCCTCCTCCTGGACGAGCCGACCAACCACCTCGACGCCGACTCCATCGTCTGGCTGCGCGACTACCTCAAGTCCTACCGGGGCGGTTTCGTCGTGATCTCCCACGACGTGGAACTGGTCGAGACGGTCGTCAACAAGGTCTTCTACCTCGACGCCAACCGCTCCCAGATCGACGTCTACAACATGGGCTGGAAGCTCTACCAGCAGCAGCGCGAAGCCGACGAGAAGCGCCGCAAGCGCGAGCGCCAGAACGCCGAGAAGAAGGCCGCCGCACTCAACTCGCAGGCCGACAAGATGCGCGCCAAGGCGACCAAGACCGTCGCCGCCCAGAACATGGCCAAGCGGGCCGACCGGCTGCTGGCCGGCCTGGAGGCCGTCCGCGTCTCCGACAAGGTCGCCAAGCTGCGCTTCCCCGAGCCCGCCCCCTGCGGCAAGACCCCGCTGATGGCGGAGGGCCTGTCGAAGTCGTACGGCTCGCTCGAGATCTTCACCGACGTCGACCTCGCCATCGACAAGGGGTCCCGCGTCGTCATCCTCGGCCTCAACGGCGCGGGCAAGACCACGCTGCTGCGCCTGCTCGGCGGCGCGGAGAAGCCCGACACGGGCGAGGTCATCCAGGGCCACGGCCTCAAGCTCGGCTACTACGCCCAGGAGCACGAGACCCTCGACCCGGAGCGCACGGTCCTGGAGAACATGCGCTCCGCCGCCCCGGACCTCGACCTCGTGGAGGTCCGCAAGACGCTCGGCTCCTTCCTCTTCTCCGGCGACGACGTCGACAAGCCCGCGGGCGTGCTCTCCGGCGGTGAGAAGACCCGGCTCGCGCTGGCGACCCTGGTCGTCTCCTCCGCCAACGTGCTCCTGCTCGACGAGCCGACGAACAACCTCGACCCCGCCAGCCGCGAGGAGATCCTCGGGGCGCTGCGCACCTACAAGGGCGCGGTCGTCCTCGTCACCCACGACGAGGGCGCGGTCGAGGCGCTCCAGCCGGAGCGGATCATCCTGCTTCCGGACGGGGTCGAGGACCTCTGGGGAGCGGACTACCGCGACCTCGTCGCGCTCGCCTGATCCACTGCGGATGGATCATTCGGCCTACGCGTGATCCGTCATCTGCGTGAGAGCCTCTCGTACTCCGGTGGTGCGCCGGGCGCTCGCCCGTCGTGCGCCCCCTTCCGGACGGCTTCTCCTCGTACGGCCCTGACCTGCCGGTTCTCCGGAAGATCGGGGCCGTACGCGTTCGTGGGCCCGTGGGAATCAGGGATTCCGATCGTGTCGACGCGCTCCGTGACCGGCAAACCGGATGCACCGACCTTGCCGAATGGGTGGCCAGGAAGCGCGGGAGGGGTGATCATGAGAGTCCAGAGCGCACTTCCTACGAGGAGGCACGGGTGGCCGAGACTCTGAAGAAGGGCAGCCGGGTGACCGGCGCCGCGCGTGACAAGCTCGCGGCAGACCTGAAGAAGAAGTACGACTCCGGTGCGAGCATCAGGGCGCTGGCCGAGGAAACCGGCCGCTCCTACGGGTTCGTCCACCGGATGCTCAGTGAGTCCGGAGTGACGCTGCGGGGACGCGGCGGCGCGACGCGGGGCAAGAAGGCCGCTTCGGCCTGAGGCCGCGGGTCTCCGACCTCTTCGGGCTCAACGGATTTCGGGGTGGCCACCCGGTCGACCGCAGGGTCGTCCGGGTGGTTACTGTTCAGTCACTTAGTTCCTTCGTGCTGACCGCACCCCATCCGGAGGCGCCCCATGACCTCGTTCGACACTGTGCTCGACAAGGACGGCGTACGGCTCACCGTCGACGACGCCGTCGCCACGGTGACGCTCACCAACCCGGCCAAGCGCAACGCTCAGTCTCCCGCTCTGTGGCGGGCGTTGACAGAGGCCGGACGGGCGCTGCCCGGCACGGTGCGGGTCGTGACGCTGCGCGGTGAGGGCAAGTCCTTCTCCGCCGGCCTCGACCGCCAGGCGTTCACGCCCGAGGGCTTCGACGGCGAGCCGTCGTTCCTCGACATGGCGCGCGGCCCCGAGGCGGAACTCGACGCCATCATCGCCGAGTACCAGGAGGCGTTCACCTGGTGGCGCCGCAACGACCTCGTGTCGATCGCGACGGTCCAGGGGCACGCCATCGGCGCCGGCTTCCAGCTCGCCCTCGCCTGCGACCTGCGCATCGTCGCCGAGGACGTGCAGTTCGCCATGCGCGAGACCAGCCTCGGCCTCGTTCCCGACCTCACGGGCACCCACCCCCTGGTGCACCTCGTGGGGTACGCCCGCGCGCTCGAGATCTGTGCCACCGGCCGCTTCGTGCACGCCGACGAGGCCGAGCGCACCGGCCTGGCCAACCTCGTGGTCCCCGCCGACCAGCTCGACGCTGCCGCCCGCGATCTCGCCGCCGCCCTGGTGGCGGCGCCCCGCGACGCCGTCGTGGAGACGAAGGCGCTCCTCGCCGGGGCGCTCACCCGCGACTTCGAACAGCAGCGCGTCGCCGAGCGGGCCGCCCAGGGTCGCCGCCTCCGCGACCTGGCGGGCATCACCGACTAGGAAGTGCGCCACCGGCTCAGGCGGTGGAGGACCGTGTGAGCGACGCGGCGGCCGGAGGCCGGCGCGATCGCGGGTTCCCCGACCCGCCGGGCAGGCCCGGGCGCCGGGCCGCCGGACGCGTGGTCCGGCGGGTCGGGCCCGTCCCGCCCTCCTGTCCGGCTCAGGCGCCGGAGCCGCCGATGGAGCCGGAGCCGCTCGGCCCGGTGCCGTCCGCCGGTCCCACCACGTCCGTGACCAGGACCGACACGGGGAGCGGCCGGTCCAGGGCGGCCGTCACCGCCGTGTGCACCGACCGGGCGACCTCCCGTGCGGCGCGGTTCCCGGCCGTCGCCACCTCGACCCGCACATGGTCCGCGGCGGTGAGCACCGGCGAGCCCAGGACGCGGGTGAGCGAGACGACTCCCGGTACTCCGGCGGCCGCCTCCGCCACCGGCCCGTCCGCTCCGGCGACCGGAACCGCCGGTGCCGTCCGCGCCGTCACCTGATCGGGCGCGCCGTCCGCCAGCAATGCCGTCACCGTCAGGTCCACCTCGGTGACCTTCAGGCCCAGCCGGGCCGCGGCGGCCGTGAGGAGTGCCGAGCGCAGGGCCGCCGCCGCATCGGGCAGCGGCCGGTCGAGGGAGGCCGAGAACTCCGCCTCGATCCGCAGCGGCACCGGGGGCAGCGCGCCCGGCGGTGCCGGTGCGACCGCCGGGGCGCCGGGGCCGGGAGGGGCCGCCGGAGCGCCTGCCATCGCCTCCTCCGCCGGGCCGATCCGCAGCTTCCCCAGCACCGTGCCGGGGTGGGCCGCCGCCCCGCGCAGCACCGCTGCGGCCGCCGTCTCCGCGATCCAGGCCCCTTCCGCAGGGCCGCCCAGGGGCAGCAGTCTGCCCAGGCCGAGCCTTTCCCGTACCGCAGCGGTCCATCCGTCGACCCTCTGCGGGTCCCGCGCCGTTGTCATCGCCCCAGACTGCCGTATCCACGGCGCGAGATCGTGAAAGCGCACTTAACGTGGGCTACGAAGTCCCTGTCCCGATAGTCCCGAATGTCCCGAAGGGAAGAGCGGCGATGACTGAAAGCTCCCAGCGCACCAACCCCGACAGCGGCACGGGCGGCAAGGCCCTCGGTAAGCGTGGCGGCGGCGATCCGGGCACCCGTGGCCGTACCACCATCGCCGACGGCGTCGTCGAGAAGATCGCCGGAATGGCGGCGCGCGACGTGTCCGGCGTCCACGCGATGGGCAGCGGCCTCTCGCGGACGTTCGGCGCCGTCCGCGACAAGGTCCCCGGCGGTGGGAAGTCCGTCACCCGCGGGGTGAAGGCGGAGGTCGGCGAGTCCCAGGCCGCCCTCGACCTGGAGATCGTCGTCGAGTACGGCGTGGCCATCTCCGGGGTGGCCCGTGACGTACGCGAGAACGTCGTCGCCGCGGTGGAACGCATGACCGGCCTCGAAGTCGTCGAGGTCAACATCGCGGTCAGCGACGTCAAGCTGCCGGACGAGGACGACGATGACGACCAGTCCGAACAGCGTGTCCAGTAGCCCTTCCGCGTCCGGGGCGCACGGGGGCCGAGTCGCACGGCAATCGAGGAGAGAGACACGATGAGCATGGCTGTCGCCGGTCTGTTGGCCGGCATGGCGCTCGGGTTCGCCGGATACTTCGGCGGGTTCGGAGCCTTCGTACTGGTGGCCGCCCTGGGCGCCGTCGGCTTCGTCGCCGGCCGCTTCCTGGACGGTGACCTGGAGCCCGGCGACTTCTTCCGGAGTCGCGAGCGCGCTGACCGGCGACGGTGACGGCGGTGAACGGCCGGGTCGCCGCCGCCGAACGCGGCGAGACCCGGATCGCCGACCGCGTCGTCGCCAAGATCGCTGCCCAGGCGGCGAAGGAGGCCGTCGGCGAACCACCGGCGGACGGGTCCTCGCCGCGCGCGACGGTCACCGTGCACCGGGACACCGCGCGGGTCCGGGTCAGCCTGGAGCTGCGCTACCCCAGTGATGTCGGCCGCCAGTGCGGCGCCGTCCGCCGCCGTGTCGCCCAACGGGTCAAGACGCTCGCCGGGATGGAGGTGCCCGAGGTGGCCGTGCAGGTCGAACGGCTGCACCCGGCCGCCGCCGGCGCCGCCGCACAGGGGAGGATCCGATGACCGAGCCCGGCGAACCGACCGGCTCCACCCGGCGGATGCCCACCGCGGAGCACCACGAGGGCGACGCGTCCGCGGAGACGCCCTCCGCCGCCCGCGAAACGGTCCCGACCCTCGAACAGGGCGACGGCGACCGGACGGGCCGCTTCTGGTCCGCGCGCCGCATCCCCGCCGCCCTGGTGGCCCTCGTGATCCTGGGCGGAGCCGGACTGCTGCTCTACGACATCGCGGCCGTACGGGCCGGCCACCCCGCCATGCAGTGGCGGCGCTCCCTCGCGGACGGCCTGGCCGAACGGCACCTGGACGACGTGGCGATGTTCATCGGGGCGGGCGTCGCCGCGGCGCTCGGCCTCTGGCTGATCCTGCTGGCCCTCACCCCCGGACTGCGCCACCTGCTGCCGATGCGCCGCGACCGCGCGGGCGTCCACGCCGGACTCGACCGCACCGCCGCCGCACTGGTCCTGCGGGACCGCGCCGTGGAGGTGTCCGGGGTGCAGTCCGTACGGGTCGGGATGGGGCGGCGGAAGGCGAAGGTGCGCGCGCTCTCGCACTTCCGGGAACTCGACGACGTGACGGCCGACCTGAACTCCGCGCTGGAGAAGGCCGTACGGGAACTGGGCCTGGCGAAGCCGCCGGCCCTCTCCGTCCAGGTGCACCGACCGCCGAAGAAGGGATGAGCCGCATGCGTTCCACCGTCAACCGGGTCCTGCTGGCCCTGGCCGGACTGGTGCTCGCCGTCCTCGGCGCAGCCGTGCTCGCCGTGGGCCTCGGCGCGTCCGCGCCGACCTGGTGGCCCTGGGACGCCAAGGGCGACGTGCTGCTCAGCACGGCCGCCCGGCACCGCTGGCGCGACGAGGGCTGGTGGTGGCCGACGGTGATCGCGGTCCTCGCCGTCCTGGTGGTCCTCGCCCTGTGGTGGTTCCTCGCCCAGCTCCGCCGCGGCCGCCTCGCGGAGGTCCTGGTGGACAGCGGCGACGGCGAAGGGGCCCGGCTGCGGGGCCGCGCCCTGGAGGACGTGCTCGCCGACGAGGCGGGCGCGCTGGACGGAGTGGCCCGCGCCCGGACGATGCTGACCGGCCGCCGGACGGCGCCCCGCGCCAGGATCCGGCTGCTGACGGAACCGCACGCCGCGCCGCGGGAGACCCTGAACGCGGTCGCGGACGGAGCGCTGAGGCACGCCAGGGAATCGGCCGGGCTGGCCGAACTCCCCGCCGAGGTACGGCTCAAGGCCGTCAAGCACCGCGCGACGCGGGTCTCCTGACGGCCCGAGCGGGTCCGCGTACGGAACCGGGCGGCGGACGCCCGGAACCTGTGTGCAGGAGTGACGCGGGCACACCGCCGGGCCGGGCGGCGTCCGCCCGGTCAGAAGCCGTGCCGGGCCCCGCCGTCGACCGGGACCATGATGCCCGTGAGGTACGAGGCGGCGGGGGAGAGCAGGAAGGCGGCGGTCTTCCCGAACTCCTCGGGCGTCCCGTAGCGCCGCAACGGAATCCGCGCCTCGTTCGCGGTACGGGCCGCCTCCGCGTCGCCGGACAGGGCGTCCAGCTCACGGACCCGGTCGGTGTCGATCCGGGCGGGCAGCACGCCGACCACCCGGATGCCGCGCGGCCCCAGCTCGTCGGCGAGCGACTTGGCGAAACCGGCGAGACCGGGGCGCAGCCCGTTGGAGATGGTCAGCCCCGCGATCGGCTCGTGCACCGACCCGGAGAGCACGAATCCGATCACGCCGCCCTCGCCGAGCGCCGCCGCCGCCGTCCGGGCCAGCCGTACCGCCCCCAGGAACACCGTCTCGAACGCCGTCTGCCACTGGTCGTCCGTGTTGTCCGCGAGGAAGCCGGGGGCGGGTCCGCCGACGCTGACGAGGACGCCGTCGAGCCGTCCGAAGCGTTCCCGCGCGGTGTCCACGAGGCGCTGGGCGGCGCTCGGGTCGGCATTGTCGGCGGCGACCCCCACCACGTCCGGGCCCAGCTCGGCGGCGGCCTCCACGACGGACGGCTCGTCCCGGCCGGTGATGATCACTTTCGCGCCGTCCGCGGCCAGTGCGCGGGCCGTGGCGTTGCCGAGGCCCCTGGTCGCTCCGGTGACGACGTAGACGCGGTCCTTCAGTCCAAGATCCATGGCCCTATCCTGCCGGGTCCTCCCCGGCGAGGTCGACCGCGGAGTTCACCAGTCCGATGTGGCTGAACGCCTGGGGGAAGTTGCCCAGCTGGCGGCCCGCCGACACGTCGTACTCCTCGGCCAGCAGCCCCATGTCGTTGCGCAGCTCCAGCAGACGCTCGAACAGCTCCCGCGCCTCCCGGGCCCTCCCGGTCCGGTGCAACGCGTCGACCAGCCAGAACGAGCAGACGATGAACGTGCCCTCGTCGCCGGGCAGTCCGTCCACGGAGGCGCCCTCGGTGGAGTAGCGGCGGACCAGGCCGCCGCTGCCCAGCTCGTCGCGGACCGCGTCGACCGTGCCGATCACCCGCGGGTCGTCCGGCGGCAGGAACCCGGTCCGCACGATGAGCAGCGTCGCGGCGTCCAGCTCCCGCGACCCGTAGGACTGGGTGAAGGTGTTCCGCTCGGCGTCGTACCCCTTCTCGCAGACCTCCGCGTGCACGGCGTCCCGCATCGCCCGCCAGCGCTCCGCGTCGCCGGGCAGCTCCGGGTTCTCCTCCAGGGTGCGCACGGCCCGGTCCGCGGCGACCCAGGCCATCACCTTGGAGTGCACGAAGTGCCGGCGGGCGCCACGGATCTCCCACAGCCCCTCGTCCGGTTCGCGCCAGCTGGACTCCAGGAAGCCGAGCAGGCTGAGCTGGAGGTTCCAGGCGTGCGGCTTGTCGTCGAGACCGGCGACGCGGGCGAGCCGGAGCGCGTCGATGACCTCGCCGTACACGTCGAGCTGGCGCTGGCGGACAGCCGCGTTACCGGTGCGGACCGGCCGGGAGTGCTCGTACCCGGCGAGCCAGGGCAGTTCCGTCTCGGGCAGCCTGCGCTCGCCCGCCAGTCCGTACATGATCTGGAGGTCCGCCGGGTCCCCGGCTACCGCCCGCAGCAGCCAGTCCCGCCAGGCCTCCGCCTCCTTCAGATAGCCGGCCGACAGCATCGCCCCGAGCGTCAGCGTGGCGTCCCGCAGCCAGCAGAAGCGGTAGTCCCAGTTCCGTACGCCGCCGATCTCCTCCGGCAGCGAGGTCGTCGGGGCCGCCACGATCCCGCCCGTCGGGGCGTACGTCAGCGCCTTCAGGGTGATCAGGGAGCGCATCACGGCCTCGCGGTAGGGGCCCTCGTAGGTGCACCGCCCGGTCCACTTGGCCCAGTCGTGCACCGTGTGCTCGAGCGCCTTGTGCGGGTCGATCAGCTTCGGGCGCGGCGAGTGCGACGGGTGCCAGGTGAGCACGAACGCCACGCTCTCGCCCTCGGAGACGGTGAACGAGGAGCAGGTGCTGAACTGCTGGCCCCACGTCTTGACCGGCGGTTCGCTGCGCAGCCACACGGAGTCGGGGCCGGCGACCGCCACCCGGTGGCCGTGCGACTTCCGCACCCAGGGCACCACCGAGCCGAAGTCGAAGCGCAGCCGCAGCACCGAGCGCATGTCCACCGTGCCGCTGACGCCCTCGACGATCCGCATCAGATCCGGTGACGCGTCGCGCTGCGGCATGAAGTCGATGACCTTCACCGTGCCGGTCCGCGTCTCCCAGTACGTCTCCAGGACCAGCGAGTCCTTCACATAGGAGCGCCGGGTGCAGACGTCCGATGCCGCCGTACCCGCGGGGGCGATGCGCCAGTGGCCGTTCTCCTCGGTGCCGAGCAGTGCGGCGAAACAGGCGCCGGAGTCGAAGCGCGGCAGGCAGAGCCAGTCGACGGAACCGTTCCTGCCGACGAGCGCGGCGGTCTGGAGATCGCCGATCAGGGCGTAGTCCTCGATACGTGGGGTCACGCCAGGCGCTTTCCCGAACCGGGCCGATGTCAACCAACCGGATGATGTGCCGCTGACCTCACGCGCTCGCCGGTGCGGGCTCCTCGGCGGCTCCGGCCGTCGTGCTCCCGGCCGCGGCCTGCTCCCGGTCGCGCTTCTCGCGGCGCACGAGGATGATCCAGCCGACCGGGACGGCGGCGACGAACAGCCACCACTGGACGGCGTACGCCATGTGCGGGCCGATCGAGCTGTCGTCGGGGCGGGCGATCTGCTCGGGCAGGTCACCCGAGGGCGCGGGCTCGGTCTGCTCGATGTAACCGCCGAGGACCGTCCGGGACAGCAGCTGGGACTGCTGGTCGCTGTTGATCAGCATCACCTGCCGGTCGGGCAGCCCGGCCAGGTCCTTGATGCCGCTGCTGCCGGTCGTCTCGTCCGCCTTGAGACGGCCGGTGACGGTCACTTCGCCCCGCGGCGCCGGCGGCACGTCGGGGTAGGCGGTCTGGTTCGGCGCGGCCGGGACCCAGCCCCGGTTGACCAGGACCGTGCCGCCGCCCTTGAGGTCCAGCGGGGTCAGGACGTGGACGCCGATGCGGTCGTCGTCCGAGGTCCGGCGGCGCACGACCACCTCGTGCTCGGTGTCGAACGTGCCGGTGGCGGTGACCGCCCGCCAGTAGTCCGCCCGGGGGACGGTGTGGCCGGGGGAGGTGAGTTCGGTGACCGGGACCGGCCGCGCGTCGAGGTTCCGCGAGATCAACGCGTTCTGCTCGACCCGGTGCTCGTGCCGGTGGAACTGCCAGAAACCCAGCTCGATCATCGTCGGGATCAGCACGAGGCCGAGCAGGGTGAGAATCACCCACTGCCGGGTCAACAGGAAGCGGTACACCCCATGACCGTACAACCGGGGTCATGGGGTGCGGCACTCAGGGGTACGGCCGGAGCCATCCGGCAATCAGGTGTTCCGTCATACTTTGTCCACGATGCCTGCCTTTCCCTCGGCGCGGGCGCAGTGGGCACCGCAGTACCACTGCCCGTCGGCCTCGACTCCCTGCCCGATCACCTGGACCCGGCAGTGCTCGCAGATCGGCGCCATGCGGTGGATGGCGCAGGCGAAGCAGTCGAAGACATGCACCGCGCCCTGCGCGTGGACTTCGAAGGACATGCCGTAGTCGTTTCCGCAAACCTCACAACGTGCCATGCGCCACAGGGTGGGACGCCCGGCGGCGGCGGGCGAGCGGCTGCCGGGCGAGTCGTGCCCGGTTCACTCCGATGACGGCGGGGACGGCTGGTGGGGGAGCGCGACGCCCTCGGCCGGGGCCACATCGCGCAGCAGGTGGGTGAAGGCGCTCTCCTCCAGGATCGGCGTCCCGTACGCCTTCGCCTTCTGCGTCTTGGAGGTGGCCGCGTCCGGGTCGTTGGTCACCAGCAGACTGGTCAGCCGGGACACGCTGGTCGCCACGTGCAGACCTGCCTCCACCGCCCGGTCCTCCAGCAGTTCCCGGTCCACGGAGGTGTCCCCGGAGAACGCCACCCGCATCCCCTGCTGGAGCGGCCTCTCCTTCTCGTACCGCCCCGGATTGGGATACGGGCAGGCCGGCCGCTTGCGCGAGGGCCGCCAGCTGTTCGGCTGCCGCGCGGGCTGATATCCCACGCGCGGGGTGACGGGGGAGTCGGACCACTCGGTCAGCGGGCGGCACTCCAGCAACGGCAGCCGGACCCCGCCCCGCGCCGCCGCGTGCAGACTCGGCCGGAACGCCTCGGCCAGCACCCGCGCGTCGTCCAGGGCGTGGTGGGCCCGCTGCTGGACGACCCCGAAGTGCGCGGCGAGGGAGGCCAGCTTGTGGTTGGGCAGCGGCAGCCGCAACTCCTTGGCCAGCGCGATGGTGCACAACCGGTGCTGGACCGGGGCGACGACCGAGGCCCGCGCGTACTCGCGCGCGATCATCGACCAGTCGAACGCCGCGTTGTGTGCGACGAGCACCCGGTCCGCGAGCCGCTCCGACAGCGCGGCGGCCACCTCGGGGAAGAGCGGAGCGCCCTCCAGCACGTCGCTCGTCAGCCCGTGTATCCAGACGGGTCCGGGGTCCCGCTCCGGGTTGACCAGGGTGTACCAGTGGTCCTCGACGTCGCCCAGGGCGTTCAGCCGGTAGACGGCGGCGGACACGATCCGGTCGTCACGGGCGAGCCCGGTGGTCTCCACGTCGACGACCGCGTACCCCCGGGGGTAGGCGGTCGGCCACGGTGCGGCGGTCTGGCGGTCGTCGAGCATGGTCACAGAGAATACGGGCCGCGACTGACAGGGCCCTATTCGGTCACCCCGGTCGGGTGGTCAGGGGAGGCGGACGACGCGCTCGGGCGGGAAGAGGCGGGTGCCGGTGACGTGGGTGCCGTACGCCACATGGACCGTCAGGCCCTCCATGCCCGCCGGCGGAGCGAGGTCGTACGGTTCGTCGGTTCCGTGGAGGCGGAGAGAGGTCAGGGCGGGAAGCCCGGCGAGCGGGGGCGAGGCCGCCGGCCGGAGCGCATTGGCCCGGGGGCAGGTCGCGCAGCCGGTCCAGAGGTGCGAGCAGACGCAGGTCCGGGTCGGGCAGCTGGACCAGTTGCAGATGCTCCGGTCCATGCAACGACGGGGCCTCGCCGAGCTGCTGGAGATGGGTGGTGCCGTGCAGGGTCAGCCGGTTCAGGCTCGGCCGGCGGGAGAGGCCCTCCAGGTGGAGGTACCGGGTCCGGGGCAGCAGGGTGAGGGTGGAGACCCGCTCGCAGACGGGCAGTTCGGCCAGGCTCTCCATGAGGAACGGGTGGTCGAGGGTGAGGTGCTGAAGGTCCGGCAGATGGGCGCAGCAGCGGCCGAGAAGGTCTCGTACAGGCCGAGAGGGCGCTCCGAGAGACCGGCGGCCGGGGCCGACAGCTCGGCGCGCAACCGCTCGGGCTCCGGCTCCAGCGCGAACAGGCGCCCGGCGTTCGGCTCGCCCACCGCCGCGAACGTGTGCTCCACGGAGGCGAGTGCGGCCGGCCGTTCGTGCTCGGGGAGGTCCGCGTACGCGCCGGACATGCGGCCCGCCAGCACCTTCGCCAGCCGGTCCGGCTTCGCGGGGCGGGGGAGGGGGCGCACCGGGTCCGCCACCCAGGCCGGCGCCCGGCCTCGGGGTCAGCGGCGCCCTGGCCGCCGCCGCGGCCACCGTGGCGGCCAGCCGTAACAGGGCAACTTCCGCACCGGACACGCGTGTTCCCCCCGCTGGAGCCTGTCCGGCAGATCCTGCGGGCCGGTCGGTTGGCAGAAGGCGCCAAAGACTGCTGACAGCAGGTCTCGCATACTTGTGGGTAACAACGTCTAGCCCTCACCGACCCACGGCCCTACGGTGCTCGCATGGAGCCGAACCTGCCCGATGTCGTGCTGTGGTCAATACCGGCCTTCGTGCTGCTCACCGTGATCGAGATGGTCAGTTACCGCCTCCACCCGGACGAGGACGCCGCCGGGTACGGGACCAAGGACGCCGCCACCAGCATCACCATGGGCCTCGGTAGCCTCGGCTTCGACCTGCTGTGGAAGATCCCCATCCTGGCGATCTACATGGGGGTCTACGAGCTGACGCCGCTGCGGGTGCCCGTGCTGTGGTGGACCGTCCTGCTGATGCTCCTCGCCCAGGACTTCTTCTACTACTGGTCCCACCGGGGCCACCACGTGATCCGGATCCTGTGGGCCTGCCACGTGGTCCACCACTCCAGCGAGAAGTTCAACCTCACCACCGCGCTGCGCCAGCCCTGGACCTCCGCGACCGTCTGGCCCTTCTACCTCCCGCTGATCGCCTGCGGCGTGCACCCGGCGGCGCTCGCGTTCTGCCAGTCGGCCAACCTCGTCTACCAGTTCTGGGTGCACACCGAACGGGTGGGCAAGCTCCCGCGCCCCTTCGAGTACGTCCTCAACACGCCCTCCCACCACCGCGTCCACCACGCCTCGCAGGGCGGCTACCTGGACCGCAACTACGGCGGCATCCTGATCATCTGGGACCGGATGTTCGGGTCCTTCGCGGCGGAGACCGAGCGGCCCGTCTACGGGCTCACCAAGAACATCGCCACCTACAACCCGCTGCGCGTCGCCACCCACGAGTACGCCGCCATCGCCCGCGACATCCGCGCCGCCGACACCTGGAGCGAGCGGGCCGGGCGCGTCTTCCGGGGGCCGGGCTGGCAGCCGGCGGCGAAGGCGGCCACCGCGGCGGCGGCCGCCGGACCCGTCACCACCGCCGCGCCGGGCACGGGCGGGGCGGCGGCCACCGCCTCCGTACCGGCCCGGGGCACGGCATCCGCCCCGGAACGCGCCCTGTGACCGCCACCGGTGCGCGCCCCGCGCACCCCGGGGGCGCCGAGCGCTTCGCCCGTCCCGTGCTCCTCGCCTTCCTCCTCGTCGCGGCCGCCGACCTGGCCGGGCTGCTCGCCGGGGCCGAGACCGTCCACCTCGTCGCCAAGCCTTTGCTGATGCCGCTGCTCGCCGGGTACGCGGCCCTGCGCGGCGGACCCCGGCTGCTCGTCGCGGCCCTGCTGTTCGGATGGGGCGGCGACGTCTTCCTGCTCGCCGACGACGAGCCGGCCTTCCTCGTCGGCATGGGCTCCTTCGCCGTCGGCCACGTCTGCTACCTGACGCTGTTCGGGCGGGGCGAGGGCCCCGGCCGGGCCCCGGCGGCCCTCACCACGGGGGCCGGGTACACCGTCGTCCTCGCCGGTTTCCTCGTGCTGATCTGGCCGGACCTCCCGGCGGACCTGCGCATCCCGCTCACCGGCTACAGCCTGCTGCTCACCGCCACGGCCTGGCGGGCGGGCGTGTTCGGTCCGTACGCGGCGGCCGGCGGGGCGCTCTTCCTGCTCTCCGATGCCCTGATCGCCACGGGCATCGCCGAGTGGCCGCAGGCGCCGGTCCCCGACTTCTGGGTGATGCTCACCTACATCGCCGCCCAGGCCCTGCTGGCCCACGGGGTGCTCACGGCGGGGGCGGGCCGGGGGAGCGACCGGGTCGAACCCTCCGGCACCTGACCGCCGGACCCCCGCCGCGCGGGGAATGCCCGAGGGGCCCGGGGAGATCGATCTCCCTGGGCCCCTCGGACGTACCGTGGTGTGCCGTTACCAGCGCACCGCGTCCAGCGCGTCCGCCACTCCGGCTCCGTAGAAACCGTTGTAGCTCTTGCCGCCCTCGCAGACCGCGTCGATGACGCCGTCCCCGTTGATGTCGTACGGCTCACCGCACGCCTTCGCGTCCGCCTGGAGCGTCAGCAGCGCCTTCACCGCGGCGGGCGAGGCGTAGGGGTGCTTGGACTTGATCAGCGCCACGACGCCCGCGACGTGCGGGGAGGCCATCGACGTACCGGCCTTGTAGCCGAACCTGCCGCCCGGCAGCGTGGAGAGGATCAGCCCGCTGACGGCCGGCGGCTCGGGGGTCTGGTAGACCGTCGAGTCACCGCCCGGCGCCGCCACGTCGATGATGCCCTTGCCGTAGTTCGAGTACGAGGACTTGAGGCCCTTCGCGCCCGTGGCGGAGACCGTCACGACGCCCGGCAGCATGGTCGGGATGTCCGGGCACGCGCTCGGGTCGATCGTCCGCGTGACCGTCTCGGAGTCGTTCGGGCTGGTCGTGTCCTCGATCGCGTCGGTCGCCAGGTCGTGGCGGGAGTTGCCCGCCGCCGCGACGTTGACCGTGCCCTTGCGCTCCGCGTACTTCACGGCGCGGGTGAGCGCGTCGACGAGGGCGCCCTGGTCCGCGTCGTTCTTGCAGTTGAACAGCCACGGGTCGGTGTAGTAGCTGTTGTTGGTCACCTCGACGCCGTGCTCGGCGGCCCAGAGGAACCCGCAGACGACGGCCTCGGTGTAGAAGAACCCGTCCGGGTTGGACACCTTGATGCCCGACACCTTCACGCCCGGCGCGACGCCGGTGACGCCGACGCCGTTCTTCGCGGCGGCGATGGTGCCCGCCACGTGCGTGCCGTGGTCGCTCTCGCCCGCCGCCGGACGCCAGGAGCCGGCGGTGGTGTCCGGAGCGCCCGACACGCAGTTGGCCGAGGCGCGGCTGTCGAAGTTCGGGGCCAGGTCCGGGTGGGTGTCGTCGACGCCCGTGTCGATGACGGCGACCGTCACCTTCTTCGAGCCCAGCGACTTCTGGTGCGCCTGGTCCGCCTTGATGGCGGGCAGCGACCACTGGAGCGGCTCCAGCGGGTCCTCGTCGGCCTTCGCGTCCGCGGCGGCGGCGGCCGCCTGCTCCGCGGTGAGCGGCTCCGCTATCGAGCCGACGTCCTTGGTGGCCTGCGGCACGATCGGGTTCGTGCGGGTCGCGCCCGCCGACTCCACGCCGCGGACCCGGCGGATCGTTTCGCCGAAGGACGGGTTCTGCGAGTGGACGACGATGACGCCGATCTGCTCGTAGGCGATGACGACCGTGCCGCCCGCCTCGGCGATCGCCTTCTTGACCTTCTTGACGGTGCCGTGGCCGCCCCGGGTGTTGACCACGTAGGACAGCTTCGGCCCGTCGGTCCGCACGCTCGCGGAGGTCTGCTCGCCGGTGGGAGCCGCCGTGGCCGTCGCCGTCGGCAGGAAGCCGAGCGAGGCCGTCAGCGCGAGTCCGACGGGGACCGCGAGTGCGCGGGTCCGTCTCGATGCCAGATGAGCCATGGGTTCTCCACATCATCCGTGCCGGACGACCGGACACCTGGCGTGCTCGGTCGCGTACATGACGAGTGAAGCTATCGCTGATCATCCCAGCGCATCAACGTTTTGGGGCAAGTGAGTTCGAAGAGTGATGGATGCGGCCTCGTGCGAACGGGCGACGTCCCGGCGACCGGGTGCGGCGCGACCTCTCCAGGAAGGCGGAAGCCCCGGTTCCGAGGAGGCGGGGGCGCGGTTCCGAGGAAGCGAAAGACGCGGTGAACCGCTTCGTCGCGCCCTCCGTGCCGTTGTCCAGGAGGCACATCACCGTCCCCCGGCGACGAGGCTTCCTTGACACCCACCGTCCCCCGGCCCACCGCACCCGCGTCGCGAGGAGAATCCGTGGCTACCGATGCACCGCCGCCCCAGGGCACATCGCCCGGCGGCCCCGCCCAGCCCACCACCGAGGCGTTCGTCACGATGCAGGCGAGCCCCGAATTCGCCGACCTGCGCCGTTCCCACCGGTCCTTCGCCTTCCCCCTGACCATCGCCTTCGTGACCTGGTACCTCCTCTACGTCCTGCTCTGCAACTACGCGGGCGGATTCATGGCCACCAAGGTCGTCGGCAACATCAACATGGCGCTCGTCCTCGGTCTGGCCCAGTTCGCCACCACCTTCCTCATCGCCTGGCTCTACTCCCGGCACGCCGCCACCAAGCTCGACCCCAAGGCCGAGGCGATCAAGTCCCGTATGGAGGCCGACGTATGAGCGCCGCCCACGCCCTGTACCCCACCGTCCAGCTCGCCGCGACGGAGGGCGCGAGCGAGCACCGGCCGCTGATCATCACGCTGTTCGCCGCCTTCGTCGTGGCGACCCTCGTCATCACCGTCTGGGCCGGCCGCCAGACCAGGAGCGCCTCCGACTTCTACGCGGGCGGACGCCAGTTCACCGGATTCCAGAACGGCCTCGCGGTCTCCGGCGACTACATGTCCGCCGCGTCCTTCCTCGGCATCGCCGGAGCCATCGCCCTCTTCGGCTACGACGGCTTCCTCTACTCCATCGGCTTCCTCGTCGCCTGGCTCGTCGCCCTGCTCCTGGTCGCCGAACCGCTGCGCAACTCCGGCCGCTACACCATGGGCGACGTCCTCGCCTACCGGATGCGCCAGCGCCCCGTCCGCACCGCCGCCGGCACGTCCACGATCGTCGTCTCGATCTTCTACCTGCTGGCCCAGATGGCCGGCGCGGGCGTCCTCGTCTCGCTGCTGCTCGGCATCACCAGCGACGCCGGGAAGGTCCTCATCGTCGCCCTGGTCGGCGTGCTCATGATCCTCTACGTCACCATCGGCGGCATGAAGGGCACCACCTGGGTGCAGATGGTCAAGGCCGTCCTGCTCATCGCGGGCACCCTGCTCATCACCTTCCTGATCCTGCTGAAGTTCAACTTCGACATCTCCGACCTGCTCGGCACCGCCGCCAGCAACAGCGGCAAGGGCGCGGCCTTCCTGGAGCCCGGTCTGAAGTACGGTGCCACCGGCGTCTCGAAGCTGGACTTCATCTCCCTCGGCCTCGCCCTGGTCCTCGGCACCGCGGGCCTGCCGCACATCCTGATCCGCTTCTACACCGTGCCCACCGCCAAGGCCGCCCGTAAGTCCGTGAACTGGGCGATCGGCATCATCGGCGCCTTCTACCTGATGACGATCGTGCTCGGCTTCGGCGCCGCCGCGATCCTCAAGCCCGGCGACATCATCGCCTCCAACAAGGCGGGCAACACCGCCGCGCCCCTGGCCGCACTGGAGATCGGCGGCGGCTCCGGCTCCACCGGCGGCGCCATCCTCCTCGCGGTGATCTCCGCCGTCGCCTTCGCCACCATCCTGGCCGTCGTCGCCGGACTCACCCTCGCCTCCTCCTCGTCCTTCGCCCATGACATCTACGCCAACGTCATCCGCAAGGGACAGGCCACCGAGAAGGAGGAGGTCCGCGCGGCACGGTGGGCCACCGTCGCCATCGGCATCGTCTCCATCGCCCTCGGCGCCCTCGCCCGCGACCTCAACGTCGCCGGACTCGTCGCCCTGGCCTTCGCCGTCGCGGCCTCCGCCAACCTGCCGACGATCCTCTACAGCCTCTTCTGGAAGCGGTTCACCACCTCCGGGGCCCTCTGGTCCATCTACGGAGGACTCGCCTCCTCCGTGCTGCTGGTGCTGTTCTCACCGGTCGTCTCCTCCAAACCGACCTCGATGTTCCCCGGTGTCGACTTCGCCTGGTTCCCGCTGGAGAACCCCGGACTGATCTCCATCCCGCTCGGCTTCCTGCTCGGCTGGGCCGGCTCGCTGCTCTCCAAGGAGAAGCCCGACAAGGACAAGTACGCCGAGCTGGAGGTCAAGTCCCTCACCGGCATCGGAGCCCACTGACGGGACCGCGGCGGAACCCCCGGCGCGACGCGGGGGACCCCTCGGCACCTCACCCCCCATCCGCGGCCGGGCCGCGTCGTAGGACCCTACGACGCGGCCCGGCCGCGCCTCGTGGCAAACGAGCCACGCCGATGTCACACGACTCACGTAGGCTCGGACGTACCGGAAGCCGACAAGAGCGAGAGCCTCACCGGGGGAGGGACCGACCGTGCTCATCGACACCTACGACCGGGTCGCCACCGACCTGCGCGTGTCACTCACCGACAAGTGCAACCTGCGCTGCACCTACTGCATGCCGGAAGAGGGCCTTCAGTGGCTCGGCAAGAGCGCGTTGCTCTCCGACGACGAGATCGTGCGCCTGATCCGTATCGCCGTCACCTCGCTCGGCATCACCGAGGTCCGCTTCACCGGTGGCGAGCCCCTGCTGCGCCCCGGCCTCGTCTCCATCGTCGAGCAGTGCGCCGCGCTCACCCCGCGCCCCCGCATGTCGCTCACGACCAACGGCATCGGCCTCGGACGGACCGCCACCGCCCTCAAGGCGGCCGGACTCGACCGGGTCAACGTCTCGCTGGACACCCTGCGGCCCGACGTGTTCAAGACCCTCACCCGCAGGGACCGCCACCAGGACGTCCTGGCAGGTCTGGAGGCCGCCCGCGAGGCCGGCCTCACCCCGGTGAAGGTCAACTCCGTCCTGATGCCGGGACTCAACGACGACGAGGCCCCCGACATGCTCGCCTGGGCCGTCGCCCACGGTTACGAGCTCCGCTTCATCGAGCAGATGCCGCTCGACGCCCAGCACGGCTGGAAGCGCGACGGCATGATCACCGCCGGGGACATCCTCGCCTCGCTGCGCACCCGCTTCACCCTCACCCCCGAGGGCGACGAGACCCGCGGCTCCGCACCCGCCGAGCGGTGGACCGTCGACGGCGGCCCGCACCGCGTCGGGGTGATCGCCTCCGTCACCCGCCCGTTCTGCCGCGCCTGCGACCGCACCCGGCTCACCGCCGACGGCCAGGTCCGCACCTGCCTCTTCGCGCGCGAGGAGACCGATCTGCGCGGAGCGCTGCGCGGGGACGCGCCGGACGAGGAGATCGCCCGGCTCTGGGAGACGGCCATGTGGGGCAAGAAGGCGGGATCCGGACTGGACGACCCCGGCTTCCTGCAACCCGACCGCCCGATGTCCGCGATCGGCGGCTGACTCCCGGCCGCGATCGGCGGCCGGGACCCGCCCATGACCGGCGGCTGAACGCGGGCGATCGCCGGCCGGATGTCAGACCGTCCGGCCGGTGGCGGGGCCGTCCCCGGACTCCCAGTCCTCCAGCGCCACGACGTCCTTGAGGAAACCCCGCACGTCGAGGAACGAGGACAGGTGCTCCCGGTGCTCGTCGCAGGCCAGCCACGTCTTGCGCCGCTCCGGGGTGTGCAGTTTGGGGTTGTTCCAGGCGAGCACCCACACGGCGGCGGCCCGGCAGCCCTTGGCGGAACAGAGCGGGGCGCCGGTGGGACTCTCGGCGGACGTCTCGGAAAAGATCACGCACCCCAGCCTAGGTCAGGCGCTCCACGGGCTTTCCGACCCGTCCCCCGGCCGGGGAAAAGGCGACGCCGGGCAGCCACGGGGGGAGCTGCCCGGCGTCGGTCCATCGCTCCGACGGGGGATACGGAGCGCGTTCGAAGTATGTCACGGGCACCGGCGTCCGGTGCACCGGAACGTCATGATTGATCTGAGCTCCCGCCGAGCTGTACGGGGGCTGCGGGTCAGGCGTGCCCGTGCGGCGGCGGGACCCGGCCCGACGCCCCCTCGGCGTCCCCGGCCTCCGCCGTACCGGAGACCGGACCGGCCCCCAGGGCGGGCCGCATCGGCATCGGCACGAACGTCGTCGGCAACGAAGTCACGTTCTCACGGCCCGCGTTGGCGATGACCACCGCGATGTACGGCAACAGCACGCCCAGCGCGAGCGCCACGATCGCCACATGCCGCTCCACGTTCCACAGCACCGCGGCCAGGACCACCGACACCGTGCGCACCGACATCGAGATCACGTAGCGTCGCTGACGGCCCCGGACGTCCTCCGTCAGCCCCTGACGGGCGCCCGTGATCCGGATGACCTCCGGCCCGGCGTTCTTCCGCAGCATGCTCCACCACCCGATCTCGTCGCCGGGCTTCCCGGGCCCGCGCGCTGCGTCCACGGTACGCCCGGCCCCGGCCGGGCGGGCGACCGGGGCGGCCCCGCGCGGGAGGGCCGGGTCCCCCGGACGGCCCAACCGGACATGCGCCGCCCGAACGGCGGGCCCAGTCTGGACGAACGCGCACTCCGCGCCGTACGAGGAGGCGAAATGGGCTGGTTGTGGGCAATCATTGTGGGACTGGTGCTGGGTGTCATCGCCAGAGCCATCCTGCCCGGCAAGCAGGACATCCCGCTCTGGCTGACCGTCGTGTTCGGCATCCTCGGAAGCGTCCTCGGCAACGCCGTCGCCAGTTGGATCGGCGTCGAGGACACCAAGGGCATCGACTGGATCCGCCACCTGCTGCAACTGGCGGGCGCCGTGGCGGTCGTCGCCGTCGGCGACATGGCCTGGCAGGCGATCCGGGGCAACCGGCAGAGAACCTGACCCACCGAAGGCACCTCATGGCGCCGCGGCCGGGCACGCCTTCCTCGCGTGCCCGGCCGCGGCGCCATGAGGTGCCGGAGTCCCGGCCGGTGCCGCTGCTCCAACCCCTGATGAGGCGGCGCACCGGGCTGGCGGTGCGCCGTTCGCGGGCCCAGACTGGGGGGACGATCTCTACGAAGCGGGGGACGCCTTCTACTGGCCCCCCGGTCACGCCTCGGTGGCGTTGGAGGACTGCGAGTACGTGGACATCTCGCCGGCCAAGGCCTTCGACGAGGTCCTCGAGCACATCACGGCGCAGAAGGGATGACGGCCGTCCCGCCGAGGGCACCGTGAGGGGCCGTCGACGCGCACGCCCGGAACCGGCTCGTGCCCGTGAACGACCCGCGTACCGGGGGAGGCGCACGCGCGGGACCGGCTCGTGCGCCGGAACGACCGCGTACCGGAGACCGGCCCGTACGACGGCGCGGCGGGTCCTGGCACCGAAGCGCCGCGGCCGGACACACATCCGATGCGTGTCCGGCCGCGGCGTCCGTGCGTGCGGTGCGCGAGGGATCAGCCCGCCGGGCTGACCTCCACGGCCGCCAGGTTCTTCTTGCCCCGGCGCAGCACCAGCCAGCGCCCGTGCAGCAGCTCACCGGCGTCCGGCGCGACCTCACCGTCGACGACCTTCACGTTGTTCACGTACGCGCCGCCCTCCTTCACCGTGCGCCGGGCGCCCGACTTGCTGGGCGCCAGGCCGACCTCCACCAGGAGGTCCACCAGCGGGCCCAGCTCGGCGACGGTGGCGTGCGGCACCTCGGACAGCGCGGCGCTCAGCGTCGCCTCGTCCAGCTCGGCCAGGTCGCCCTGCCCGAACAGCGCCTTCGACGCCGCGATCACCGCCGCGCACTGCGCGCCGCCGTGCACCAGCGTCGTCAGCTCCTCGGCCAGCGCCCGCTGCGCGGAACGCGCCTGCGGCCGCTCCTCGGTCAGCTTCTCCAGCTCCTCCAGCTCCGCACGGCTCCTGAAACTGAGGATGCGCAGGTAGCGCGAGACGTCCCGGTCGTCCACGTTCAGCCAGAACTGGTAGAACGCGTACGGCGTCGTCATCTCCGGGTCGAGCCAGACGGCGCCGCTCTCCGACTTGCCGAACTTGGTCCCGTCCGCCTTCGTCATCAGGGGCGTCGCCAGCGCGTGCACGACCGCGCCCGGCTCCAGCCGGTGGATCAGGTCGATCCCCGCGGTGAGGTTGCCCCACTGGTCGCTGCCGCCCTGCTGGAGGGTGCAGCCGTGGCGGCGGTACAGCTCCAGGAAGTCCATGCCCTGGAGGAGCTGGTAGCTGAACTCGGTGTAGCTGATGCCCTCCTGCGACTCCAGCCGCCGGGCGACCGAGTCCTTGGTGAGCATCTTGTTGACCCGGAAGTGCTTGCCGATGTCCCGGAGGAACTCGATCGCGGACATGCCCGCGGTCCAGTCCAGGTTGTTGACCATCGTCGCCGCGTTCGGGCCCTCGAAGGTGAGGAAGGGCTCGATCTGCCCCCGCAGCCGCCGCACCCAGTCGGAGATGGTCTCCGGGTCGTTCAGCGTGCGCTCGGCGGTGGGCCGCGGGTCACCGATCTGGCCCGTCGCCCCGCCGACCAGCGCGAGCGGTCTCAGCCCGGCCTGCTGGAGCCGGCGCATGGTGAGCACCTGCACCAGGTGGCCCACGTGCAGGCTGGCCGCGGTCGGGTCGAAGCCGCAATAGAAGGTGACGGGACCGTCCGCGAGAGCCTTGCGCAATGCGTCCTCGTCAGTGGACTGGGCGAACAGCCCGCGCCACTTCAGCTCGTCGACGATGTCCGTCACGGTTCCGTGTCTCCTCGTTTATGTCATTGGGTTGCAACATGGAGTCGCAACGTCGAAGTCTAGGCGGTCATACGCCCTGGCTGACCGAGCTCATGTTGAAGTCCGGGATACGCAGCGCGGGCATCGCCGCACGGGTGAACCAGTCGCCCCACTCGCGCGGCAGCGTCTGCTCCGTACGCCCCGCCTCCGTGGCCCGCGACAGCAGGTCCACCGGGGACTCGTTGAACCGGAAGTTGTTCACCTCGCCGACGACCTCGCCGTCCTCGACCAGATAGACGCCGTCCCGCGTCAGCCCGGTCAGCAGCAGCGTCGCCGGGTCCACCTCGCGGATGTACCAGAGGCAGGTCAGCAGCAGCGCCCGCCCGGTCGTCGCGGCGACCATCTCCTCCAGTGACCGCTCGCCGCCGCCCTCCAGCAGCAGGTTGTCGACGGCGGGGGCGACCGGGAACCCGGTCAGGCCCGCCGTGTGCCGGGTCGTCGTCAGCCGCTCCAGCCTGCCGTTCCGGATCCATTCCGTCGACGCCAGCGGCAGCCCGTTGTCGAAGACGGAACCGCTGCCGCCGGAGGAGTGGGCGATCACGAACGGCGCGGACTCCAGACCCGGCGCGTGCGGATCGCTGCGCAGGGTGAGCGGCAGCGGGGAGAGCGTCTCGCCCAGCCGGGTACCGCCGCCCGGAGTGGAGAACACCGTCCGGCCCTCCACCGCGTCCCGCGCGGTCGACGACCAGAACTGGTAGATCAGCAGGTCCGCCACCGCGGTCGGGGGCAGCAGCGTCTCGTACCGGCCCGCGGGCAGCTCGACACGCCGCTCCGCCCAGCGCAGCCGCTGCGCCAGCTCCGCGTCCATCGCCGCCGGGTCGACGTCCGTGAAGTCACGGGTGGCTCGGCCCGCCCACGCGGAGCGTGTACGGTCCGGCGACTTCGCGTTGAGCTCCAGCGTCCCGTTCGGCTGGTCGTGGCGCAGCCGCAGCCCCGTCGACGTCCCCAGATAGGTGGACGTCATCTCGTGGTGGGCGAACCCGTACAGGTCGCGGCCCCCGGACCGGGCGCGGGCGAAGGCGTCGCCGAGCGCCGGGGTGAAGTCCGCGAAGACCTCCGGACCGGTCTCGGCCGGCGCGTCCGTGAAGCCGGGGGAGGAGGGCGCCCCGCACACCAGCGGCTGTGCGTCCTCCGCCGGACCCGCGCCCCGGGCGGCCGCCTCGGCCGCCCGCACCAGCGGCTCCAGGTCCTCGCTGGTCACGGCGGACCGGGAGACCACGCCGGACGCCGTCCCCCGCGCCCCGTCCACGGTCGCGATGACGGTGAGAGTCCGGCCACGGGTCACGCCGTTCGTGGTGAGCGCGTTGCCCGCCCAGCGCAGATCGGCGGAGGACCGCTCGTCGGCGATGACCACCAGACCGTCCGTACCGGACAGCTCCAGCGCCCGTTCGACGATCTCGTACGGCTTGCTGACGCGGCTCATCGTCCGGCCTCCTGCGTCGTGTTGAGGATGTTGACACCCCGGAAGAGTGCGGAGGGGCAGCCGTGCGACACCGCCGCGACCTGGCCCGGCTGGGCCTTGCCGCAGTTGAACGCCCCGCCGAGGACGTACGTCTGCGGTCCGCCGACCTTCTCCATCGAGCCCCAGAAGTCCGTCGTCGTCGCCTGGTACGCCACATCGCGCAGCTGCCCGGCGAGCCTGCCGTTCTCGATGCGGAAGAACCGCTGCCCGGTGAACTGGAAGTTGTACCGCTGCATGTCGATGGACCACGAACGGTCGCCGACCACGTAGATCCCCCGCTCGACCCCGCCGATCAGGTCCTCCGTGGACAGCCCGCCCGGCTCCGGCCGGAGCGACACGTTCGCCATGCGCTGCACGGGGACATGACCCGGCGAGTCCGCGTACGCGCAGCCGTTGGAGCGGCCGAGTCCCGTCAGCTTCGCGATCCGGCGGTCCAGCTGGTAGCCGACCAGGGTGCCGTCCTTCACCAGGTCCCACGACTGCGCCGCGACGCCCTCGTCGTCGTACCCGACCGTCGCGAGCCCGTGCTCGGCGGTGCGGTCGCCCGTCACGTTCATCACGGGGGAGCCGTACGCCAGTTTGCCCAGCTGGTCGAAGGTGGCGAACGAGGTCCCGGCGTACGCCGCCTCGTACCCCAGGGCCCGGTCCAGCTCCGTGGCGTGGCCGATCGACTCGTGGATGGTCAGCCACAGGTTCGACGGATCGACGACCAGGTCGTACGCCCCCGCCTCCACGCTCGGCGCGCGCATCTTCTGCGCGAGCAGCTCGGGGATCTCCTCCAGCTCGGCGTCCCAGTCCCAGCCGGTCCCGGTCAGGTATTCCCAGCCCCGGCCCACCGGCGGCGCGATCGTGCGCATCGAGTCGAACTCGCCGGTCGTCCCGTCCACCGCGACGGCGGTGAACTGCGGGTGGACACGGACCCGTTGCTGCGTGGTGACGGTGCCCGCCGTGTCCGCGTAGAACTTGTTCTCGTGGACGGTCGTCAGGGACGCGTCCACATGCGCGACACCCTCCGCGCCCAGCAGCCGACCGCTCCACCCGGCGAGCAGCGCCGCCTTCTCCCCGTCCGGTACGGAGAAGGGATCGACGTCGTACGCCGAAACCCAGGTCCGCTCGCCGTGCGACGGCTCGTCCGCCAGCTCCACCCGCTCGTCCGAGCCGGCGGCCGCGATCACCTTCGCCGACAGTCTGGCCATCTCGACCGCCCGTGAGGCCACCTTCGCGGCCGCGTCCATGGTCAGGTCCACGCCCGAGGCGAACCCCCACGCCCCGCCGTGCACGACCCGTACCGCGTACCCGAGGTCCGTGCTGTCGGACGCCCCGGCCGGCCGCGCGTCCCGCAGCCGCCAGGTGGCGCTGCGCACCCGTTCCAGCCGGAAATCGGCGTGCGTCGCGCCGAGCGCCCGCGCCCGCGCGAGCGCCGCGTCGGCCAGCGCGCGCGACGGCAGGGCCAGGAACGACTGATCTACCTCGTGGGGCACCGGGAGTTCCCTTCTCGAACCATCACGGCAGTGAACCACGCCCGGGGGCGGCCGCACCGGGGGATATCGCCGACGCGTGGAGCGACCACGCATCGGCACGGACTGTAGGAACCCGACAGCACCCCGGACAAGCCACTGTCAGGGCCCGATTCCTCGATCGGCGCACGGTACCGATAGGTTTTCGACGTACCAGACCGCCAAGGAAAGGGTGATCCGATGAGCCGCTCGGTTCTCGTCACCGGAGGAAACCGGGGCATCGGCCTCGCCATCGCCCGCGCCTTCGCCGACAACGGCGACCAGGTCGCGATCACCTACCGCTCCGGAGAGCCCCCTCAGGTCCTCACCGACGCCGGTGTCCTCGCGGTCCGCTGCGACATCACGGACGCCGAACAGGTGGAGCAGGCCTACAAGGAGATCGAGGAGAAGCACGGTCCCGTCGAGGTGCTGGTCGCCAACGCCGGCATCACCAAGGACCAGTTGCTGATGCGGATGTCGGAGGACGACTTCACGTCCGTCGTCGACACCAACCTCACCGGCACCTTCCGGGTCGTCAAGCGCGCCAACCGCGGCATGCTGCGCGCCAAGAAGGGCCGGGTCGTCCTGATCTCCTCGGTCGTCGGCCTCCTCGGCTCGGCCGGCCAGGCCAACTACGCCGCCTCCAAGGCCGGGCTGGTCGGCTTCGCCCGGTCGCTGGCCCGTGAACTCGGTTCGCGGAACATCACGTTCAACGTCGTCGCCCCCGGGTTTGTCGACACCGACATGACCCAGGCGCTCACCGAGGAGCAGCGCAAGGGCATCGTGGCCCAGGTGCCGCTCGGCCGCTACGCGCGGCCCGAGGAGATCGCCGCCGCGGTGCGCTTCCTCGCCTCCGACGACGCGTCGTACATCACTGGAGCCGTCATTCCCGTTGACGGCGGATTGGGCATGGGTCACTGATCACCATGAGCGGAATTCTCGACGGCAAGCGCATCCTGATCACCGGGGTGCTGATGGAGTCGTCCATCGCGTTCCACGCCGCGAAGGTGGCCCAGGAGCAAGGCGCCGAAGTCATCCTCACAGCCTTCCCCCGCCCCACCCTGACCGAGCGCATCGCCAGGAAGCTGCCGAAGCCGGCCAAGGTCATCGAGCTGGACGTGACCGACCAGGAGCACCTGGACCGGCTCGCGGGCCTGGTGCGCGACGAGCTCGGTTCGCTGGACGGCGTCGTCCACTCCATCGGCTTCGCGCCGCAGGACGCGCTCGGCGGCAACTTCCTCAACACGCCGTTCGAGTCCGTCGCCACCGCGATGCACGTCTCGGCGTTCTCGCTGAAGTCGCTGGCCATGGCCTGCAAGCCGCTGATGAGCGAGGGCGGCTCGATCGTCGGCCTCACCTTCGACGCCCAGTACGCCTGGCCGCAGTACGACTGGATGGGCCCCGCCAAGGCCGCGCTGGAGGCCACCTCCCGCTACCTCGCCCGCGACCTGGGCAAGGACGGGCTGCGCTGCAACCTGATCTCCGCCGGACCGCTCCGTTCCATGGCGGCCAAGTCCATTCCGGGCTTCGAGGAGCTGGCCGACGTCTGGAACACCCGTGCTCCGCTGGCCTGGGACATGAACGACCCGGAGCCGGCCGGCCGCGGCATCGTCGCCCTGCTCTCCGACTTCTTCCCGCGCACCACGGGCGAGATCATCCACGTCGACAGCGGCGTGCACATGATGGGCGCCTGACCCCCACGGCTCACGCAGGACGGCCCCCGGCCGCGTCACCCCTCCCGTACCCGGAGGCGGTACGCGGCCGGGGGCCGTTCACGCTCCGTGGCCCTCCGCTGCCGCTCCGGTCGAAAAGTCGGCCGATCCACCGCAGAATGAGGAGGAACCGGACTTCTGGTCAGGCTGTGGGAGGGAGATCGCTGTGCGCCCCACGTGCCGACGGACCCGTCTCCTCCTGCTCGCACCCCTGGCCGCCGCCGCACTCGCCACCTCCCTGGGCGTCCGCGCCGCCACGGGAGCCGACCCCGGTACGGGAGCGGAGCCGCCGAGACCCGAACCGGCGGGCTCGGAGTGCCGTACGTCCGTCGAGGGCTCCCGCGTCGTCGCGTACTGCCACAACCCCTACCCCTCCGTCGACCTGGTCCGGCTGCACACCGAGTGCGACCGATGGTGGGACGTCGACGCGGACGGCGAGGCGATCGCGGTGGAGCCCGGCCGGACCGTACGGCTGGAGGACCGCTGCTGGAAAGAGGTCGCCACGGCGTGGGTCAGCCACCGCCCCGCTCCGCCGTGACGGGCGCCGGGGAGGCCGCGTCCGGCCGGCGGGCCGCGGTGAGGGCTCGGCGGGGTGACCGTGAAGCCCGCCGGTACGGGAGGTGGGGCCGGTCAGCCGGCCGCCCCCGGCCCGTCGGCCTGTTCGGCGCGCGGCTCCAGCCACTTCAACGCGTGGCCGGCCGCCTCGGCGGCCGCCGTCTCCGCGTCCCCGGCCCGGATCGCCTCGACCAGCCGGGCGTGGTCCATGTGGTTCTCCGGTCGCAGCTCGGGACCCACGTCACCGCGCAGGTAGTCGCGCAGCAGGTCCCCGAGGTCGGCGTACAGCCCGGTCAGCACGTCGTTGTGCGAGGCCGCGACCACCGCCAGGTGCAGCGTCGCGTCCGCGGCGACGAATGCCTCCGTGTCGCCCGACGCCCAGGCCTCCTCCCGGCGCGCCATCACCGTGTCCAGCTGCCGCAGATCCCGTTCGGTGCGCCGGACCGCCGCCAGCCGGGCCGCCGACGACTCCAGCGTCGAGCGCAGCTCGGCGATGTGCCGGGGGTCGGCGGCGGCGAACCTGCGGTGCATCACCCCGGCCAGCTCGCTCGTGGCGATCACGTACGTGCCGGAGCCCTGCCGGATGTCCAGGAGCCCGTTGTGCGCGAGGGCCCGCACGGCCTCGCGGACGGTGTTACGGGCCACGCCCAGCTGCTCGACCAGCTCGGGCTCGGTCGGGATCCGCGAGCCGACGGGCCATTCGCCCGAGGTGATCTGGTTCCTCAGTTGGGCGATCACCTGGTCGGAGAGTGCCGAACGCCGCGGGGACGTCAACGCCATGGTGCTCCTTGCTCGGGGCCCGCCCGGGAAACGGGCCGGGAGGGAAGGTCTCGGGGCCGGATTCTCTCAGGTGGCCAGGCCGGTCACGGGGTGGGACGGAGTGGACAATCAATCATCCCATGATTCTATGATGGTGCTATGCCGGACGACGACACGCAGACCCCGACCCTGAAGAACGCTCCCTCCCCGCGCACCGCCCACCCACTCCGAGCGCCGCGGCTGCCCGACGCGAGCGAGTCCCCGGCGCCCTGGCTGCTGCGCCTCATAGCCGTCGGGCTCGTCCTGGCCGCCTTGAATCTCCGCCCCGCCATCACCAGCCTCGGCGCGCTCCTGGAGGAGGTCCGCGACGGGCTGCACATGAGCGGGAGCGTGGCCGGTGTGCTCACCTCCGTACCGCCGCTCTGCTTCGCGGTCTTCGGCGTGATGGCACCGCGCCTGGCCCGCCGTTTCGGCGCGGGCGCCGTGGTCTGCGCGGGCATGGCCGCCATCGCGGTCGGCCTGGTCGTCCGCCCGTACATCGGTTCCACCGTCGGATTCCTGGCCGCCAGCGCGCTGGCCCTGATGGGCATCGCGGTCAGCAACATCCTGATGCCGGTGATCGTCAAGCGCTGGTTCCCCGACCGCGTCGGCAGCATGACCGGCCTCTACTCGATGGCCCTGGCCCTCGGCACCGCCCTGGCCGCCGCCCTCACCGTCCCCGTCACCGGTGCGCTGGGCGGGAACTGGCGGACCGGCCTGGCCGTCTGGGCCGCGCTCGCCGCCGCCGCGGTGCTGCCCTGGATCGTCCTCGTGCGCGACCGCACCCCGGCGCCCGCCCCGGTCGCGGTCGCCTCCGTCGACTCCGCCGCCCCCGGCGCGGGAGCCCCGGCCCTCCGGATCACCCGCAGCCGCACCGCCCGGGCCCTCGCCTGCTTCTTCGGGCTCCAGGCCACCGCCGCGTACATCACGATGGGCTGGATGCCGCAGATCTTCCGTGACGCCGGAGTCTCCGCGGGCACGGCCGGACTGCTGCTCGCGGTCACCATGGCGATGGGCGTCCCGCTGGCGTTCGTCATCCCGCGGATCGCCTCGCGGCTCAGGCAGCAGGGCCCCATCGTCGTCTTCCTCGGACTGTGCGGCCTGATCGGCTACAGCGGCCTCTACCTCGCCCCCGCAGCCGGAGCCTGGGCCTGGGCCCTGCTCCTCGGGGTGGCCAACTGCGCCTTCCCCCTCGCCCTCACCATGATCGGCATGCGGGCCCGGTCCGGCGCGGGCGTGGTCCGGCTCTCCGCCTTCGCCCAGTCCGCCGGCTATCTGCTCTCCATCCCCGGCCCGCTGCTCGTCGGCGTGCTCTACCAGCACAGCGGCGGCTGGGGGCTGCCGATCGCCCTGATGGCGGGACTGCTGATTCCCCAGATGGCGGCCGGCGTCCTCGCGGGACGTGACCGGACGATCGAGGACGAGTGCTGAGATGCGACACTGACCTCATGCCAGTGCTCGACCCGAATCCCCAGAACGGCCAGAAGAAGCTCCTCCTCGTCTTCGGAGCCATGCTTCTCATCACCGTCGTCATCGGTGTGATCGCCACGATCGCCTCCCCCTGACGTTCGGCCCCCGCAGGCTGTGGGGCCGACGTCCGGCTGCCCCGCCGGGCCGCCCCGTGCACCCCTGCGGGGTGGGGCAGGCCCCCCTCCCTTAGGGGGCCGGCGTCAGGGTCAGGTGGGTGGGTCACCGGATGGAAGCGGCCGCCCCCGGTCCGTAAGTTCTTCGGTGACGACCCGATGACTCGACGGAGGCGGACATGCCGGCACCGACAGACCCCACGTCCCCCCGGCCGGCCGTGGCCGGCGTCGGTATCCGGCTGCCCTGGTGGGCACTCGCCCTGCCCGCCGTCGCCTTCGTCGCTCTGCTGGCCATGATCCTCAGCCCCGGACAGGCCCACGCCGCCACCGGCACCTTCGTGCTCGGACACCTGATCGAGCAGGCCCTCCAGCTGCTGTTCCGCTGACCGTGAGCCGCCCCGGACCGGTCCGCCAACTCCCTGGACGAGCCCGTCAACACCCTGCGCCACAGGCCGGATTTCATGCGAAGCTGAGACGTATGAGCGTCGAGACACCTCGCAGGATCGTCCTTCTCCGGCATGCCAAGGCGGAATGGTCGCAGGCTTCCGATCATGAGCGCCCGCTGGCCGAGCGCGGTCGCAAGGACGCGCCCGTGGCCGGCCGCAGACTCGCCGATTCCGGCATCGATTTCGATCTGGCCCTCTGCTCCAGCGCCGCCCGGACGAGGGAGACCTGGAAGCTGGCGGTCCACGAGTTCGCCCAGCGCCCCCGGACCGTCTACGAGGAGAGGCTGTACGAGGCGTCCCTCGGCGAGCTGATCGCCCTGTTCAACGAGACCCCGGACGAGGTGCGCAACCTCCTGGTCATCGGCCACAACCCCGGAATGCACGCCGCCGCCGACGCCCTCTCCGGTTCCGCCGAGGGCGACACCCTGGCCCGGATGACACGTGACGGCTTCCCCACCGCCTCGTACGCCGTGGTGGAGTTCCCCGGCTCCTGGAAGAGCGTGGAACACGGCGCCGGCAAGCTCACCGAGTACTGGACGCCGAACGACTGAGCCGCCCGTACGACCGAGCGCATACGCTGAGGGCCCCGGCACGACGTGCCGGGGCCCTCAGCGTATGCGTCCGCGAAACCGGTGCCGGGGACGGGTCCGGCCCTGCGCGCGGACCCGCGCGACCGAGTCTCCGCCCCTACGCCCCCGGAGCCGGAATCCGCTCCGTCAGCCGGCGAGGCCGTCCGCCGCCTCCACCTCTTCGCGGGTGATGCCGAGCAGGTAGAGCACGGTGTCCAGGAACGGCACGTTCACCGCGGTGTGCGCCGCCTCCCGGACCACCGGCTTGGCGTTGAACGCGACGCCGAGCCCGGCGGTGTTCAGCATGTCGAGGTCGTTCGCCCCGTCCCCGATCGCCACCGTCTGCGCCAGCGGCACCCCGGCCTGCTCGGCGAAGCTCCGCAGCAGCCGCGCCTTGCCCGCCCGGTCCACGACCTCGCCGACGACCCGGCCGGTCAGCTTGCCGTCCACCACCTCCAGGGTGTTGGCCGAGGCGAAGTCGAGGCCGAGCCGCTCCTTGAGGTCGTCCGTGACCTGCGTGAAACCGCCGGAGACCACGCCCACCTGGTAGCCGAGCCGCTTCAGCGTGCGGATGAGGGTGCGGGCGCCGGGGGTGAGCCGGACCTCGGCCCGGACCTTGTCCACCACCGACACGTCCAGCCCGGCCAGCAGCGCCACCCGTGCGTGCAGCGACTGCTCGAAGTCCAGCTCGCCGCGCATCGCCTGCTCGGTCACCTCGGCGACCTTGTCCTCGCAGCCCGCGTGCGCCGCGAACAGCTCGATGACCTCGTCCTGGATCAGCGTGGAGTCCACGTCCATGACCACCAGGCGCTGGGCCCGGCGGCTCAGCCCGGCCGAGACCACCGCGACGTCCACGCCGATCTCCGCGGCCTCGGTCGCCAGGGCCGTCCGCAGCTGCTCGGTCCCGGTCCCGGACACCGCGAACTCGACGGCGGTGACCGGGTACTTCGCCAGCCGGAAGATCCGGTCGATGTTCCCGCCGGTCGAGGTGATGCTGGCCGCTATGGCCGCGGTCGACTCCGCGGTCAGCGGGTGGCCCAGCACCGTCACATGGGAACGGCCGTCACCGCGGGGGCGGTTGTCCCCGATACCGGAGATGATCTCGGCCTGGAGGTTCAGGGAGTCGGCCCAGCTGTGCACGGTCGCCCGCAGGTCGCCCTCGGTGCTCCCGCCCACGGTGGGCGGGGTGACGAGGGCGCAGAGCACGATGCGGCCCCGCGTGACCACCTGCTCGATGTCCACGACGTCGACCGCGTACGCGGCGAGGGTGTCGAAGAGACCCGCGGTGATGCCGGGACGGTCCTTGCCGAAGATCTTGACGAGAAGCGTGGGGGTGTCGGCGGCGCGGGAGGGCTCACCGCCCGTCCCACCGGCCCGGCGGGGCTCGGGGGGCTCGACGGGCCCAGGAGACGGCAGGGGCTGAGATGGCTGGGATGCGCTCATGGTGCTCCCACCGTATCGGTCCCGCCGTCCCCTCCGGCCGGCCGTCCCGAGTGCCGGACGGAATCACCCCGACGCCCCCGCACCGCGCAGCGCGGTCCCCCGCCCCGTCCGGTGGCGGTCCGCGGCCCCGGCCGACCAGGGAGGGCGTGGATCTGGCCGGTAGGGGTCTTGTGCTCGGCCGCGCCGACTGCTGCGTAATACGCCGTTATACGGATACAGGAACGATTCCTGGGGATAACCAGCTGTTCGCCCGAACTTCGCCCGTTCCGATCGGGTTCACCCCCCGATTTCGGGGCCTTCGGCCGGGTCTCCGCGCGGTCTTCACCCGCCCGACTTTCCGATACGGGACTGGTCCTGGAATAGTTCCCCACGATGTTCAGCATCCCTAGACTCCCTGCGACGGGGGTAACACGGGGGACAACTAGTGGGGCGCGGAGTGCCGGAACTCGTACTGGAATTGAATGGCAGCACCTGGACGCTCGATCCGTCCAGGACGTACACCCTGGGGCGTGATCCGCAGGGCGACATGACGATCGACGACGCCAGGGTCTCGTGGCGGCACGCCACGATCAGCTGGAACGGCCGCAGTTGGTCGATCGAGGACCACGGCAGCACCAACGGCTCCTATGTGCAGGGCCGGCGTGTCCAGCAGGTGGAGATCGGCCCCGGCACGGTGCTGCACCTCGGCAACGCCACCGACGGGCCGCGGGTGAGTCTCAGCGCCGCGGCGGGCGCCGGAGTCGCCGGCGGTCAGGCGGCCGCCGCTCAGCAGGCGCCCGTGCAGCCGCCCCACCAGCAGCCGCAGGGCGGCGGTGCGGGCTGGCACGGACAGCAGGCCCCGGCCCAGCACCAGGCGCCCGCCCAGCAGCAGGCGTGGCAGCAGCCGCAGACACCCCAGCAGCAGGTCCCGCACCAGCAGCCTCCGCACCAGGGGGTGCCGCACCAGCAGAGCCCCGGCCACCCGGCGGGGCCGGGAGCGGGACATGCCGGACCGGGAGCGGGCGGTGCCGCAGGGGCGTCGCCCGTCCACGGAGACCGCAGCCCGACCACGTTCCACCAGCTGGACCTCGGCCGGGTCATGCGCATCGGTCGTGCGCTGGAGAACGAACTGGTCGTCTCCGACCTCCAGGTCTCGCGCCACCACGCCGAGTTCCGCGCCACGCCGGACGGCCGCTTCGAGATCCGCGACCTCGGTTCGCACAACGGCACGTACGTCAACGGCCAGCCGCTCCACAAGTCCGGGTCCGCCCTCATCGGTCCCCACGACATCGTCGGCGTCGGCCACTCGACGTTCCGGCTGGTCGGGGACCGGCTGGAGGAGTTCGTCGACACCGGTGAGGTCTCCTTCTCCGCCCGCCACCTCACGGTGACGGTCGACGGCGGGAAGCAGATCCTCAAGGACGTCTCCTTCGGCGTCCCGGAGAAGTCGCTGATCGCGGTCATCGGCCCCTCCGGTTCCGGAAAGTCCACCCTGCTCAAGGCGCTCACCGGCTACCGGCCCGCCGACCAGGGCGACGTCCTCTACGACAACCGGAACCTGTACAAGCAGTTCGCCGAGCTGCGCCAGCGCATCGGCCTGGTCCCGCAGGACGACATCCTGCACAAGGAACTGACCGTCTCCAAGGCGCTCAAGTACGCGGCCAAGCTCCGCTTCCCCGCGGACACCACCGAGGCCGAGCGCCAGGCCCGGATCACCGAGGTCCTCGCCGAGCTGAAGCTCGACATCCACAAGGACAAGCGGATCACCTCGCTCTCCGGCGGCCAGCGCAAGCGCGTCTCGGTCGCCCTGGAGCTGCTGACCAAGCCGTCGCTGATCTTCCTGGACGAGCCGACCTCCGGTCTCGACCCGGGGATGGACCGCGACGTCATGCAGCTGCTGCGCGGCCTCGCCGACGACGGCCGCACGGTGCTCGTGGTCACGCACTCGGTCGCCGAACTGGCGATCTGCGACAAGCTCCTCGTGATGGCGCCCGGCGGCTCCGTCGCCTACTTCGGTCCGCCGGAGGAGGCGCTGAACTTCTTCGGCTACACCAGCTGGGCCGACGTCTTCTCCGCCTTCGAGAACTACCGCGACTACGACTGGGCGGGCCGGTGGCGCGGTTCGCAGCACTACCAGCTGTACGCCGCCGACATCGACGCGGTCGCCGCCCAGCCGGTCACCATGCCGCCGCCCCAGCAGATGCGGCCGCCGAAGCCGCAGACCTGGGGTGCGCAGCTGTGGACCCTGGTGCGCCGCTACGCCTCCGTCATCGCCTCCGACAAGGCCTTCCTCGGCCTGATGGTGGCGCTGCCGGCGGTGATCGGTGTGCTGAGCGCGGTCATCCCGGCGGAGTTCGGACTGACCGCGCCCACCCCGCCGACCCGGTTCAACGGGAAGTCCGGAATGATCCTGCTGATCCTCGCGGTCGGCATCTGTCTCGCCGGTTCGGCCAGCTCCGTACGTGAGCTGATCAAGGAACGCGTCATCTACGAACGGGAACGGGCCACCGGCCTCTCCCGCTCGGCCTATCTGGCGTCCAAGGTGATCGTGCTCGGCGTGATCACCGCTTTCCAGAGCGTCATCCTCTGCGGCATCTGCTTCGCCGTGCGCGACCTGCCGGCCGAGGGCCTGTTCATGCCTCCCGCCGTCGAGATCTGCATCTCCATCGTGGCCCTCGGGTTCACCTCGATGATGTTCGGCCTGATGATCTCCGCACTGGTCAAGACCTCCGAGATGACCATGCCCCTGCTGGTCATGTTCGCCATCGTCCAGCTGGTGTTCACCGGCGTCCTCTTCCAGGTGTACGGGACGCCCGGCCTGGAGCAGCTCACCTGGCTGATGCCGTCCCGCTGGGGCGTCGCGGCGGCGGGCACCACGCTGGACCTGGCCCACCTGATGCCGCCGTGGGACCCGAAGGACCCGACCGACCTGGACCCGCTCTGGGAGGCCACGGCGACCCAGTGGGGGATCAACATCTTCGTGCTGCTGGTGATCGCCCTCGTCTGCGCCTTCGCGGTCGCCCGCCTGCTGCGCCGCCACGAGCCCGAGGTCATGCGCAAGTAGGTTCCGCCCGCGCCGCGACCGTACGGCGCGCCACCGGTACGACACCGAGGCCGGCACCCCGTGGGGTGCCGGCCTCCGGCATGGGTACGACAGGGTCGGGCGGATCGGCGCCCGGTGGGTCAGCGGCTCAGTAGGCGCTGTTCACGTTGTCCATGGAGCCGTAGCGGTCGGCCGCGTAGTTGCAGGCGGCGACGATGTTGGCGACCGGGTCGTACAGGTCCTTCTTGGTGCCCTTGACGTGGTACCGGTCGAAGGTCGGCTGGATCACCTGGAGCAGGCCCTTGGACGGGATGCCGTTCCGGGCGTTGATGTCCCAGTTGTTGATGGCCCAGCGGTTGCCGCTGGACTCGCGGATGATGTTGCGGTGGATCCCCGCGTAGGAGCCGGGGATGCCTTCCTTCTTCATGATCGACATCGCCTCGCGGATCCAGCCGTCCAGGTTGTTGGCGTAGACGGGCTTGCGCGCGGTGGAGCGGTTGGCGGCCTCGGAGCCGCGCTTCTTCGCGTCGGCCTTGGCCTTGGCGGCCTTCTCGGCCTTGTCCTTCGCCTCGGCCGCGGCCTTCGCCTTGGCGGCCTTGGCCCTGGTCTCGGCGGCAGCCCTCGCCTTGGCGGCGTCGGCGGCCTTCACCAGCTTCTCGGCGGTGGAGTGCTGCTCGATCACGCTGTTCTGCACGGTCTTGGCCTGCGCGGAGCCGGTGATGCCGGTGAACGCGACGGGCGCGGCGGCGGCAGCCGCCTGCGGGGCGACCTCGGCCTCGCCGTTCGACGGGACGAGCGAGAAGGTCAGGGCGGCGACGCCCAGGGCCGACACACCGGCCACGGAGATCTTCTGGACCTTGTTCAGACGACGGAGACGACTGGGGATGCGATTCGCAGACATGTAGGGCTACCTCTTCGAATACTCAGGTGTCCTCACGGAGGACGAGACCGGAGGCGGTGAAGCGCACCTCCGTCGGGGACGAGAGCAATTCTTAGCGGCAGCAAAATGCCGTGGCAAAGGTGTGACGTACGAAGCTGGGTAGTGGACAAGGGTCCTGTTCGCCCGAAATGACCCTGACCTGCTCCTGGTCAAATCACCCTTATCGTCCCACTAGGTGCGTTCGTAAGTGACCTGGGCCCTATGCCTGGGCTCACATCGGCACCCCTGTGATTTCACGTATCGTTGCTGGAGCAATCCGGAGAGTTATGTTCCTCATCCGGCAGGAGGAGAGGCCGCCCCGAAACTCCCACCCGAGGCGCCGTCCGCGGACCCGGCCTCCTCCCCCCGGCGGTCCTACGCCCTGCGACCGAGCCGCCCCGCCGCCCGGGCCTAGGTCTCCGCCCGTCGGCCCCCGCCCCCGGCCCGATACGGCCGTCGGCGCCCCGCCGGTACGGTGATCCCATGAGTCACCGCCCACCGTCGGGCCTCGCCGCGGTGAGTGCCGCGCTGCTCGCCATGAGCCGTCACCTCGAAGTGGGCGACGTCCTCAAGACGATCGTCGCCTCCGCCCGCGAACTGCTCGACGCCCAGTACGCGGCCCTCGGCGTCCCGGACGACCACGGCGGCTTCGCCCAGTTCGTGGTCGACGGCGTCAGCGACGAACAGTGGAAGGCCATCGGCCCGCTGCCCCGCCAGCACGGCATCCTCGCTGCGATGCTCCACCGGTCGGGGCCCGAACGCCTCGCGGACGTCCGCGAGGACCCCCGGTTCGAGGGCTGGCCGGACGCCCACCCCGACATGTCCGACTTCCTCGGCCTGCCCATCACGGACGGGGACGAGATCATCGGCGCCCTGTTCCTCGCCAACAAGCTGTGCCCCAAGCCCGAAGGCGGCTGCGGCTTCACCGTCGAGGACGAGGAACTGCTCTCGATCCTCGCCCAGCACGCGGCGATCGCCCTGACCAACGCCCGCCTCCACGAGCGCAGCCGCGAGCTGACCATCGCCGAGGAACGCTCCCGACTGGCCCACGAGCTGCACGACGCGGTCAGCCAGAAGCTGTTCTCGCTCCGCCTCACCGCGCAGGCCGCGGCCGCCCTCGTCGACCGCGACCCCGCCCGCGCCAAGGGGGAGCTCCAGCAGGTCGCCGTCCTCGCCGCCGAGGCGGTCGACGAGCTGCGGGCCGCCGTCGTGGAACTGCGCCCCGCGGCGCTCGACGAGGACGGCCTCATAGCCACCCTCCGCACCCAGATCCAGGTCCTCGACCGGGCGCACGCCGCCGAGGTCGCCTTCGAGTGCCAGGGGGTGCGCGCCCTGCCCGCCGCCCAGGAGGAAGCGCTGCTGCGGGTCGCACAGGAGGCCCTGCACAACGCCCTGCGCCACTCCGGCGCGGAGCACGTCACCGTCACCCTGACCCGGCGCGCGGCCGCCACCGTCCTGCGCGTCGCCGACGACGGGCGCGGCTTCGACCCCACCGCCGTCCGACGGGCGGGCCGCCACCTCGGCCTCGTCTCCATGCGTCACCGGGCGAGCAGCGTCGGCGGCCGACTCACCGTTGCCTCGGAGCCCGGCAAGGGCGCCACGATCGAGATGGAGGTCCCCGGTGGCTGAGAAGATCATCAGGGTGCTGCTGGTCGACGACCACCAGGTGGTCCGCCGCGGACTGCGTACGTTCCTGGAGATCCAGGAGGACATAGAGGTCGTCGGAGAGGCGTCCGACGGCGCGGAGGGCGTGGCCCGTACCGAGGAGCTGCGCCCCGACGTCGTCCTCATGGACATCAAGATGCCCGGCACCGACGGCATCGAGGCCCTGCGCCGCCTCCGCCGGCTGGACAACCCGGCCAAGGTCCTCATCGTCACCAGCTTCACCGAACAGCGCACGGTGGTCCCCGCGCTGCGCGCCGGAGCCTCCGGCTACGTCTACAAGGACGTGGACCCGGACGCCCTGGCCGGGGCGATCCGGTCGGTCCACGCCGGTCACGTCCTGCTCCAGCCGGAGGTCGCGGGCGCGCTGCTGGCGCAGGAGGAGGCGGGCTCGGGCACCGGGCGGGGGAGCACCCTGACCGAACGGGAACGCGAGGTGCTCGGCCTCATCGCCAACGGCCGCTCGAACCGGGAGATCGCCCGCGCGCTGGTCCTCTCCGAGAAGACGGTCAAGACCCACGTGTCGAACATCCTGATGAAGCTCGACCTGGCCGACCGCACCCAGGCGGCGCTGTGGGCCGTACGCCACGGGGCCGCGGACTGACCCGGCCCGCGCCCCGCCCGCGCCCCGGTCCGTCCCGGTCCGCCCTCCCGCGCCGGACGGACCGAGGACGTCGAGGAGCCGCCCGAGGCACCGAAGCGGACGGCCCGCGCCGGGGGCCGTCCGCCCCCGGCGGTCCGGTGAAGCCCCCGCCGCCGGGGACGGAACACCACCAGGCGCACACCGGGGACGGAACACCACCAGGGCGGAACGCCACCGCCCGGTCTACCGCCGCACCTCCCCGCCCTCCACATACGCGTTGTACGCCGCCACCTGTGCCCGCCGAGCCACCCGCTCCACCGGCCGCAACGCGTCCCCCCGCGCCGCGATCTCCGCCGCGCTCACCGCACCGCCGTGCCCGTTCTCGTACGCCACCGAGACCAGCAGCCCGACCCGCCGCGCCATCTCCAGCACCCGCACCGCCCGCGGCGGATACCCGGGCGCCAGCACCTCGCGCCCGTCACCCCGCTCCACCCGCGCCCGGTACGCGTCCACCGCGGCGTCGGCCACCGGCCCGGACCCGGCCACGTCCAGCCGGGCCAGCACCGCCGTCGCGTCCCGCAGCGCCTCGGCCAGCTCGCGCTCCGCCTCGCCCAGCGACGGCACGTCCGCCGGCGGGGCCTCCCGAACCGGCAGCACCCGCCACACCACCTCGACGTGCAGGTCCCCCTCCGGACCGGCCTCGCTCACCTCCGGCACCAGCCCGTACGGCGCTCCGTACGCGACCACCGCCTCCTCGGCCTCCAGCGCCCGCGCGTTGAAATCCGGCGGACCGCTCAGCCCCAGCGGATGCCCCGGCACCGGCAGCGCGACCCGGAAGCCGGTCACCCCCAGGCCCCTCAGCCGGCCGAGCGCCAGCGTGAGCCCGACCGGCCCCGCCTCGCCCGGCAGCCCCTGGACGCGGTGCACCGCGTCCTCACCGACAATCGCGAGGGCCGCCTCGTCCGGCGAGACGAGTCCCGCCAGCAGAGCGTTCCCCCAGGCGGCCAACAACCCTGAACGTGGTTCGACAAGCATGCCGACAGCCTAGGCAACGCCTCGGGACGGCCCTCACGGCCGGAGCACTCGCGCGGTGGCGTAGGTTTTCCCCGTGAGCCGTGCCCACCGGCACGCGACGATCGACGAGACTGCATGGGGAGACAACGCGCCATGAGCGATGTACTGGAGCTGGTGGACGTATCCGTGGTCCGCGACGGACGGGCTCTGGTGGAAGACGTCTCCTGGTCGGTCAAGGAGGGGGAGCGCTGGGTCATCCTGGGCCCCAACGGCGCGGGCAAGACGACCCTCCTCAACCTCGCCTCCAGCTACCTCTTCCCCAGCAAGGGCACCGCCACCATCCTCGGCGAACAGCTCGGCGGCGTCGGCACCGACGTCTTCGAACTCCGTCCCCGGATCGGCATGGCGGGCGTGGCGATGGCCGACAAGCTGCCCAAGCGCCAGACCGTGCTGCAGACGGTCCTCACTGCCGCGTACGGCATGACCGCCACCTGGAACGAGAACTACGAGGCCGTCGACGAGGAGCGCGCCCGCGCCTTCCTCGACCGCCTCGGCATGACCGAGTACCTGGACCGCAGGTTCGGCACGCTCTCCGAGGGGGAGCGCAAGCGCACCCTGATCGCCCGCGCCATGATGACCGACCCCGAGCTGCTGCTCCTGGACGAGCCCGCCGCCGGGCTCGACCTCGGCGGGCGCGAGGACCTCGTCCGCCGCCTCGGCCGCCTCGCCCGTGACCCGTACGCCCCCTCCATGATCATGGTCACGCACCACGTCGAGGAGATCCCGCCCGGGTTCACCCACGTCCTGATGATCCGCCAGGGCAAGATCCTCGCGGCCGGCCCCATGGAGACCGAGCTCAGCTCCCGCAACCTCTCCCGCTGCTTCGGCCTCCCGCTCATCGTCGAGCACACCGGCGAGCGCTACACCGCGCACGGCCTCCCGCTCTCCTGACCGGGTCCCCGGAACGGACTGCCGCACCCCGATCGGCAATCCCTCCACCGCAGTTGACCCCGGTGCGCCCTGTCGGTGACGCACCGACAGTCCTACGATGACCGGGTGGACATCGACGCATGGGTGTGGTGGCTGATCGGCGCGGTGGGACTGGGCATCCCCCTCGTCCTGACCGCGATGCCCGAATTCGGCATGTTCGCCGTCGGGGCGGTGGCGGCATCGGCCGTCGCCGCCCTCGACGGCGGAATCGTCGCCCAGGTACTGGTCTTCGCCCTGGTCTCGGTCGCGCTGATCGCCGTCGTGCGCCCGATCGCCGCCCGGCACCGGGCCGGTCAGGCGGGGCACGCCAGCGGCGTCGACGCCCTGAAAGGGCGTCAGGCGATCGTGCTGGAACGGGTATCGGCCCACGAAGGGCGCATCAAGCTCGCCGGCGAGGTCTGGTCGGCCCGCACGCTCGACAGCGACCAGATCTTCGAACCCGGCAGCCAGGTCGATGTCGTGGACATCGACGGAGCGACGGCCGTCGTCATGTGACCGAAACCGTGCACAGGGCGGGCCGAGGTCTGCCAGACTCGAAGTCGATCATGTCGATCTTCGTGAGCCCCGGCCCCGGCAGCCACAACTCGCCGCCCACCGGCCGCACATGAGGTACGACCCCGATCCCCGCGATCCACCGGCCAACCGAAGGGCACGAGAGACACGATGCAGATCATCATCGTTCTGATCATTCTGGTGGTGCTCGTCTTCATCGCCCTGATCAAGACGATCCAGGTCATCCCGCAGGCGAGCGCCGCCATCGTGGAGCGGTTCGGCCGCTACACCCGCACGCTGAACGCGGGCCTGAACATCGTCGTCCCGTTCATCGACTCGATCCGCAACCGGATCGACCTCCGTGAACAGGTGGTTCCCTTCCCGCCCCAGCCGGTGATCACCCAGGACAACCTGGTCGTCAACATCGACACCGTCATCTACTACCAGGTGACCGACGCGCGCGCGGCGACGTACGAGGTCGCCAGCTACATCCAGGCGATCGAACAGCTCACCGTCACCACCCTCCGCAACATCATCGGCGGCATGGACCTGGAGCGGACCCTCACCTCCCGCGAGGAGATCAACGCGGCCCTGCGCGGCGTCCTCGACGAAGCGACCGGCAAGTGGGGCATCCGCGTCAACCGCGTCGAGCTCAAGGCGATCGAGCCGCCGACCTCCATCCAGGACTCGATGGAGAAGCAGATGCGCGCCGACCGGGACAAGCGCGCCGCCATCCTCACCGCCGAAGGCATCAGGCAGTCCCAGATCCTCACCGCCGAGGGTGAGAAGCAGTCCGCCATCCTGCGCGCCGAGGGTGAGGCCAAGGCCGCCGCCCTGCGCGCCGAGGGCGAGGCACAGGCGGTACGCACGGTCTTCGAGGCCATCCACGCCGGAGACCCGGACCAGAAGCTCCTCTCGTACCAGTACCTCCAGATGCTCCCCAAGATCGCCGAGGGCGACGCCAACAAGCTCTGGATCGTGCCCAGCGAGATCGGCGACGCCCTCAAGGGCCTCAGCGGCGCCTTCGGGAACCTCGGCGGCGGCGTCCCCGGCTTCAACACCGGCGGAGGAAACGGCGGGAACGGAGGGAACGGCGGAAGCACCCACGGTTCCATCCCGGCCCCCGCGGTGGAGCGACGCGAGGAACCCCCCGTCTCCTGACCCGGCAGCCCCTTCGTGCATGATCAGTGAGGCCCCTCGACCTTCATGGCGGGGAGGCGTCACTGACCACCGAAGGAGATGGCCTTGTCCATCTGGGAAATACTCGCCGTCTTCGCGGCCGGCGTCGGCGCGGGCACGATCAACACGATCGTCGGCTCCGGCACGCTGATCACCTTCCCCGTCCTGCTCGCCACCGGTCTGCCCCCGGTCACCGCGACCGTGTCCAACGCGCTGGGCCTCATCCCCGGCTCCATCAGCGGGGCCATCGGCTACCGCAAGGAGCTCGCCGGACAGCGCCGGCGCATTCTCAAGCTGAGCGCCGGCGCCGCGATCGGCGGCCTCACGGGGGCGACCCTGCTGCTCGCCCTGCCCTCCACCGCATTCGAGACGATCGTCCCCGTCCTGGTCGCCCTGGCGCTCGTCCTGGTCGTCCTGCAACCGCGCATCAGCAAAGCCGTACAGCGCCGCCGCGAGCACACCGGAGCCACCCCCCGCACCGACGGCGGCCCACTCCTGTTCACCGGCCTGACCCTCGCCAGCGTCTACGGCGGCTACTTCACCGCAGCCCAGGGAATCATCTACCTCTCCCTGATGGGCATGCTGGTCGACGACACGATCCAGCGCCTCAACGCCGTCAAGAACGTCCTGGCCGCCGTGGTCAACACCATCGCGGCGCTGTTCTTCCTCTTCGTCGCCGACTTCGACTGGACGGCCGTCGTCCTCATCGCGGCCGGCTCGGCCATCGGCGGCCAGATAGGCGCCAAGGTAGGCCGACGCCTGAGCCCCACCGTGCTGCGCGGCCTCATCGTGATCGTCGGCACGCTCGCCATCGTCCAGCTACTGCTCCGCTGACACACGTGGGCCCGCCCCCGCACGGGGACGGGCCCACGCATACACCACCAGGCGTACACCGCCTACGCCACGGCACCCCGCGCCGGCGGAGCACGATCCGCGCCACTCCCTACGCCGCTGCCGCCCGGTCCAGCCACTCGGGCAGCGCCGACCGGTCGCGCGCACCCATCGCCAGCAGCATCGCCTCGGCGGGGGAGGGGACGAACGGCTGCTTCAACAGCGGCATCCCCGCCTGCTCCGGCGTCCGGGCCGCCTTGCGGTGGTTGTCCTCCGCACAGGAGGCCACCGTGTTCAGCCACGTGTCCTGCCCGCCCTGCGCACGCGGCACCACGTGGTCGACGGTGGACGCCCGCCGCCCGCAGTACGCGCACCGGTACTGGTCCCGGACCAGCACGCCCCTCCTGGACCACGGCGCCTGTCTTCGGAACGGCACCCGTACGTACCGGCAGAGCCTGATCACGCGCGGCGCCGGTATGTCCACGGCGGCACCGCGCATACGCAGCTCGGGATGCGACTGCTCCACGACGGCCTTGTCCGTCAGGATCAGGACCACCGCGCGGTTGAGCGTCACCGTCGACAGCGGCTCGAAGCTCGCGTTGAGAACCAACGTGTCACGCATCCTGCCCACCTCCCGTGTGCCGCCCGCCCCCTGGCAGGCCCGGATCAACTCTGTCCGGGCGGGCCGCGATGGACAACGCAATAAAAAATGCCCTGCTCTGATCTCTCCAAGACCAGAGCAGGGCAAACGGCAGACGAACTAATCGCCGGCGGGGGCCTCGTACTCACCGATCAACTGCGCGCGGCCCAGCGTGTGGAACCGGAGGTTGAATCCCACCACCGCGGGTGACGCGTCGCTGTCGACACCGAGCTTGTCGGTGTCCACCGCGTACACGGTGAACACATACCGGTGGTTCTCCCCGGCCGGGGGCGCGGCCCCGCCGAACTCCTTCGCCCCGTAGTCGTTACGGGCCTGGACGGCGCCCTCGGGCAGTCCCTTGAACTCCCCGCTGCCCGCACCGGCGGGCAGCTCGGTCACCGACACCGGGACGTCGAAGAGCACCCAGTGCCAGAACCCGCTGCCCGTCGGGGCGTCGGGGTCGAAGCAGGTCACGGCGAAGCTCTTGGTCCCCTCGGGAAAACCCTCCCACCGCAGCTGCGGCGAGGTGTTCCCGGCCGCATACACCTGGGCGTCGTCCAGTACGGCCCCCGGAGCGAGATCGTCGCTCACGACGGTGAACGCCGGCACCTCCGGGTGGAAGTCATGCGGCAGCGGGGCCCTCTTCGGCTCGGTCACGTCTCGCACCTCTCCTGATCGGTTCGTCTGCCTTCTTCCCCGACTGTAGGGGGCGTACCGCCGCCTAGAGCCAGTTGCGCTGACCGCCGACCTGGGCGAGCCACTGGTTCAGGTAGGCCGCCCAGTCGGTCTGCTGGTAGTCGTGCAGGCCCACCTTGAACGCGCGGTAGGAGTCACTGCCCTCGCTGAACAGCCCCGGCTTCTTGTCCATCTCCAGGACGACGTCCATCTCCCGTTCGTCGGCGACGAACGTCAGCTCCACCTGGTTCAGACCGCGGTACTGGGCCGGCGGGACGAACTCGATCTCCTGGTAGAACGGCAGCCGCTGGCGCGTGCCGCGGATGTGACCGCGCTCCATGTCCGCGCTGCGGAAACCGAAACCGAGCTGACGGAAGGCGTCCAGGATGGCCTCCTGCGCCGGCAGCGGGTGCACGTTGATCGGGTCCAGGTCGCCGGAGTCCAGCGCGCGGGCGATCTCCAGCTCGGTGGTCACCCCGATGTTCATCCCGCGCAGGTGCTGGCCGCCGAACATCGTGATCGGCGTCTCCCACGGGATCTCCAGGCCGAACGGCACCACGTGCACCGCGTTCGCCTGTACCTCGAAGGCGCCGCCGAGGTTCAGCTTGGTGAACTCGATGTCCTGCTTGGTCTCCTGGTCCCCGCCCTCGACCTCGACCCGTGCCTGGAGGCCGACGTTCAGCCCCTCGATCTGCTGGGCGACCGAACCGCCCTGGATCCGCACCTCGCCCTGGACGATGCCGCCGGGGACGACGTTCACCTCGGTGAGCTCGGTCTCCACCGATGCGCCACCGGCGCCCATGCTCGCGAGCAGCCGCTTGAAGCCCATAGTCACTCCTTCTAGGTCCTGACCCCTACATACGCGCCATGACGGTAGCCGGTTCCCGTCCGGACGATCCCGGTACCCTCGGACGGCATGACCGAAAGCCCTGAGCGCACGCCGCTGACGCGCGACTTCTTCGACCGCGACGTCCTGGACGTCGCCCCCGATCTGCTGGGCCGCACCCTCGTACGACGGCACCCGGCCGGCACGATCGAA